>DIEU01000005.1 GCA_002418775.1 Firmicutes bacterium UBA5766
GTTCAATTATTGCTAGCCGCAACAGGATATTGTCCTTCAAAGAAATGCTGATACTTCTTCTGTGTCATGGTAGCTTTCATATCGCTGTTGCCGAAGACGCGCTTGCCCTCTTTGTTGGTGTCTTCTGACATAAATACTATCTGCAGGGCAGTGCGATAGGCATTATTTGCGGGGTATCCAACACCATAACGCTCTCCTTCAAGGGCATCCTCTCCATTGTACCAGCACAGCGCGATTGTCCCTTGAGCGGCTTGCGGTTCGTATATATTGCCGTAAGCAAAATCAGCTTGCCATTTGTCGACAGAAATGAGTGTCACTTCATCATTAACATTCATTCCGCCTACCAGATCACAAAGGTCTTTCAACGCGGCGCCTTTCACTGCTCCTTTATCTTTAAGGTTTTTAACCTCCTCAGGATCCCATATGTCACCTTCAAATACAGGGCCTTGATGGTAATAATGGGTTTTCCCGTCTCCATATATTTTCAGGTTCCGTTCCATCCATTTGTAATCAACTGTTTTCTCAGCCAATACAGTTATACCATCAGTATCATATTTTACCAGATGCAAAGAAGTAGTGGCGCCTGCGGCAAATGCGAAAGAAGATATATAGAACTGTGCAATTGCAATAATAACTGCTGCAATACCTAAAAACCGTAAACGGGCTTTTTCCACATAATTGCACTCCTTATTATCCTTATTAATCCGAAATGATCTCGAATTTCTTCATGGTTTTGTATTTATTCATTGCTTTTGCTGTCGTGTATACAGCCTCAGCCCTGGTTGCGCTGACATGAGGCTGGAATGTATTATCAGGGAAGCCCTGCATGAGATTGTTCTCAACCACAGCGAATACGGCTTCCTTAGCCCATTTTGAGATTTTGCTGTTGTCGGCAAATGCCGTTTTTCCATTAATTTGGTCAAGTTTCAATGCCCTTGCAATCATAACAGCCATCTGTTCGCGGGTAATCAGGTCATCAGGACCAAAGCTATTGTTGCCGTACCCGTCTGCAATGCCCAGGGCTGCTGCCGCGGCGATAAAATCTTTAGACCAGTGGTTAACCGTATCAGCAAACATTTTGCCTGCTTGAGGGGGAAATTCAAATGCTTTCACCAGGATAGCAACAAACTCAGCCCTGGTAATTGTTTCATCCGGTTTAGAGGTATTGTCAGGATATGCTTGTACGGTCTTTAAATCTACTTCAGGGGAAGACAGGATATATTCATCAATAACAGTTCCCTCGGGAGATATTGTTACATTTTTTCCATTCTTGGATATCTCCGCTACTTTAATGACCTTTATAAATACCAATCCTGTGACAGGGTCTACAGTTGCTTTGGAATAGCCCAGGATTCGTTCAAAGCTTTTTTGACAACCAGCGTATTTGACCTTGTTTAGTGTAGTGTAAGGTCCGCCGCCGATCCCGGCAACTATATACTGGATGCCTTTTTCCAAATACCGCTCATATGCGTGAATATGACCGTTCCACACAGCGCTTACTCCTCTGGAAATAAATGTTTCCTCCCACTCGTTCCTGAGGTTTTTCCAACCGCCGAAATGGTTGGACTCTGATGTGTAAAAAGGGTGGTGAAAAAAAACAAATTTCCATTTCATGTTGTTATCCAGGTCAGTATTCAGCCATTTAGCTTGTTCCGGGGTGCGATATACGGAATCAATTACTGTGAAATGGGAACCGGCGCAATCAAAAGAGTAATATGGTGAAACTCCGAATATATCGAAATAAAGAGAGTTTCCATCATGGTTTCCATGTACGGGATAAATCGTTGTCCCGGTTGCCATTAAGCGTATAGCATCGAAAAATCTATCCCAATTATGGGTGTCATTACCGTCATTTACCAGGTCGCCCGTATTGATCACAAAAAGGATGTTCTCTTCCTGGGCTATCCGGTCTGCAACCAATTTATGTCTTTCTTTCTGACTAAAATTTGGCGGCTCATCCTGGGTATCTCCATAGACGGCGAAACTAAAAGGACCCGATTTTGGAAGTGTAGAGAATCGCAGGTCCCCGGTTTGTTTTCTTTCATAACATACCTGGTAATGGTATGTAGTTCCTGCCACAAGTCCGGAAAGAGCAATGTGATGCATTGAGCCGTAAACATTGTCAGAGGCGCTACTATTATAGGAGGCGCCGGCGTTGTAATATGCCTCATCGCAGTAATAGACGGTTGCTTTTGACGCGATGCTGGTCTTTATATTTACTATAGCGCTGTTTTCACTAGTCCCTGTGATATATGGACCCCAAAGCAATATGGGCGGCTTTTCAGGAGGCTTGTTATAACCGGCGCTTCTATCTGTATAATCTCTGCAGTTAACTGATTGCGGTGAAATAAGTACAAGGGACAGCGAAAACAGTATTGTGATTGCCTGCAGAACTAGCAGTTGCACCCATCTGCTTTTGTACTTAGCCGCTGCGCTCACCCCATTTACTTTTTGGCAGACATGTTATATCTATCCATTGTAGTAATAATTTTCTTGAGAAGTATGATAATTAGGGCGGCATTAACCGCCCTAATTATATTCACAAATTTTACCTTATCTGAGAACCGGATTATACAGCCAAGCGATAAAAATTATCTAAAGAACTAACAATTATTTATTCAGCAAACCCAGAGCATTAACTATGGCGGTCACAGCCTCTGCCCTGGTTGCGTTGCCCTGAGGCCGGAATGTGTTGTCGGGATAGCCCTTCATAATCCCGTTCTTAACTGCTGCAAATACGGCTTCCTTAGCCCATTTTGAGATTTTGCTGTTGTCGGCAAATGCCGTCTTCCCATCAATCAGGTCAAGTTTCAATGCCCTTGCAATTATAACAGCCATCTGTTCGCGGGCAATCAGGTCATCAGGACCAAACAAACCGTTCTCAAAGCCGTTGACTATATCCATACTTTTTGCAGTTGCAATATTGTCTTTAGCCCAATGTGAGGCAGTGTCACTAAAGATCCGGCCTTCCTTGTTCTCAAATTTGAATGCTTTTACCAGGATAGTGACAAACTCTGCCCTGGTGATGATGGCGTCCGGCTTGAAACTTCCGTCCGGGTAACCGCTAATGGCGCCAAGGCCCATTAGTTTTGCGATATTAGCTTCCGCCCAGTGACCGGTAATATCGTTTAAGGTTCCTGTCTTTTTCACGGCAAACACGGCATACTTGGTAAAGTGATTAACCTGCACTGTAATAGTCGAGCCGGTTACTGCCCCACCGAGGTTGATCCATTGGCTGTGAGCTTCGTCATAGAAGAACACGGCCGCTGTTTCACCTTCACCGATGGCGGAAGTGTTAAAGCTAAGGGTAATGCTGACACTGGCGCCAAAGTTATAAGCGGCATTGTTTCCTACTGTAAACTCGTACACTTCACTGGCCAGTCTGGCGCCCGCTGGAGTCGCTGGGAACGAGTTCAACTGCTGCACTGTAACCGTAACAGGAGCTGTGCCATTCAGTGCGTTGGCTGGTATCGTTACCGTGGCGCTGCTGCCCAGGCCAATAGTCCCGCCCGCGCTGGGAGTAACTGTGGCGGACCCGGTGGCGGAATTAACTGGATTTGGTGTTGTTGCTCCGCCGCTACCACTACCGCCGCCATGAGAATTATCAGAAATTTTGACCAGCTTAATGCTTTTAATCTGAGAAATTGATATTGAATCGCTGACAGACGGGCCGACTAACTTAAGCGGCCAGTCGCTATCAGTTTCAGGTATTGTTATTCCGTTCAGCGTATTGGCGACAATATAGTTGTTGTTCCTGATGATACTCTTGCTGGAGATAGTTGCCGAATGGCCGTCGGCTGCTGTAATCACTACGTTATAGCCCTTGGCTGCCAATTCATCATTAAAGGAGTTGTCGGAATGCTGGTCGGCGTCATCAACAAACCCGGCCAAAAACCAGAGAGGCATGCCTTCCCAAACCCGGTTTTCAGAATCTGTGTAGGATACCTTATGGTCAGATCCAAATTGACAGGCCAGGGCTTGCTCGAAATAGGTTTTGCTTACATCATAATAGGTACCGCCTATATCCCTGCTATCAAGCTGCAATGTCCAGTCGCCGGCAGGAACGGAATATATCTTTATGCTGGTAATCCATTTTGAAGACAAACCGGCGCACGAAGGATACTGAACGCCATCACTGTAGTAATAGTGCCAGTAATTTGGAGTAAGCGTCTCGTGCATATCCCATTGTCCATAGACATGGTCACCGTCCGGGGCAAAGAACAACCGCATACCGTCTGCATAATAGGGCACGTAGTTTCCATCGCTCCACCAGGCCAGTATTGCATCGCCCTGGCGTTCCTGCACTGCAGGATTGGTATAGATAGATGAGTATGGGAGCGTAGTCTCATATCCGTCTTTGGCAGTAAATATTATCTCAGTGCCTGCGCCCATACCTCCGACAAGATCGCAAAGATCTTTTATACGGGTACCTTTCAAGGCATTCTCTATCTTATAACCTCCGGGATAAGTTTCTGCAGCGTCCCAGACATCTTCCGGGTTGTTCGTGATAGCTTCATAGCGGTATATTGTATTTCCGTCACCAATCACGTCAAGGTTATCCTGCATCCATAAGTAATTAACGGTCGTCTCGCTGATTATAGTGGTTCGATCTTCGGCATACTTGACGATATGAACCTCGGGTATGGGCAGGGCAGTCTGAAAATTAGTCAGTTCTATCTCTGCGATATTCCCGACGCTGTATCCGCTTAAGGTTCCATCTTCCTTGGTTAGACCGGCGCCCACAAGACGCAGCGGCCATTTTTCGGTAAGCGGTTCACCATTGCATTTATTGGCGATGATATAATCGTTGCTCCAGGCGATATCCGCGCTGTCAAACTCCTTGTTGTAGCCGTCTTCAGCTTTAACTATAACTGTGTAACCGGCGCTTGCCTGATTTGCATTGTAGCCATGCGGCAGCCTGTCATCCACCCAACCTGTCAGAAGCCAAAGGGGCATACCTGACCAGACATTGCCGTCAATATCTGTCCATTCCGCCAGGTGCCCGGAACCAGGGCAGGCCAAGCCGGCCTCGAACTCAGCCTGTGAGATAACATCGCTGATCTTTCCGTTTAACGCAAGGTTCCAACTCCCGGGATCCGCCGGCGGTGTCTGCAGTTCTAGTATTTCTATCTTTACGATATTCCCAATGCTCTTGCCGCCAAGTGATCCATCAGCTTTTGTAACACCGGCGCCTACAAGCCGCAACGGCCATGAATCAGTAAGAAAAGCGCCGTTTTTCTTGTCAGCAACAATAAAGTCGTCACTTCTGGCTATATCCGCGCTGCTAAAAGTCTTTGTAAGATTATCGCCTGCAATCACATTCACAGAATAGCCATTCGCGGCAACTGTATCATTGAATGTCCAGTGGTCACCTGTCTCAAGATCATCCACCACACCTAACAGAACCCATAGCGGAACGCCTGACCAGACGTTGCCGTCGATATCAGTCCATTCCCTGTAGTGACCTGAACCCGCACATGCGAGGCCGGCTTCAAATTCCTCTTGAGTTATGGTATCACCTATATCTCCAACTAATTCCAAAGTCCATCCTTCAGATGGCTCGGGAAGACCTGTCAGTTCGATTCGAACAATATTGCCAACCTGTTGTCCCCCAAAAACAGCAGAACCCTTCAGATAAAGCGGCCAGCACGGTTTTTCCGTTTCAGTCAAAGCCGGAAGCGGTTCCCCGTTAAGTGTATTAGCAACAATATATCCATTATTGCGGGCGATTGCTGAGCTTTCAAGGGTCGCCGACCAGCCGTCTCCGGCTATAACGTTAACTTCGTAATTTTGTGCTGCAAGGTCATCGTTAAAGTTAAAGTGGTTTGGACCCTCGTCGGGGTCGTCATCAACCATCCCAACCAGCAGCCAGAGCGGCACACCACCCCAGACATTATTATCCTCATCGGTCCAGAATACCTGGTGTCCGGACGACGGGCATGCCAGACCGTCCTCAAAGAAAGCTTTGGTTACGGACATGTCCTTCGCCCCAGATAATTGAAGAGTCCAATCAGTAGGAATAACTTCTGTATTTACAATGATATAGCCAGTTTTGATTTCTTCATCACTGCCGCCGGCATCGGTCACCGTCAGCTTGACTGTATATGTACCGGCAGTTTCATAAATGTTAGTCGGGTTCTGTTCTGTTGAGTCAACCGTGCCGTCATTGTTAAAATCCCACGCATAAGTCAGCGGCGGTGTGCCTGTGGATTCATCGGTAAAGTTGACTGTCAGCGGAGCTTCTCCACTTGTCGGGGCTGCTGAGAACGCAGCCACCGGAGCTCCCTGGGGAAGACCAGTCAGCCTGATTTTGTACAATCCGCCAACACGGTTTCCTAATCCGGTTATTAAACTGCCGCTAACTATACCGGGTCTCCAGTTCTTTGCCGCATTGTTTACACTAAATTCTGGTAAATCGACGAAATCACCCGCTCCGCCTATCTTTACCTTGGTCGCGATAAACACATCATCGGTGTCTATACTTCCACCTGTAAAATAAGACGACCAGCTTCCTGCTGCAGCAGTCTTTACATAGTCAGTCCCATCCTGGTTTAATCCGGTAAATTCAATATTGTAAGTCCCCAGAAGTGAATTATTCAGCGTGTCAGGATCGTTGTCATCAACTTTGGCAATCAGCTGCCGCAGTGGTACGCCTTCAAAAATATTCCCATTATTATCAGTAAAGGTATTGGCTGTGTTTAGTAAGGCCTCCATATCGGCTTTACTCATGTCAATGGTTGACGTGCCGGTTAGTTGAATTGGAAAGTCTGCGTAAACGTTTTCTGCGCTTGCTTTTGCTGGTGAAAATGTCAAGGGAAGCAATAAAAACAATGCTAACAAGATACTCCCCAAAACTTTTTTTAGTCTGCTCATTCATTTTCCCTCCTCTTTCTTTGTATTTCTTTGAACTTTTTTGCTTTTTTATTTATAAGTTCGACTAACTTCACTCCCCCTTTCGTTTTTTACAAAGTTTCCTTGTTTTACGGTCATGAAAAACTATTTATCAATAACCTTTGTTTATTTAGACTTTACTATGGCGGTTACAGCCTCGGCCCTTGTTGCGCTGCCCTGAGGCCGGAATGTATTATCCGGATAACCCTGCATGACATTGTTCTTAACTACTGAAAATACGGCTTTCTTAGCCCATTCGGAGATTTTACTATTATCGGCGAATACCGTTTCTCCGTTAATTAGATCAAATTTTTTTGCCTTTGCAATCATAACAGCCATCTGTTCGCGGGTAATCAGGTCATCCGGACCAAAGTTGCTATCGCCGTACCCATCTGCAATACCTAGGGCAGCTGCTGCAGCAATAGAGTCTTTAGCCCAGTGATTGGCTGTATCAGTATAGATTTTTCCAGCTTGAGGTGTAAATTTAAAAGCTTTCACCAGGACAGCAACAAACTCAGCCCTTGTAATTGTTGCGTCCGGTCTAAAAGTGTTGTCAGGGTAGCCGCTTACAGCTCCTATTGCCGCCAATTGTTCTATGCTGCCTTTAGCCCAGTGGCCTGAAATATCGTTTAAAACCTGTTTAGGTTCTGCAGATTCTGTTTTCTCTTTAGGTTCTGCAGATTCTGTTTTCTCTTTAGGTTCTACTGCAATTAAGTCTGCTTTGACCTCCTCGTCACTTCCGGCGTCATTTTTTACAGTGAGCTTGACTGTGTATGTGCCGGCAGTTTCATAAGTATATGCCGGGTTCTGATCTATTGAGTCTACCGTTCCGTCATTGTTGAAATCCCACGCATAGGTCAGCGGCGCCGTGCCTGTGGATGTATCGGTAAAATTGACTGTCAGCGGCGCTTTACCGCTTGCCGGAGCCGCTACGAACGCTGCTGCCGGCGCAATTCTGCTGCTGATAGCGCCTCCTCCGCCGCCACCGCCACCGCCACCGCCTCCACTCGGGGGTTTTGCGGTAACTGTAATGTAGTCAGCTTTGATCTCCTGATCGCTGCCGGCGCTATTTGCCGCAGTGAGCGTGACAGTATATAGTCCCGCTTCACTGTACTCAAAGGACGGATTTTGCTCTGTAGAATCAATCGATCCATTGCCGTCTAAATCCCATGCGTATGATGCTGGTGAATTTGTGGACTGATCAGTAAATTGAACTGTAAGCGGCGCCTGACCGGAGGTTTTATCAGCTGTAAAAGCTGCTTCGGGCGCCAATGGGGTATTTTCGCTGCTGTAAATGATTAAGTCAGAAACCTCCTGCACAGAGAGTCCAGTGGTTGTCGGATAACTCTCATTGCCGCTCATGAAATAATACCAGTATTCTGAATCAGCGGCCTCATGCCAGTCCCAGTTGCCAAAAGCATTAATGCCCCATGGGTTGGTTGAATTATCGGCAAACCAAACCAGGCGCATACCTTCCGTGTACCCGGTGTCAGGATATAAGCCGTCCTTGTACCAGCAAACAACCATGGGTCCTTCACGGTTTGAGTATTCGTATACGTTTTTATAGGCAAATGTTTTAGTAAAACCATCGGTTGCCTTTATTTTTATAGTATCACCAGGCGCCATGCCCCCGACAAGATCACACAGGTCTTTTAAGTTGGTACCCATAAGGGCGCCCATATCCTTTTCCTGGACGTTTGTATCTTCCTCCTGGTTCCAGCGAAGCGCCTGCTCTGTTTCTTCAGAAGGGTCGTCAATAAATACCGGACCCTGGTGATAATAATGTGTTGTTCCGTCGCCCATCACGGGTATATTGTTGGGGTCCGTCAGCCACTGATAATTAAGCGTTTTCTCGGAAATAATGGTTGTACCGTCTGAAGCAAGCTTTTTAATTGTTAGACTGGTTGATGACGCGCTAACGTTAGTGGCAAAAAACACTGTCAACATTAATAAAAACATAACCAGCAGAAAAACCCGTGTTCCTTTCCACTTAGCAATAGACATTTTTCCTCCCATCCCTTCATTTATTAAAATGGTTCATAAATAAAAAATGTCAACCGCCGAAAGGCAACTGACAGTTAGAGTGTAATAAAAAGGCTAAACCTTAGAAAAAGCTTAGCCCGAATACACAAAAAAACTCCAATTTTCTTTCCGCATCGGGAAGCATAACCGTTTCCAGCTATACTCTATCGGTCTAAGATCCCTAGCCTTACGCCTTAGGTTCAGAGACTCGAAAATTGTTATATTTTATATTTTATTTTATGTTTTGTTTTTTTCTACATTTAAAGCTAAAATCCTCCCAAACTGAAAAATTTTTTATGATGATCGATTCCATTCCCCGTTTCTCCTGCTAAAGGAAAAACTAAAGACTTCGGGGAATTTAATTCTGTTGACTGCTGATGGATCGAAAAAACGGTTTCGCGTTTTTTGTAATTCTTAAGATAGCCATTATCCGGAAAAGTTTTACTCAATAAAGCAGGAAAACAAGCGATATATGTCAAATAATATTTTCAATTGCAAACTTATCTCCGATCCTATTGTTCTGTGAGCTACCTTGCTTATGAACAATAGGACGATGGGTGCAGAGGGAAACTAATGCGCCTCCCGCATTGGAAAGGAGATGAATTGGATCGGCTTAAATTGGCCGGGCCTGCTTCAAAATGCGGACTCGGCCTTTTTAATCAAATGGTCCGGGAGGCAGGGGTTTGTCGCAATTTAATTATTAGATTAATATTTAGGAGGGAAGCTTCATGTTTTCAAAAACGAAATGGTTGGTATTGATAGCGTCTTTTTTAATTTTGCTGAGCCTGGTGGGCTGCGCAAACAAAAACCCTAACCCGGCAGCAGAGGATAATAAGGCTGCAGAGGGAAACAAAACTGCTGATGTTATTCTGGCTACTACGACAAGCACTCAGGACAGCGGACTTTTAGATGTCCTGATCCCTGAATTTGAAAAGCAGAGCGGTTATAAAATTAAGACAGTAGCGGTAGGTTCGGGAGCGGCGCTGGCTATGGGCGAAAAAGGCGAGGCGGACGTACTGCTGGTCCATGCGCCTGCCGATGAAAAAAAGCTGGTTGACAGCGGCGTGGGAATAAATTACCAACTAGTTATGCATAATGATTTTATTATTATAGGTCCCAAAGATGATCCGGCGAAAATAAGCGGCTTAAAAACTGCCTCCGAAGCTATGAAAAAAATTGCTGAATCGGGAAGCTTGTTTATTTCCCGCGGAGATAATTCAGGAACACATAAGAAGGAACTTGAGTTATGGGACTCCGCAGGAATAACCCCTAAAACAGGGGCAGCCTACCAGGAAACCGGACAGGGCATGGGACAGACGTTAAGCGTAGCGGAGCAGAAGTCAGGTTATACGTTAACAGACAGGGCAACTTACCTGGCTCAGAAAAAGAACCTGAGCCTGGTTATTTTAGTGGAAGGTGAGAAGTCCCTGCTTAATATTTACCACGTAATGCAGGTCAATCCTGAAAAATTTACCAAAATAAATGCAGAAGGGGCTAAAGCTTTTGTGGAATTTATGGTATCGCCTGATACTCAAAAAATGATTTCTACTTTTGGGGTTGACGAATACGGTCAACAGCTGTTTACTCCCGACGCCGGGAAAAAAGAGGCTGATTTGGGGAAGTAAACTCACGTGCCGCTAAAGCGGCGCCAGCAGAAGAATGATAATTCACCAGCAAACACAGGGAGGTCGATGCCTTAAGCGCAATTTTGTTCAAAAACCGTCCCCCTGTATTTGTCAGAGTGGATAAGTATTTTCGCCTGGGGGTAACGCAGTTGGAACTAATCTGGGATGGTATAGTAAAAGCAATTATAGCGCTTGTCACACTGGATCCGGGCATAATAGAAGTTGCCCTGCTTACCTTTCAGGTATCCGGAGCGGCGACGCTGCTCAGTGTTTTAATCGGTATTCCCCTGGGCAGTGTTTTAGCTCTAAGTCAATTTCCAGGACGCAACGTACTTGTCAGTATTGCCAATTTCGGGATGGGATTGCCGCCGGTTGTCGTAGGCCTTTGGGTAAGTATTTTTTTATGGAGATCAGGACCGCTGGGGTTCTTAAATATAATATATACTCCTTATGCCATGATCATCGCGCAGGCGGTAATCGCATCCCCAATTGTCATAAGCTTAACTCTGGCTGTCATCCAGCAGATTAATCCACAGATCCGCCTGCAGCTGACAGCGCTTGGCGCCAACCGGACGCAGATGGCCTGGGCACTGGTAAAAGAGTCCCGACTGGGTTTGCTGGCCGCTGTCATGGCCGGTTTTGGCGGTGTAATTTCCGAAGTGGGCGCCTCCATGATGGTCGGCGGGAACATTAAGGGAATGACCAGGATATTCACTACAGCTACGGTAATGGAAGTATCCAAAGGGAATTTTGATGTCGCTATAGCTTTCAGCATTCTGTTGATGCTGCTGGCTTATGTTGTTACGGCGATATTAACCGCTATACAGCAGGGAAGAAACAACCGATGAGCAAAGTTATTGAAATAATTGATCTGACACTTGTACTTCAGGGTAAAACCATCCTGAAAATACCCTATTTTTCTTTGGATAGGGAAGAATCGATCGCTTTAACAGGCCCCAACGGGGCAGGGAAAAGCACCTTTCTGTTCGTCATGGCGGCATTGCAGAAGCCTACTGCCGGAACAGTTTCTTTATTCGGTAAAAATGTTAAGGATCATTCGCTTCTTGAATTGCGCAGGAGGATGGCTGTGGTCTTTCAAAAACCGATGATGTTTGACCTGACTGTAATGGAGAACCTGGAACTTGGTCTGAAGTATCGCCAGATAAATCACAAAGAAAAAGAAAATAAAATTTATCACTGGTTGGAAAAGATGAGACTCGCCCACCTGGTAAAACGGCGTGCCCGCTCACTTTCAGGAGGAGAAGCCCAGCGTGTGGCTCTTGCCCAGGCTTTAATTCTGGAGCCGGAAATTATTTTTCTGGACGAACCTTTTGCCAACCTTGACAAGGAAATGCGTCAGGAATTAATTGATGAAATCGGGAAAACACTAAAAGCGGGAAAAATCACAACGGTAATGGTAACTCACCACAGGATGGAGGCCGCTGCAATAGCTGACAGTATTTACAATATGGAAGACGGGGAAATTATTAACCGGGAGTTCTGCAACTGATCAGGGCATTGACTCTGCTGGCCTTACGACAGTGTCTGGCGCCCGATAGTCTGCAAGCAAGAACTTGTTTTACAGGTGTAAATACCGGTGCAGTTCCTGATCAATAGAGCTGGTTCTATAGCTGCAAAAAAGGCTGTGGTGGCCAGAATTTCCCGATGAACCTTGAAAACCAATCGCCAGTTGTGTCAAAATAGACTTGGATATGTTGCTTACAGCAACAAATAGGCAAAAAAACGGAGAAAAAATGACAGAGCTTTTTAAAGTAGCAACCATGTATGAGGCCCGGCGGATTATTTGGGAAGAATGCATCCGGCAGCAAAAAATTGAAACAGTTCCTCTTATAGAGGCTTTGGGCCGCCGTACGGCCAAGGAGATACTAGCCGGTGATAATTTACCCGGTTTTACACGCTCCACAATGGATGGATTTGCAGTACGCGCCCGGGATACTTTTGGCGCTTCTGAGTCGCTGCCGGCTTACCTGGAAATTGCAGGGGAGGTCCTGATGGGCAAAGAACCCCTGGGAAGGCTGGAAGCGGGCAAAGCGTGGCGAATTCCTACGGGCGGTATGCTGCCGCAGGGCGCAGACGCAGTGGTGATGATAGAGTATACCGAAAACCTTGACGAAGATACCATAGGTGTGATCAGACCGGTGGCGCCTGGCGAAAACTTGATCTTAAAAGGAGAGGATGTTGTTTCCGGCAGTCCTGTTCTTCAGCCCGGAAACCGCATAAAAGCGCAGGACCTGGGAGTTTTGGCCGCTGCCGGAGTAACAGCTGTAGAAGTCTTCTGTAAAACGCGCGTGGGCATTATCTCAACGGGGGACGAGATTGTTTCTCCCGATCAAAAACCTCTCCCGGGGAAAGTCAGGGATATCAATTCATATTCGCTCTTCGGCGCTATAATCGAGGCCGGCGGCAAACCCGTACAATACGGTATAGCCGGTGATGACTTTCAGAGAATACGCGGGTTGCTTGCCCAGGCGCTCAAGGATAATGACATTGTACTGCTCACCGGCGGGAGTTCCGTTGGGACGAAGGATATGGCTGTACAGGCAATAAGTTCGCTTGGCAAACCGGGGGTCCTTTTTCACGGTCTCGCCATCAGGCCGGGCAAACCTGCCATTGGGGCTGTAGTTTCCGGAAAAACGGTTTTTGGCCTTCCGGGACACCCGGTTTCAGCTTTGGTTGTCTTTTACCTTCTGATTGATCCGCTAATCAGATTGGGAAGCTACCCGAAAGAAGACGAAGAATTGTTGGAATTTCCTGTATGCGCCAGGATCACCCGTAACCTTCGCTCAGCCCCCGGCCGGGATGATTTTGTCCAGGTAAGGCTGGTTACTGCAGAAGGTGAGCTTTGCGCTGAACCTGTTCTGGGCAAATCGGGCCTAATCAGCACACTGGTTAAAGCAAACGGCCTGGCTAGAATACCTGCCGTCAAAGAGGGCGTTCAGGCGGGGGAGATTGTCAGAATAAAAATGTTCTAGGAGAATTGGGAGAAAAAGATGGGGCGAAATATTTATCTCGAAGATATCCCTTTAGAGGAAGCTATCGAAAAATACCTTCAAGCACTGGATAGAACAGGCGCTTTAGAACCTGCGACACCCGAGGTTATTCCGGCGGAAAATTCTCTTCACAGGATTACGGCGCAGCCGGTCTATGCAAGGAATTCATCCCCTCACTATCATTCTGCGGCGATGGACGGATACGCTGTAACAGCGGCGAGTACGTTTGGCGCAAAAGAAACTTCTCCTCTCCAGCTTCGCCCGGAGATAGACGCGATACCTGTTGATACAGGAGACCCCCTGCCGGCGGGCTGCGATGCCGTAATTATGATTGAGGATATCCACCCGGTAAAAGAAGGCATTATAGAAATTATTCAGCCGGCTTATCCCTGGCAGCATGTCAGGGTAGTGGGAGAGGATATAGTCGCTACTGAAATGATTATTCCCGCCAACCACAGGGTCAGGCCGATTGATATAGGCGGCCTTTTAGCAGGGGGGGTAACCGAAATTGCCGTACGGCCAAAACCTTATGTGGCTGTAATTCCTACAGGAGATGAGATAATTGAGCCGTGCGCTGAACCCGGGCCGGGCAAAATAATTGATTTCAATTCACGTGTTTTTATGGCGATGATTGAAGAATGGGGAGGTTTAGCCCAGCGCAGGAAAATTATCAGGGATGATCCGCAGCTGCTGCAGCAAGCCCTGGCGGCTGCTGTAGAAACAGCCGATCTGGTTTTAATCAACGCCGGTTCCTCAGCCGGCAGGGAGGACTTTACTTCCGAAGTCATCAGCAGGATGGGCAAAGTTGTGGTGCACGGGGTGGCCATCAGGCCTGGCAAGCCAGTTGTACTTGGGATAGTTGAAAATAAACCGGTCATCGGTATACCCGGATATCCCGTATCAGCTTACCTCTGCGCCGAACTGTTCGTTAAAAAAATAGTCTATCATAAGCAAGCCCTGATTCCTCCCCCACAGGAAAAGATAAAAGCTTTGATGTCCAGAAAACTGTACTCTTCGATTGGCATGGAGGAATTTGTCCGGGTCAAGCTGGGGCGTGTCGGTGATCATGTAATAGCGACGCCGGTAACCAGGGGGGCCGGGGTGGTTATGTCTTTAATACGGGCTGACGGAATTGTCCGCGTGCCCAGGTTCTCGGAGGGGATTGCCAAGGGAGAAATAACGGAAGTAGAGCTGTTGCGTTCTGATCAGGAAGTGCAGGAGACTACTGTTATTATAGGAAGCCATGACAATACGCTTGATATACTGGCCAATTACATGCGCCTGTTCTTCCCGGAGGCGTCCGTTTCCAGTGCGCATGTCGGCAGCCTGGCCGGCCTTATGGCTCTGAAACGGAACGAGGCGCATTGCGCAGGCATACATCTTTTAGATGAAGAAACAGGCGAATATAACGTTTCCTATTTAAAACGGTACCTGCCGAAAAAAGAAGTAATCCTGGTAAACCTTGTTTACCGCCAGCAGGGACTGATCATTAAAAAGGGAAATCCAAAAAGTATTTCAGGGCTTGAAGATTTAACAAGGCAGGATATAACTTTTGTCAACCGCCAAAACGGCGCCGGAACGCGGGTGCTGCTGGATTATAGCCTTAAACAAAAGGGAATATCGCCGGATAAGATAAGGGGTTATGACCGGGAGGAATACACTCATATGGCGGTTGCGGCTGCCGTCGCTGCAAAAGAGGCGGACTGCGCGCTTGGTATTCAGGCTGCGGCAAACGCTTTGAACCTTGATTTTATCGGCCTTGGGGAGGAGCGCTATGACCTATGCATACCGGAAGAACATTGGGAAACCCGCTATATCAAGCGATTACTCAGCGTAATTGAAAGTCCGGATTTTAAAAAGGAAGTCAGTTCTCTGGCTGGTTACGATCTTAGGGACTGCGGGAAAATCATGTGGAAAAGCACCAGAATAAAATTTTAGGTAACTACTCAGGCACAATTTTAGTTTAAGACTATGGTTATGTTGCAAAGAAGAACAGGCAGCGTATACCACTGCTTAAAAATCTTTTTTCTTTTTTTTGCATTTTTGCAGGGAATCTGTCTTATTTATAGTATATTATAATACATAATATCTCCGAGTCTGGCAGGCCTTGTTAAAAAAGCATGGCGGCCAGGCCGACAGGGTGTGGGGGGAAACCCTTGCGCCTCCCATTGCGGAAAGGAGAAAGTTAGCTTTGATAAAGTGAAGCTTTGTCCTTTTTGTGTTTGGACAAAGCTTTTTTCTTGTATAAAGCATAAGTATCATGGTTATCGTTAACCAACATTAATCATATTCGTAGGTTTACTTTTAAGTATTCAGTCATGGGAGGGGTGAATTAAGCGCAATTGAACAAGCGGCAGATCTGAAGCCCGCTTGAAGACCTGCAGGTTTTTAGCATAAATACAAGGGAGGCTAACAGCATGAACTTGATGAAACATAATCAACTCTTAGAGCTGGGTCAAAAATTATTGGAATCCCCCTGGCCCAAATGCGACCAAATAGCGCGGCAAATATATGAAATGGGCGGGGAAGAAGCAAAGGATGCTTTATTAAAAGGCCTGCAAGGGAAAAGCCATCATATCAGGCTGGCGTCTATTAAAATGTTAACCAGGTTTCAAGATGCTTCCCTCGCTGATTATATCAGGCCTTTTTTGGATGACCCTTTATACGAAACAAGAATGCAGGCGAAAAAATCACTGGCAGAACTGACCGGGGAAGAAGTTTCTGTGGGTTGACGCCGTCTGTTCATTGAAATTTTTAAAGGGTAATTGTTATATCTGTATTTTGTTGTTTGAAGAAATCCTCTGGCTTAAAAACCTACATATTTTGTATGGCTTTCCTTCATGCTTAAGGACTAGTCCTAATGGGTTGCTCCCTTTTTCAATCTTATCTAAACCCTTACTCATTCTTTTTAGCTATTTTCTTTTAAATTCAGATATTTTACTATTTTATTAAGGAAATAAGTTGGTGTCGCTTTTAAAAAAGTGTTGTAAAGGCTCATTTTTAACAGGTTATTAAAAAAGAAAGGGGGAATTGCAGAAATAGAAAAAGCAGTGCTTATATTCCTTAGTCTTTTTTACCATCCTGATATACCCCGTCCGGAGTTTAGTTATTTGCTCCGTAAAAGTTAAGGGCGAGAAGGACATTTTTAAGCGCGTGAAGCCAAAGTATCCCCCTTTTTAGGCAGGTTATCTTAAAGCAAGAAAGATAAATCGGGGGTATTTTAGTGTTTTGTCCGCGTATTTGTTTCATAGCCTAATTTAAGAAACTTCGGTTGGCCTTCCGCTCCGGCAGGGCAGGAAAATGGATATTAATCAGGTATGGAAATTTCTGAGATTTATCGCGGAAAAGCTTAGGAAATGTGGAAGCAAAGGCCATTAAGCGCATAATGTATGTGTTGACAAACAGTACGGAGATTTGTTTAATTAAGCGCGATGGTGACCAATAATGAACAACCTGCGCAGCTTAGAAATTGGCTGCGGAGATACCCAGCGGGGCTAAAAAGATATGTAGAGGGGTTTAAAAATGAGGTACGCAGAGACAGGGTATTATTTAGAAGTTGATTTATCAACAGGAAGCATTGAAAGGGTAGAATCCGACCCGAAATGGACCGAACTTTATATGGGGGGCTTGGGTACTAACGCTAAGATTTTGTGGGACAGGGTTCCCCCTGAAATCGAACCCTTTTCTCCTGACAATCTGTTTATTTTAAGCGCCGGCCTTTTATGCGGCACACTTGCTCCCGGCGCCAACCGGACTATTGTTTCTACCATTTCACCCCAGACCGGGTTAATGGCCTTTTCAATGATGGGCGGTTTTTTTGCTCCCGAATTAAAGTATGCCGGCTATGACAAAGTGATCATTCGCGGCAAGTCCGACAAACTGGTCTATTTGTATATCAACAATGACAAGGTGGAAATACGTGACGCTTCTCATTTAAAGGGCAAAGGCGCTGTTGAGACTCAGGAGCTTATTAAACAAGAGTTAAATGAACCGAAAGCCCATGTGGCTGCTATCGGTCTGGCTGGAGAAAACAAGGTTCTGTTTGCTTCCATCGAGCAGGGCAGGTCCAGCTGCAGCCGGGCAGGTATAGGCGCCGTTATGGGTGACAAAGGGTTAAAGGCAGTAGCTGTTCGCGGAACAAAAGACGTCAATGTTGCCCGCCCGGCTGATTTTATTAAGGAATGCAACGGTGTGCTGAATTACATCAAGTACCGGGCAGATCATCCAATTAAAAATATGGAGGCCATTTTTCAGAATCTGGGTTCGCCGCAGGAGATGGCAATCGTTGATGAGAAGTGGCACACCGCTGGTTTCATGTGGGGAAATGTCCGCACCAGAAGAAAAGACTTCTGGACCGAGGAAGTGGAAGAGCAGTGGAAGTCGGTCCAAGAATCTGTTCGGACGCGGTTGATAAGCTGCTATAACTGCCCGATGAAATGCGGGGCTTTAATTTCAGTTCCGGAAAGTCCAAGATACATGATGAAATGCTTTTCGAAGCTTACTTATACAATGGCCGCCTATTCAGACCTGGCTTTTGGTTTTAAAATCGCTCAGATGGCCACGGAGTACGGTGTGGACGGGTTCTCCTGCCCGCAGGTTATGGCCTTTGCCCTTGAGCTTTATGAGGCAGGTATCCTAACTGACGAGGACCTTCCGGGTATGCCGTCCGACAACGAGGGAAGACATTACTGGTTGCTTGACAGGATTGTCCGCCGTGAAGGGATAGGAGATATTCTGGCCGACGGTACTTATTGGGCTGCCAAAAAAATTGGTAAGGGCGCAGAGGAATACGCTCATAACAACATTAAAAAAATTGAGCAGCTGCCCCTCAAGCTGGGGATGCTGAACCCCGTTTATTTCCTTATGTACAGTACGGGTGAAAAAATAAATATTACACAAATTGAAGGACAGTTTCCCCAGGAGCCTTTTTCGACCATGGAGGCCAGAGAAGAGTTTGTCAGTGACTGGATCCAGGTCCCTGATGAGAAGTTTAAAAAATATTTCCTGGAATGGAATCCACGCGGAGAAAACTCCAATCCCTTTTACCCGACTCCTGAAATTGCTACTGAACTGGTTGACTGGATGGAGAGAATGCATTACATCGATGACGCGCTCGGGGTATGCGCCGGTCTGTCGTCATTCCCCTTAAAGCCTCCCTATCACATACACAATTACCCGCGCATCTTCTCGGCGGGGACGGGAATCGACATGGATGAAGAGTCAATAACGCTGGCAGCCAGGAGAAACCGGACCTTGATCAGAGCTGTCAATGTGAGAAGAGGCATGACCAGAGCGGATGAAAAGCCGCCGGAAGACCATTGGAGGAAGAGATTCCCCGATCTTGAAAATACTCTCCTGGACGTTTACTACAAATTCAGGGGATGGGATGAGCGTGGTATTCCCACCAAAGAGTATCTGCAGGAAATAGATCTGGGTTTTGTTGCTGAAGACTTGGAAAAAAGAGGGATCATATAAGATGGCTAAAGTTAAGAAAATAATTAAAACAATCACGGTCGATGTCGAAAAATGCAATGGCTGCCGTGCGTGCGAGGCAATTTGCTCCGCCTTTCACGCTGAACCGAAATACAGCACCATTAATCCGGAGAGATCCCGTATCCGGGTGATGCGTCATCCGCTTAAAGACATCTATCTTCCTGTATATGCCGGCGAGTATACTCCAGCTGAATGTATGGGCAGAGACAAATATATAATCGAGGGGAAGGAATACGATGAGTGCGGCTTCTGCAGGGCTGCCTGCCCGTCCAGGACGCTTTTTCATGAACCCGATTCCGGCCTTCCTCTTAAGTGCGATATGTGTGAGGACGATCCGCCCCAGGAAAAACCGCTTTGTGTTCAGTGGTGCATAAATGACGCCCTGATCTATGAAGAAAGGGAAGAGGAAGTAGAAGAGGATGTCCAGATAGACGATATAGAGATAGGAATAAAATCGTTGGCGGACAAATATGGAATAGACAAGGTCGTGGAAACTCTTACCAGGATGTCACAGAAAAGCTAGAATTTAATGGGAAAGAAGAGGAAAAACGTGGAGACTGTAGTCCCCTTCAAAGAGGTTATAGATGAAATAAAAGGTTACGGCGGAGAAGCAGTTAAATTCTGCTACCAGTGCGGAAAATGCGATACTTTTTGTCCCTGGAACAGAGTCAGGCAGTTCAGCATGCGCAAGCTGATCCGGGAAGCTACATTCGGTTTGACCGAGATCGAACATGAAGAGATCTGGCGCTGTACCACTTGCGGAAGGTGCGCTCTGAAATGTCCCAGGGAAGTAAATCAGATCGAAGATATGCGAGCGCTTCGCAGGATGGCTTCGGGATACGGTGTTTTTCCCACCGCGATCAAGCCGATCCGCGGCGTAAGCTCGTGCCTTGAAGCGGATGGAAACCCGTTCGGCGAACCTCGCAGCGCCAGGGCGGAGTGGGCAAAAGGCCTGTCCGTAAAGACATTCGAGGAAGGGATGGAATTTTTATATTTCCCCGGCTGTTACCCCAGCTATGACGCACGGTTAAAGAAGGTAGCCCAGGCCACGGCAAAGATACTCAACAAGGCCGGAGTAGATTACGGAATATTGGGCGAAAAGGAGAGCTGCTGTGGAGAAAGCATCCGGAAAACAGGCAATGAGGATTTATTCAAACGCCTGGCCAAGGAAAACATCAAAACTTGGATCGATTGCGGTGTGAAGAAAATTATCGTTTCTTCCCCTCATTGTTTATATACGTTTAAAAACGAGTATCCGGATTTTTCGGCGAACTTTGAGATCATTCATATCTCCCAGCTTTTATTTAAACTGATTGATGAGGGAAAGCTTGAGATCAGCAAAGAGTTTGCGAAAAAAGTCACCTATCATGATCCTTGTTACCTGGGCCGGCATAACGGCATATATGACGAACCCAGGGAGGCCCTAAAGAAAATACCCGGCCTGGAGCTGAGCGAGATGCCCGAGAATCGGGAAGACAGTTTCTGTTGCGGTATGGGCGGAGGCAGGATCTGGATGGAAACTCCCAAAGAAGAAAGGTTCGTCAACCTCAGATTGGAACAGGCTGTCGAAATCGGCGCCGAGGTTTTGGTTACCGCCTGTCCCTATTGCATCACCAATTTTGAGGACAGCAGACTGGTTATGAATTTTGATGAAGTGATAGAGATCAAAGACATCACAGAGGTTATCCAGGAAGTAATTTAGAGGACGGAGAGCCAAACATGCAGGAAGCAATTGACATAGCGGCTGCGAAGTTGGTGTTGGAAATAACCTGCGATTGCTTTTCGGAAAAGGGATGGGTCAGGGTTCCGGTTTACGTTCCCAGCGAAAGGGAAGTGACTATTTATGTCAATCAGAAGGAACTGGTTACTATCCTGTGTACTCCGACCAAGCTCAATTTTCTCGTCCTCGGATTCCTGTACTCGGAGGGAATTATCTCGGGCATGAGAGATGTGGCGATGATGCGGGTGTGTGACGATGAATCCGAAGTCGACGTGAGGCTGGCTAATCCCGAATTTGAAGCGCCGAAAAAGCGGAAACTTACTTCCGGCTGCGGCGGCGGTTATGCTTTTCAGACCGGGGGAAAAAAGGTTGAATCGGAGCTTGTCATTGCGCCTGAGGAAGTGTTTTCACTATTAAAGCAGTTTCAGGACCGGATGGATTTGTACCGGTATAGCGGCGGTGTGCACGCCTCGGCTTTGTCCGATACCAGGAATCTGCTTGTAGTGTCTGAGGATATTGGACGGCATAACACACTGGACAAGATACAGGGCGAATGCCTGCTCAAAGAACTGCCGACCAGAGATACAATTTTATTGGGCACCGGCCGCATTTCATCGGAAATGCTGCTCAAGGTGGCAAAGATGCAAGTCCCGTTGGTGGTTTCCCGTCATTCGCCGACGGGGGGCGCTGTTTTACTTGCTCAAGAACTGGGTATCACGCTGGTTGGCCGTGCGCGTGGAAATCGCCTGTCGGTGTATTCCCACCCGGAGCGACTTGGCTGTGCAACAAATTAAGTAAGGTTACCCGGACGTACGGGAACTTAATACCTGATGAGGTGGAAGGAAAGTGGAAAAAGAACAAATTGTAGAACAGATTTCCCGGCTTTGCGGCGAAAAAGAATTTGGAGACGTAATGGTCGTTGGCGGAGGAATCAGCGGCATTCAAGCATCACTTGATCTTGCCGCCGCTGGTTTTAAGGTTTACCTGGTTGAGAAAGCTCCCAGCATTGGCGGGCATATGGCTCAGCTTGACAAGACCTTTCCGACCAATGACTGCTCCATGTGAATACNNGGTCGGCCGGCATCCAAACATAGAAGTTCTTACCTATACTGAAGTAGAGCGAGTAGAAGGGGAAGCAGGAGATTTTAAGGCAACCCTGATTAGAAAACCCAGATATATCTTAGAGGATAAATGCACAGGCTGCACCACCTGCGTGGAGTACTGCCCGGTCAAGTATCCTGATGAGTTCAATCAGGATATATCCAAGAATAAAGCCATCCATGTTTACTTTCCGCAGGCAATTCCGCTTGTCGCATATATCGACGAGAGCTGTCTTTACCTTAAAGAAGGTAAATGTCAAATCTGCCTGGCAGTGTGCAAGAATGACGCCATAGATTTAAATCAAAAACCGGTCAAGAAAGAAATAAATGTTGGCGCCATAATTCTTTCGACGGGCTTGGAGCCGTATGATCCCAGCCTGAGAGAGGAATACCATTACAGAGAGTTCCAAAACGTTCTCACTAGTATGGATTTTGAGCGGCTGTTATCTTCTACCGGCGCATATGGCGGTGAAATACTGCGTTCTTCAGATTTAAAGCATCCCCATAAATTAGCCTGGATTCAGTGCGTCGGTTCAAGAATGGTTCTGCCCAACGGCAACAGCTACTGTTCAGCCGTATGCT
>DIEU01000077.1 GCA_002418775.1 Firmicutes bacterium UBA5766
GATCCTGCGCAAATATGATTCCTTTTTGTTCTATACTGTGATAAAAGGCGCCCGCCACCGGATCTCTCCCGGCAACATCGAGAGGATCATCAACAAGTACGCGGATTCAATACGCGGCGAGTTCCCGAACCTACCCGACAAGGTTTACCCCCATATGTTCCGCAGGACCAGGGCCACAAACCTCTACCAAAGCGGTGTGGCGCTAGAGCTTGTTTCGAGGATACTGGGGGGCACAGCTCCACGGAAACCACCAAAATTTACGCTGCCCCGTCAATTGAGACGCTAAAAAAAGCAATGGAATCCGCCAATGGGTTCATGCCAGACGAAAAACCCATATGGGAAGGGGACGAGGATGCCATGGCAAGGATGTGCGGGCTGAGGTAGAGCAATCAGGAAATCCTCGTCTTTTTCTCAAGCGACGTTGCGGCAGCGCATGTCCGGGGAATGATGAGGATTACCTAAAGATGAGGCTAAAAATCCTCATATGAGGATTTTTAGCCTTGAACGAAACCTGCGCCCATGTAAAACACGGCAGAAAATCTCCGGTTGCTTCAGAACATGGAGGGGGATATCCGACTTTGTGAAAATAATGTCGGTCATTTCAACATGGAAAAAACAAGGGGTGGATCTGTTCGCGAAAATCAAAGAGAAATTCATTGAACCTCACTCAACATTAATCATACCCTCTGGACAGTAACATACAATTTTATTTAGAAAAGCAATAATTTAAAGCCATCGCGAAGCGATTTCGTTCTTCTTGCTTGTTCTTGCTTGCCTTTGCCTACTGTGTTAGCGGCATTGTTTTCTACTTAAATAATCTGATCCCGGATAAAAAGTCCAGTATTTTAAAACGGAATTCAACAGGCGGTTCCGGCCCAGCCGATACCAGAACCCAGGAAGGGCCGGCGGCCGGTTTTTCCTGCTTCAAAGAGCCGCTTGCCGGAACAGTCTCCGGAACATTTAATTTAAAAGCAGGCGCCGCTTCTTTCAGCGCAGGGCTTTCGCTTTTGTTCTGTATGGAAAGTTCCTGTTTCTCAACAGTTTTTGCCGCGCCAGTTCCCTTGATCTGAACAACCCCGCCGGGATCGATAAAACACAGCGGCGGGAATAAAACGCACCACCAGTTCGCTCCTTCACCCCGGCCTAGAATTATCCTCAGCGCTTCGTAATTACCCTCTGGCAGCGTAAAGTCGTACATCTGACCCTGATACCTTTTGGCAGGGAACATAAAGTTACCTGTTTTTACAGTTACGGGATAAGCCTTGCCGGAATCAGCGACTTCTTGGGCAGCCAGTTGCCGTATAAACGCAAGGTTCTCCCGGATAACCTTCCTGGCCTGATTAACGTCATGAACATTGCTGAACTTATCGGACATCGTAATGATTACCTGGTCGCGCACACGGTATTTCAGGGCTTGATCGTCAGGATCATTGCTGTTGGCAATTACATGGAGGCGGATCAGGTTGCTGCCAACAGCGGGAATGTGCGCTCTCGACGCCTCGTTGACATTTATCCGCCAGGCAACAAGAAAACTGACTGAAACAAGAACTGCCGATACCAACATAATTGAACGCAACTTATTAATCATTTAATAACCACCCGTTTTTAGTGTAACCAACCTCTATCCGTTTTAAACCTTACAGGTGCTTGCGCATGTGATTAAGCGCCGCCTTTTCGAGACGGGATACCTGTGCCTGTGAGATTCCTATTTCCTCCGCTATCTCCATCTGGGTTTTGCCTTCGTAAAAGCGCAGTGTAAGGATGTGCTTTTCACGCGAATTGAGCCTGTTTAGAGCATCCTGAATGGCAATGCCTTCAAGCCAGTGGTGATCTTCGTTCTTTTCATCGCTGATCTGATCCATCACAAAAATAGGGTCGCCGCCGTCATGGTAAATCGGTTCGAATAAAGAAACGGGATCCTGGATTGCATCCAGGGCAAAGACTACTTCTTCACGGGGCAGTTTCAATTCCAGCGCTATTTCATTTACCGAGGGCTCGCGGGAAAATTTGTTGACCAGCTTGTCCCTAACCTGTAATGCCTTGTAGGCCATGTCCCGGAGTGAACGGCTTACCCGCACGGAGTTGTTGTCCCTTAAATAGCGCCTGATCTCACCAATAATCATCGGGACAGCATAGGTTGAAAACTTCACGTTCTGTGAAAGGTCAAAATTGTCGATCGCCTTCATCAGTCCGATGCAGCCGACCTGAAAAAGATCGTCGACATATTCGCCACGGTTGGAGAATCGCTGGATTACGCTTAACACAAGCCGCAGGTTGCCGTTGATCAACTTGCTGCGGGCGTCGGGATCACCGCTCTGCATCGCCTGGAACAGCTGGCGCATCTGGCTTCCTGTGAGTACGGGGAGTTTTGAAGTATTTACACCACAGATCTCCACCTTATTCACCAGCATGCTTTAACCTCCACCAGTTTTGTCATCAAAATGCCTTGCTGAATAACCTCATTATTACCCCGTCGATAATTGTTTATACATGTAGAAAAATGTGTAACTATCCTGAAAATTAGTTTTTCATACAGTGAGTCCGATAGGCACGGCATTATCAACGCTCTCTCCGGCGCTCCACGCCGAAAGTAGCACGGCTTGCTTCGGACCGGACTAGCGGTGCTGCAAAGGCGGCATGTTAATAACTCACGTCATTGCCCTTTTAATTTTGGCATTAAGACTGCTTTTCTGTCAGCTTTGGAGAGCCGCTGGTTTCGCACCGCTGTCCGGTTACCCTCGCTTCGCCGGCTGCTGTTACCGGCGCTTCGCAAGTCGTTCGCTATTGACAACACCGTGCCCTTTGGATGGATTTATTGATTATTTATAAAAAGGCGCTTTTTTATTGTTGCGCCTTTTGGAATGGGTTATTATATAAGAAAATCCATCTGTTGAGGTGGTGAAGTCTTATCAAAAGGATAGCCCGGAAAAAAGATAAACTGTGCCTTAACTGCGGTTTCTGCGGTACCTACCTGCATTGTCTCGATGCTGAAGAAGGGTGCACGGGATGCGGGGCCTGTCTTGCCGCCTGCCCAAACCGGGCGATTTACATGGAAAGAAATCCGGAAACCGAAGACAAAACAGTTCTGATTGACGGCCGGCAGTACCAGTTTACTGACCAGTTAACTGTTCTTCAGGCGCTTTCCAAAGTAGGATACAAAGTTTCCCATTTTCCGGATGAGGACCGGATTTACGCTCCCTGCCGGACCGGCGGCTGTTGGAGCTGTACGGTGCTTATAGACGGAGCGCTTAGGTGAGTAGCCCTGGGGAATTTCACCCCAAGGCCCTCTCAGAACCGGACTTGAACCTCTTAGCTCATCCGGCTCCCATTATCCAGTCGCAGGCATAATCCCCATTTGCCAATGCACAAACAACTTCGGTTCACGCCTGGCAATCCTGCCGAGCCAATAAGTCGCCCGCCGCTTGTGAATGGCGAATTTCTTAAACTTTCGTTGCGCCCAGCGTACTAAGGCCCGGTCCATGTGCCTGAGTACAGAGTACAGTTCAGACTTGTAAAAGCGCCCATAATAGTTAACCCAGCCTCTGATTACCGGATTAAATATACGCGATAAGTCTTCAAGTGTCTTATCCGGTTTCAAATGTATGCGCCAATCATGAATGGCCTGACGCATGGCTTTTTTCGCTTTGTTACTAACTGCCGGGGTAAAGTTGACAAAGTGCTTTCCGTATTTGTTCTTAGACCTGCGCGGCCGAAATGTGTAACCCAAAAAGTCAAACTTTGTTTCCGGATATCTTCCCCGCCGGTCATCATTTTTGCAGTAGACAATACGGGTCTTTGTCGGATGGAGTTCTAATCCACATTTCGCAAACCGTTCCTTTAAGCTATCATGAAGTTTCTCCGCATCTTTCCTGCTGCGGCAGTGTGCCACAGGGTGAGTAGAATGGGGGAATTTCACCCCCAAGCCCTCTCAGAACCGGACAGGAACCTCTCAGCTCATCCGGCTCCCATCATCCAGCAGCCTTGCCAGGCTGTGCTTTGCTCAAAGGCTCCTCCCTTGCGGTTGGCCACAGAGCAAATACAGGATGACGCGTGCAGACCCCTTCGCTCTGCCCCCATTATGAGGCTTCATCACTACTACGGGCTGCTCCGTCCCTATCCTTTGCATCGGTACTTTCGGTCTCGCGGGTCTTCCGCTTGTACCTTTTCCCTTGACATCGAAGGATAGGTTCCCACGTTCCCAACCGAAGCCTGTGCCGCGTTCATGCCGCCTCCGTGCCGGCCACCGCCTGGACAGTAGACAGGTTTCCTCCAGGCTTATCCCGGGTTAACGACGACCCCCCGGTTTTGATGGCGTCCCTACGCTTTCGACAGGTTATCAGCGGTTCACTGGTGTTCATCTCCATCGGCACTCACCTGACGAAGTCTAGCTTCGCCTTTTCCGTAACGCTCACCACCATGGCTTTTGTCCACAGCAGCTTACGGTGGTTTGGAGCCTCCGCCTGCACGGCGGCTCCGGGGGGCCTTCCCTCATCTTCGGTTAAGCATAGCTTTCGGGCTATTAACTAGCCCTGCGCCTTCGTGGCGCACAATCATCAGCAAAACGAGTTAGATAAGCTTCCCCCTGGAACCACTTTTTACAGCGTTTCTCGAACCAGAGGTCTAGAACGTAATGCAGGTAAACGTTGGCCAGTATTGGACTGATTGGCCCACCCTGAGGTGTTCCTTCCTCATTGCGCCAAACTACTCCGTTTTGCATAACGCCCGCTTTAAGCCATTTTCCTATCAATTTAATAATGACAGGGTCGGCAATACGCTGTTTTACCATTTTCATTAGCCACTCATGGTTAATATGATTAAAGTAGCCACTGATACCGGTTTCAAATACGTGCCGCACTTTCTTTGTCACTATTTGCGACCTTAGTGAACGTAGCGCCTGGTGAGGATTTCTCCCAGGCCGGAATCCGTATGAACAGTCTAAGAAATCGGCTTCGAATATGGCTTCAAGAATTCGGGCTACCGCTCTTTGCACCAGTCTATCTTCGACAGTAGGTATTCCCAATGGTCTAGTCTTTCCCTCGCCTTTTGGTATTTCTACGCGTCGTACCGGCGGTGCTTTGTACCTGTTGGCTCTAAGCCGTCCCCAGATATCAAGGACCCGTCCGGCTAGGTCACGTTCGAATTCCGTTGTTGTTACTCCATCAACTCCGCTTGCTCCTTTCCGGTTCATAAGCCGCCATGTTTCTTTAAGATATTCCGGCGTAATTATATGCGCCAG
>DIEU01000006.1:0-37255 GCA_002418775.1 Firmicutes bacterium UBA5766
ATTTAAGTTACATTGTAGTGTTATTCATAAAAACATAAAAACCCCGTCGGCACATGACAGGGTTTAAGACATATTTACTATAATTTAATTAAACAATGAATACCGCCGTATGTGCTGAACAAAATAAGCAATAAAAAAAGGCGCATCATGACGCCTTTAAAAAGTCTTCCTAATCTCCCCGACTTTTTTAAATATCACTTTTTTAACTGTCAAGTTCATGTATCAATACCTTAAAGTATTCTGAACTCTTTGGGCTTGGAATTAACGTTACAATATGATTATGATGATTATCAAAGTCGTAATTGCAGTAACATCCTAATAAATTAACCGAAAGCAGTCCTCCTATATTTAAATTATCACCATCTATACTTACAGTTGCCGGATTTTTTTCTATTGGGTTTTCCACATCATGATACGCCACTACTTTGCAAGATTTGCCTTTGTTAAAAATCTGTCTCAACCTATCCTTGGTTACCGCTGACCCGCCAATCTTACCCACATGTCATCCCTCCCAGATAGATTAATAATTATATAGTTCGACGGGCGGGGTAATATTCCTTTCGGTTTTGACTGATAATTTATAATAATACTTTTCCCCATTTTAAGAATCCGCCTTATTATTTAACTATTCTCAAAGATATTAAAAATACATAGAAGTTTAATAATTATAGTTTGAAAAGCTTCTTCCGCTTATGTTAGAATATTTAAAAATCGCTAAAATAATTTAACAGTCTAAAAAAGACCGGATCTGCTTTTCTTCACAAAAAACTGAAGGAGGAACAACTTTGAAAATAATTATAGAATCAGGAGCGAGTTCATGGCAGGCAACAATTAACCAGACACCTACCGGACAGATGATCTTTGAAGCGCTGCCTTTCAAGTGCACAGCAAGCCGCTGGGGTAAAGAAATATATTTCATCATACCTGTAGCAGCAGATCTCGAACCGGGTTCAACAAATATAGTTTCCAAAGGAGACCTGGGATATTGGCCGACAGGGAATGCTTTCTGTATTTTTTTTGGGGCAACCCCGATAAGCGAAGGAAACAAAATTGTCGCGGCAAGCGCTGTGAATATATTTGGCAGCATTGCTGGAGACCTGGAAAGCCTTGATCAAGTCGCAGACGGTGATGAGATATATGTGAAAAAAGCATAAAAGAAATACACCTGTCCAAAGGGCACACCCTTATCAACAGCGAACGGCTTTGTTTATCAAACCAGTTTAAAGATCTCCCTCCTCAGGCACAATGCAAATAAAAGAGAGTTCCGAATCACCTTCGTTGATAAATTGATGTTCTATTCCTTCAGGTATATAGGCAACTGATCCCTTTTGGATAATATGCCTGGCGTCGCCGAGGAAAAGAACCCCTTTTCCGTTAATAACGTAATTTATATGCGGCCAGCCGTGAGCATGCCTTGGTGTATAACCTTCTTTTTCAATTGTAAAAACACGCATGACCCATCCGTCCCAACCATGTTCCGGGTCTATTACCCTTTGTTTGCTTACATTTTGAGCGCCTTGCGTTAGGACTTTTTTCTTTTCAATTTTTTCTAAAGTATTCACATACATAGCATAAATCCCCTTCCTGATCTTTTGTAAACTAAACGTTTATTATAAATCTAAAGGATTTCTTAAGGATTGTACAGCCTAACCATTTGCATTGATATTAATATAATGCCTCCTTTTATTGAATTAAAAGCGTTTCCGGCTTTTTTCAGTCGCATGTTGGGAAATCTTCATAATCAACGAGCATAACATTTCCATTAACTCTTCTAATCCTGCCGCGACTGAATCCGTGGCCTGTATTAACGTACCCGCTTTGGATTACCCGGGATCTGTATCCATGAATTCTCTTATCTCTTTTCCTGCGGTCCGTGATCAGCCTGCCCCTGTATATTTCACCAATGTAATTACCATTTCTGTCATATACTTCATAATCAACAATATCGCCGATATAACAGCCGTCGTGAGTCCAAATAATATCGTCGTCATCCCTGTAAAATCCATAACCGTGCCATGTGTATATCCGATCCACCCTTAATACCCCCTTTAAACTTTGAATTACCATATTATACGTTCCCAGCGTCAAATAGGTTATATAAAAGCTATCCCAAAAATCTGAGAAAAAAAAGCCCCGTCCAAACGGACGGGGGGCTGCTTTTTAAGACCTTAATCACAGGGCTGGAAGAAGTGATCTGGTCTTTCCGGGAATACCACTACGGCTATTGCAAAACTGAAATTTATGTAAATAGGTGTCTTTCATACATCTTACTTATTTGTGTTTCCTTTAGCCCTGCAAGTATAAAAGCTGACTTGCGCCAGCTTTTTCGATCATACAGAACAATTAAGATATACTACGCCTGATTAATCAACCGGTAAATCCCGTATAACAATACCGCCCCCTTAGGGCATTTCCTTTAGACCGTTATTTTGTCTTTTAGATCCTCATAACGCTTTTCCCCGATCCCACTTACATTTTTAATATCTTCCGGAACCCGGTAGGGGCCGTTTTCCTCACGGTACTGAATAATTCTTCCGGCAAGGGCGGGGCCAATACCAGGCAGTGTCTCGATTTCAGACTGATTTGCAGTATTAATGTTAATCAAACCGCCCTGCGTACTGCTGTTCTTTTCTGTTGACTGGCTGCTGCCCGCCGGGGCGCTGAATAAAGCTGGATTCCCGGTTTGTATGGTCTGTTGTATTTCAGGAACGGTTATTTTCTGACCGTCTGTAAGCGTTGCAGCCAGATTTAAGGAGTTCAAGTCCGCCGTCGGCAAAGCAACAGCCATGCTAACTGCATCGTTTACCAGGCAATCAGCATTCAGCTTATATACGCCGGGCTTTTGCACCGCTCCGGCAATATGCACCTTTATTTCCCGCGGGGAACTGCTCTTATCCTCATCTTCCGACTGTACAACTGTATTATCACTGTTTGTTTCCGCTTTTGACAGCTGCCAGCAGGCATACCGGTAGCCCGCTCCAAAAAGCAGCACTGCCGCTATAATTAAAATAACTAATTGCTGCCGCCTTTCCAACTGAAACATTTATGCCACATTTACCCCCGGACTTTGTCGTTATTTGAAAAGGCCAACCCTGGTAAGCCTTTCATGAATTTCTTCAGCTCCGCTGACCATGCGGTCAATAACTTCCTTAACTGTCGGAATATCGTGGATTATCCCTGCAATCTGGCCGCAGTACGCCATTCCGGCATTTAGTTCTCCATCAATAACAACCTTGCGATAGCTGAAACCGCTGATCCAGCCGGCCAATTCGCCGATTGTGGCGCCTCTTGCTTCCAATTCCAGAGTTTTTTGTACCGCAAGGTTAATTAAAGTCCTGTGCGTGTTTTTAATCGAACGCTGCGCAAGTGTCGTCTGGTATTCTTCCGTCCTTAAAATCCAGTCCTTATATTTGGGGTGCGCGGGGCTTTCCTGGGTCGCAACGAAGCGGGTTCCCATCAGAACTGCCTCGGCTCCAAGCGCAAGCGCCGCCACAAAACCCCGGGCATCGGCAATGCCCCCCGCCGCTATGACGGGTATTTTTAAAACGTCAACAGCTTTAGGGACGATTACCATTGTCGATACGTCTTCCATGCCCACATTCCCGCCGTTTTCGATACCCAGTATAACCATTGCGTCCGCTCCGGATTTTTCTCCGTTTAACGCATGCCTGATCGTAGTGGCTTTCGCCATTACCTTCACTCCACCGGCACGCAGGGCGGGAATAACTTCCGCGGGGCTTCTGGCACCGGAAACTTCGGCAATTTTTACATGCTCTTCAACAATCACTTGAACAAATTCATCGTTCGGTGTTTTTCTCAGTGTCGGGTTCAAGCTTAAGTTTACAGCAAACGGTTTGTCGGTCAGTTCCCTCAATTTTAGTATTTCTTTGCGCAGGCCCTCGGCGTCAAACAGGTTTGCAGAGGTAATAATCCCTAACCCGCCCGCATTGGAAACAGCAGCGGCCAACTCGGCCCTGGTTACCCAAAGCATTCCCCCGCAGATTATTGGGTAGTCTATTCCGAACATTTCGGTAACTCTGGTCTTAAACAATGCTTGCAACCCTCCTTATTAAGATAATAAAAGATCAAAAGTTATTTTTTAAATCAAAAGTTATTTTTTAAATAATAACATTAATCTTTTTATTAGTGAAGATAGAAAATTCTTAATTGGCTGCTCATTAATCAAATTAATCAATTCGCATCCGGCGCAGAATTGCTTTTTTGGCGGACGCTTCCAGGCTGTCGTCAAGAGGCTCAAGCAAATGAGGAAGACCGCGCCTTTTTAAAGCCGCACTGATTAGATAATCGGTCAGTTCCGGGTTTTTGGGAAGCAAAGGCCCGTGGAGGTAAGAGCAAAAAACATTCTTATAACGGGCGCCTTCTAAGCCGTCCTCACCGTTATTCCCATATCCGGACAGCACCCGCCCCAATGGAGCGACATTATTCAAGTAAGTTTTCCCGGCATGGTTTTCAAAACCCGCCAGTTTATATTTTTTCCCATCAAGGTCTATTTCTACGGCAACATTGCCGATCATTCTTTTTTCGCCTGCCTGTGTGTAGATGTTCATTAAACCAAGACCGGGGATCACCTTTCCGTCGCCCGTCAGATAATAGTTCCCCAGCAGTTGATAACCTCCGCAGATCGCCAGCACAACCAGCCCTTCCTCTATCGCCTCGCCGAGTTCCCCGGTCCTGCTCTTGAGATCTTCAGCCATCAGGCCCTGTTCACGGTCGGATCCCCCGCCCAAAAAAAGAAAATCCATTTCTTNNTGAGATTTTGCTCCCTATCGGAACCGCCTCCCAAAAAAAGAAAATCCATTTCTTTGAAATCAACATTTTCCCCGGGACAGACCTGATGTACAAAGACAGGCAAATTACGCCAGCGGCAGCGGGCTGTAAAAGCCAGTACATTTCCCCGGTCACCATATAAGTTAAGCAAATCCGGATAAAGATGACAAACCTGAATCATTCCGGCGGAACTCTTCCTCTCACGCGACATACTTTCTCAGCTCTTTTTCAACCGGCCACAGGGCAGTATAGGTTGCCAGAAGATATGTATGCTTTGCCTGACCAGCCATGATACGCCTGACTGCATTGCTGTAATCCGGTTCGACAATTATCTTTTCAGCCGGCGCACCGGCATATTTCAAGCGCACTCCCATCTCCTGAGCGCGCAGGCCCGAGCAGACGAAAGTATTAATTTTTCCGTGTATCTGTTCCAATATTTCAAAATCAACATCCCATAACCAGGAAATGTCCCGTCCGTCCGCCGCCTGATCATTTATGGCAATTAAAACATCCAGCGGCCCTGCGGAGGAAAGCAGGTACATCAGGCCCTCGCCAAAACCGGTCGGATTTTTAACCAGGTTGAGGACTACCTTTTTGTCAGGACAGTTGAATTCCTCCATCCTTCCGGTAGCCGGCCTGTAACTTTTCAGACACATACTCATTTTTAACGGATCTCTTTCTAAAAGAAAACCGGCGGAAAAAGCCGCCAGCGCGTTATAGATGTTATAGAGACCTCCCAGGGGCAAATTCACAGGGACACTGCCCCCCGGATAATGGATAACAAAGGAAAAACTGCCGTCGGAGGCAGCGGCTCCACAAGCTTCAACCTTCCCGGGAGGCCTGTGAAAGCCGCACTTTTTACACTGAAAATTACCCAGCTGGCCATAATGGTAATAGGAATAATCCAGTCTTTCGCCGCAAAAGGTACAAAACCTTGCTTCCCGGACGCGGAACCCCCCCTTCTCTGACAGGCCGGTATTTTCCCCCAGACCATAAAAAAGAGCTGGTATCCCGGAATTAATCTGGATTTTTGCAACAAGTGGATCATCGGCGTTGAGAACAAGTTTTGGTTCCGGAATCATTTTTAAGGCATCTTCTACAAATTTAATTGTCTTATCGAGTTCACCATACCGGTCAAGTTGATCCCTGAAAAAATTCGTCACGATTACAATTCCGGGTTTTATTATTTTACTTATTACCGGAAAGAATGCCTCATCAACTTCCAGGCAGGCGTAATCGCAGTCAACTTTTCCTCCAAGGGTAGCTTTTTCAATAAAGGCTGCAGTTACACCGCCGATCAGATTTGCCCCCATACTGTTAGAGACCACCCTGTAACCGGAATCCGACAGTATCCCCGCCAGCATGTTATTGGTCGTTGTTTTGCCGTTTGTACCGGTAACCATAATTGTCCCCAGTTTTGTCTGGCCGGCCAGCTTTTCTAAAATTTCCGGACAAATTCTCAGGGCCACCACTCCCGGCAGCGAAGAACCTTTCCCTTTTCGAAACAAACGGCTTAACCTATTGGCTATTCTGGCCATAATTATGGCTGTCGAATTTTTTAACATTGTATTATTACAACACCCTTTTCAATTTTGCGTCAAAAATTCCCTGCGCATGACCGGCTATACTTATTGTTATTATATTAAAAGTTTTACCAGAGTGGTTGTAATTCCTGCCATTTACTTAAATTTTACCAGCAGATACTATCAAGAAATTGTTTCATTTGAAGCTTTGTCCGATTTCGGAAGAGCAGTCACAAAACTGGCCACAGTTATAAAGGCCGCAAAGAACATAACCCCCTTGTAACCGATACCCTGAGCGATTACTCCACCAATAAAAGGACCCAGGGCATTGCAAAGGTTTATCGTTGACTGGAAAATACCACTGGCCGTACCTTTATCCTCACCGCTGCCCAGCACAATCAGCAAGGCGCCAACGTATAAACAGGACCAGGAAACACCCAGAGCTATCTGAACTGCAATCAAGCGCCGGTAATTATTTGTAAATCCGTAGGCCAAAAAAACCAGGATTGAAAGGATTTGCCCCAGGGCAAAAACTTTATTTTCATTGAACTTTTCCACATAACGCATTGCTACAAACTGAGCTCCGAAATTGATGCTCCAGAGCAATCCTATCCAGTACCTGTCGGCCCCTAAAGAAGCAAGGTAAAGGGGCATGATCAGCCATACTGCCGTTGCGCCCAGGTGGCGCAGGAAAATAGCCAGGTAAATACGGAAATTGCGCCGAATGATCCCGAAAAAATCCGGCGCTTTTTTCCTTTGTCCAAGTTCTTCCTTCAGCCAAAAAGACGCCAGAAAAGCTACAACGCACAAAATACCGCTCAAGAAAAATAAATAGTTGAATTCCTTAATAATACCGGCAGTCATTGCGCCTGCTATCCATCCCAGAGCGCCGTATGAACTGAACTTACCCAGGTGGCTTACCGATTCATAAGCGAAAGCAACCAGCGCCGCCGACACAACACCCATTGCAAAACCTACGAATGCTCTGGCAATCATCAAAAGCGGCACGTTGCCGGCAAAAAGCTGGAGTAAAAAAGCGAGGCTGGCTATTAAGGCCCCATAACGAATTAAGGGCAAACGGCCCAGTGTATCCGAACGCCAGCCAAAAAAAAGCGAGGAAAGCATGAAAGCGGCGCCGTAGCATGTGCCTATTAGACCTACCTGAAAATCAGACGCTCCTAATTGAACACCCAGCAAGGGAAGGAATATAATGGAAAGCTCGATAGAAAAATAAAGCAAAAAATTTATCAGGTTAATAATTAACTCCGGGGCGTTCTCCTTCAAAGACGCAGTAAAAGTATGTCTCAAATTGTTGCCTTCCTGCTTTTTAAAAATATTATCGTCCAGCAAATATTATCATATTATTATGTTCTGAACTAGGACAAAGCTTGACAGTTGGAACAGATTTTTGTCTTGTATCTTATCACATTATTACCATATTATAGTAGTTTGCTTGAGCCATAGGAAAATCAAATGTCGAAAATAACCTGCTGAAATGTCATCTGTGAATTAAAATCTGTGGATAATGTGGATAAGTCTGTTGATAACCTCTAAAGGAAGGCTTTTTTTTGTTAACAAAATTTGTTCTTTGAATAATATGTCATAATTGGTATTTTTCTTTATAATAAATTGTCGAAATCTAGTATGAATCTTGCGCTAACGGTGCAGAAGTTATGCAATTCAGATCCAGCCCCATCCCAAATTTTATTAAAAAAGTTGTCCCGTCTGGCCCGCTGTGGATTTTTATAGCCGCATTATGCCTTTCAGCTATGCTGTAACAAACCGCCAAACCTAATCCGGTGCCGTTTTCTTTGGTTGTAAAAAAGGGTGTGCCAATCTTTTCAATTAACTTAGAGTCAATTCCCCCTCCCTGATCCTGGATTGCCATAACTATATCTTGGTCATCCAGATAAGTCCTGATAGTTAAGATACCCCCGTCGGTCATTGCCTCAATGCTGTTGCGGATAAGATTAAAAATAAGCTGACGGATTTCCTTCTCGTCCAGGGGTAGATCGGGTATCTTTTCGGTTTTAACGACCAGTTTAACTCCAGCCTTTTTAACATCTGCCTGAATTAAGGGATAAGACGATTTGATAATGTCATTTAGATTCTGAATTTTTAACTCTATCGCCTTATGTTTCGACAGAGAGAGATAATCTGTAACTATAGAGTTAGCCCTGTCGAGTTCGTCAATCATTAAATCAAAAACATCCTTAAAGGACATGCACTCCTTTTTGTCACTCAGGTATTGCAGGTATCCCCGTACAGTTGTCATTGGATTCCTTATCTCGTGAGCAATTCCGGCGGCCATTTGCCCAATCAGGTTTAAGCGTTCCAAACGCTGCATTTCCTTTTCAAATTTTCGCAAGACGGTAATATCGTTAACCAGCGTTAAAAGACAGAGCTGGCCTCGAATGTTGATCAACACCCCTGAATATAAACCTATTCCGCTTTCTCCCGACTTTTTACAGTATTCAAGCTCATAATTGTAGATGTGGCCATGTTCCTTGATCTTTTCAATGATCCGGGAATAATCAACGGGATTAATTAAATTAATATCAAAAAAGGAACGACCAATAACCTCTTCCCTGCCATAACCACAGTTCTCCAGGAAAACTTCATTTGTGTCAATGATTTTTTCGTCTTCCAGCGCAATCAAGGACATTGAAACAGGATTTGCCCTAAATACTTTTGAAAAACATTCTTCTGACAGGCGAAGCGCTTCTTCAGATTTATTTCTTTCGATAGCGCTGATTAAAATATCTCCTGTCACCTTAAGGAGCATGATAATTTCACCGGTCCATTTCTTTCCCGGTTTTCTAGTTTCCGCTCCTATAAAACCGACCAGTTTATTTCCATAAATTAAAGGAGCCGCAATAACCGATTGAACTCCTGAAAATAAAAAAAACTCTTTTTCAGTATTTGCTTCGGAAGGCAGATTCTTGACGTCGGGAATATGAATACTCTCAAAACTGTTTAGTTTACTCCACCACCAGACATGTTTTTCTGCTGACAGATTCCCGTTTAAAGGTGGAGGTGGATACTCTTCAGCAAACCAGTTATAAAAAGTGTACTCATTTGACCCGCTTTCAGGAAGATACACAACGTAAACCCTGTCCGCACCGCTAAAATCCCCAATGATTTTTAAAGCGTTGTTTATCCCCAGGTTTATCTCTTCCATAGTAAGGCTGATAAATTTTGTCGATATGTTAGCAATTATCTCCTCCAGTTGAAGCCGGTACTGCAGCCGTCTTTGCTGCTGGGCTTCCAGGTCGGAAAGCCCCCCGATAAACCAACCGACAACAAACATAACGCTGATCAAAATAAGCGCCGGCTCCAGCCAATTAACATACAGGGAAGGATTGATAAAAGGGAATAAAATCTGGTGTACTATAATTATAACGGCACAGATGAAGGCCATAACCATGCCGGCTGCCTTGCCTAAAACCGAGGCGGTAACCAGAATAGGCAAAAAAAAGATTATCCAGCCGTATGGAACGTTACTTCCTCCGGTAAACAAGGCAAATATAGAAATTATCAAGGGAAAGGCAACATAAACGAGATCAACCCAGGAAAATGATTTATTCCGTAGCGGCAGGGATGTATTTTGAACATACAACAAAACTGCGCCGAGAATTAAAAGGGTGATCAAGATAAAATACCTTATATTTGAGGCCGGATAAATTTCCATGGGTATAAAATTGCGGTCCAGAATAAAAAAACAAATTAGAATCAGCAGTGAAAACATATGCGTAGCGCTTATGTACTCGCGTAATTCTTTTGTTTTTTCATCTTCGAAATTCATCTTACTTTTCTCCCGGCATTGTCTTATCACATAAATCTTTTTTAAAAATTTTTATACCGTCAACGCAAGAAAAAAAGATATGCCCTGGTTTACTAAGAATAAAAGAAACCCATAAAATGCTTAAAGACAGACAAAGTTGAATTTCGTCGGCATTCACCCAGGAACTTAGATGTAAATAAAAAATTATCGCAGCAAGTACCGCAACTGTGAAAACAGAAAGTATTTTTAACCTTCTCCTTCTTAACGGTGATATTATCGGCGCACTGGGTGAATCAACGGGAGCTTTTAAAAAAGCCGACAAGAATCCTGCGCCTATCGCTAAAAAGCATATTATATTATTATAGAAAGGGTTATTATGCAGTGATAAAAAGGCGGCAAAAAGGGCAAGCAAGGGGAAAATAATAATCGAGACCAAAGCGCACCGCCAGGCGGATTCCGAATGAGCCCCTCCCGCCGCCTGCCTGAAGATTGCTATCGTAATCAGGCAGGATACTGTTCCCGTAAAAATGCCAAGTACAAAAGCCAGTAAAAGCGCAAGAAGAATATTGGCTGTGTTAAGGACAATAAGCTCAATCACATATGCCAAAATATCCTTCTGCTCGGGCTGGAGCCCGGCTTTCGCAGCCAGGTAACCTGCGCAATACCTGCTGAGTGGAAGGTAGCTCATAATTTCCATGCTTCCCGGTCAGGTTTTATATATCTTGTAGTTATTATTGCGGCAAGAATCATAAAAAAAGCCTGCAGCAAGCCGGAAAACAGCCACAGCAGGTTGTTTGAGCTGAATGCCTCAGCGCTCATACCTGAAACCCAAGTAAATACCTCAAAAATGACAGGTTCAAGGATAGCAAGCAGGGCCATGCTAGTAAAAACAATAATAAAACTCTTGCTTAGGGGAACTTTTGTGGTTTTTGCAATAATGAATACGACAATCAATAATCCTACAACCATATGAGTAAATAACGGGACTCCGGGTAAAATTCTGATTGCATAAAATAAAACAGCCATAACCAATCCCGCCGGAATTATCCTTCCCCAGCGCAAGGGAACTGCGCCAAGGGCCAGACTCAAAGCAATTACACCTGCTACTTCAGGAACACCAGGTATTAGAAACAACCAAAAGTCATTCCAATTCATTTGAGCACTCCTGTTATTTTAGCTGGTCCTTCAAAATCATCACCTGTTGCAATTTCGATAAATTTTTCCAAATTCCTTCAACTTATAAAGAACTCACAAAATAAAGAAACGCCCTTTTAAGAGTTTACTTTTAAACCATAAAAAGAGGAAGAAAAGGAGGCTGATTTATTCAGCCTCCTTTTCTTCCTTGCTTATTTTCTAAGAGCTTCAGGCACTGTAGGCTGGTAATGAGAAATAAAACATGCTGAGGAGGACATAATTGTCGCTAAAAACAGTAATACAGTCGTTGAAACTGTAACCAGTAAGAACATTAGCTTTTTCACCTCTTACACCTCCTATCTCTTTTTTTTTAATGAGAACCCCGTGGGTTTACCAAGTCAAAACCTGAATCTGGTAAGAGCCTGCTTTTTCCACGAATCCTGAACAGGTTTATAGAATTTTAGAACCAGTTCCGCAAACAGGATCATTAAAAAGGCGTGCACTAAGCCTGTTATCCCTAAAAATACGTTACTGTTCAACAGTAAATGAACATTTACCCAATCCACGGTTAAACCAAAATAATTAGTAAAATACTTGAGTACAAGCAGGATAATAAGGCTTGCCGAAACAATTATTAGACATTTAGTCAAGGGGACAACGGTCAATTTTGAAATAACTATCGCCAGTATAACTATTTCAATTAACACAAGCGTTCCGTAATCAAAAGGCAGAAGCCTGAACAAATAAAGAACCGCTGTTGTAACAAGGCTCATCACAACCACCCTTCCCCAGAGCAGGGACACCTGACCGAACACTAAACTTAGGGCAATCACTCCGATTGTTTCAGGAAAATCATTCAAAACATTTAACAAACTGATCATTGAGTCTTTTTCTCCTTATTTCTGTACTAAATATCACGATATGAATATGTTTCTACATATGTAACTATATACCTTTATATAAATTTCCAAATATTTCGACATCTAGCGACACTTTTTTCTCCATAGCAAATCTAGTTATTCGTTGTTATTAAAATAAAGAATTATGTTAACATAAGGATATTAATTATTCTTCGGGAGGGATAACCTTGGGTTTAAATGACGCAATGCTGCTGGTTGCTGAATTAATGGCTATATCCGCGCAGACAGCTCCAAAGGGAGGCGGACATGACTGTTTGGGAGTAAAAGTGCTTAATGAAGACGAGAAACTTTCCCTGGCGGAAGCAATGGTGAGCTATGGCAGCGAAACAAAAAAATTTAATTTTGACCGTGATGCGGAAAACGTGCGGAAATCCGATGCTGTTCTTCTTATCTCGGTTGATCAGAACAAGTCACTTGGTTTGAATTGCGGCGCATGCGGATACGAAACATGTAAAGAAATAGAAGGTAAAGAAGGTCCGGAATTTTTCGGGCCTATTTGCGCCTGGCGGTTGATCGATTTGGGTATTGCGCTGGGTTCTGCTGCTAAAACAGCCAGCATGTTAAATGCGGATAACCGTATTATGTACAGGATAGGAGTAGTCGCCCGCAAGATCGGGTTGAGCAAAGGATCCGTCGTTGTTGGAATTCCGATCTCCGCCTATAGTAAGAATATTTACTTTGACAGATAACAGGGGTCAGGCTTGACTTATTTTGATAATTGACTTATTAAGGAGGTTACTTAACTACATCATGAACTATCCTGAAAGCAATTTTATCAATAGCTGCCTGTTTTAATGTATTTAATGGGCTGCAATTTGTTACTGCAGAGAATCCGGTAAAGAGTTTTCCCTGTTTTTTCAGAGATGAAAAAAACTTAACTGGGATAAACTCTTTAAACTATCGTATAGTCGATGTAGCTACAGTAGCCACAAAAACGCTTTTCAGCCCGGCGTTTAATAAAACACGGGAACATTCCGAAACAGTGGAGCCGGTTGTGAACATATCGTCTATCAAGATAACGCTCTTTCCAACAGGAATTTTACATTGGGAAACGCCAAACACACCTGCCAGATTGGATTGGCGCTGCTCACGGGAAAGGCCGGTTTGAGCGGGAGTCTCTTTTAGTTTATTTAACAGGGGAAGGAAGGGTACATCCAGATTGTGCGAAACAAACCTGGCCAGCAGTTCAGATTGGTTAAAACCTCTCTTGCGCAGGCGTTTGTTGGCAAGTGGAACGGGAACCAGGCCGGCTATTTCACTTTTCTTCAATCTCAATTCTGAATGTCCGAGAGAAATTAAGCTTTCCACCACACCCGTCAACAGTCCGCCAAGCGGTTTTGTCAGGTATGTTTTCTTACCATATTTAAACTTCCAAATCGCCCTCATCAAATTCCCGTCATATAGTCCCGCCGCGCGTGCAAAAACATATAAATGCTCGGAATGCCTGCATTCAGTACAGACTGTTGGTCGTTTGTCGTTTTCTTCGAGATCTAAGAGATTTTGTTTGCCGGCTGATAAAAAATAACGGCCGCATATATAACATTGCGGCTGAGTAGAATAATTGTTTAGCTTTCTTATGCAATCTGAACAAATACCCTGAAAATCAGCAGGACCATTACAGAAAAAACAAGTGTTTCTGGGCGGAAAGATGAGGTTTAAAAATTCTTCCCAAAGATCATGAAGAAAACCATAGTAGTTAATTTGAATCATCTACTTTTTTGTAGTTTAAAAGGCAACCATAACCCTGTCTTTTCCGGCTTCCTTTGCCCGTACCAGGGCCTGGCCGGCTTTTTTAACCAAATCAGAAACATCCCTTGCGTGATCGGGATAAACAGCTACACCCAAACTCACTTTAAGCTGCACCAGGCTGTCGTCAACATGGAATTGGCGCGCGCTTATTTTTTTACGCAAAAAATCGGCAAATTCCCTGGAACTTTCTCCGTTAAAACCTGGAAGGCTGATGATAAATTCCTCCCCGCCAAACCTTGCCACCATGCCGTCACGGATAACCTCTTCTTTTAAGAGACCGGCCAACTGTACTAAAATTTGATTACCTGCCCTGTAACCAAAATACTCATTTATCCTTTCGAAGTGATCGATATCCAGCAGGACAAGGCTTAAGTTCCTGCCTTTCTCTTTAGCCCGGTTAAAATCTATCTCCACCTGTTCGAAAAAAAAGCGTTGGTTGAATATTCCGGTTATGATATCTAAATTGGCGCTTTCCTGAATACGTTTAACCTGTATTTTATTGGCCAGAAAAATGGCAGTCTGGCTGCAAATAACAGAAAGAAAACGCTGGTGGCGCTGGTCGAAGGCCAGGGGTTTCTTTTCGCCCAAAACAAGAGCGCCTAAAACTTCTGTTTCAACAAACAAGGGAATGACCAGCAGCGAACGGTGGACCTGAGTTAGACCCCTTTCCTCTTTTAAGCGGGGATCAAATTTTGAATCATAAACAATTTCAACCTGCCTGTTTTCTATTGCCGACACAATAAAGCCCTCGCCTTTTTCGAGAGAGGATCCAAAAAGCTGGTTCCTATAGGGACCGACAACCATTGCAGCCTTGAAGCATTGATAATCGTTAGACCAGAGATAAATGACTCCTGTATGGTAGGATACTACACGTCTGGTCTCTTTGAATAGAAGATCCATAATTTGTTCGCTGCTGAAATTGCCTCCCGCCTTTTGGGCAATCTGATAAAAAGCAAGCAGTTCCTTATTGAACAAAGCAGTCTTGACATACAACCGTAAAACAAACTGTACTGCCAGAACCGGTAAGAACAATAAAAAAGGACCAGTAATACCAACCGGCCGATAAAATATATACATCAGAACACCAAAGGGAATACTGAAAAGATAGGTAAAGCCATCCCAGTATAGAGTGTCAAACCTGTATGGCTGTGAATCATGCTTGCGTCCGGGAAGAAGATAAAGGTTAACCAGTAAATGATTGATCACAAAAAAAGAAACCAGAAAAACAAGCATCGGCAAGAGATTGGAAATTACTAATCCAATACTTGACAGGGCCTGTCCGCCGGTTATTCTAAAAAGGTAATTCGCAATGAAAAGAGAAAGAACGTACTGGCTGGAATTAAAAAAAGCGGTTCGCAAGGGATTTCCCCGGTTTATTATTCCCTGGCTGAATAGGACAGCAAGGGCGCTGATCCAAATTGTAGGAGCCGTACCAAAGATCAGATACGAAGCAAAAACAACAGAAAAACCTCCTGACAACTGACACTGAGGCAGGTAAACGGCAAACCATTCAGCAAGCACTCCCAGGGCGACCATGACTAGGTATTCTTTGCCTAAATCAAGGTTTAATACCCTGAAAGCAAAGAATAAAACCAACCAGCCCAAAAAAACAACCAACCAGGTGTACAGGATGTGCCTTGATTTATTGGCCATCCTTCTTCACCTCAATAATTGACTGATTTGATGAGATCAGAGAAAACAGCGGAGCTTTTAGCAGTTCGCCGTCTTTAAACTGTCGCGCGTCGTAACAGAAAGATCTTCGTTGAACTGTGCTAAATTCAATTATTTCCCTTTCGCCGGCGGCTATTACTTGAAAATCATTTTGGGCGGCTAAGAGAGAGGCGATCCTGACAGTCCGGTTGTTCTGACAGTTGTCCAGAACCTTCAATTCAAAAAGGGGCCAAAATTTATTCCGAAAAAATACTAATTTACGCAGGAAGCCTTCCACAGAATGTTCCTGATCATCGCCTATTATTACAATCAGACAGCCCCGTTCCTGATTGCCGGCGCGTGATGCATACAGGCTCTTTATAATCCACAATACCCGGATAAACCATATAGCAATTAATAAAAAAACAACCGGCAACATTCTTCCGCCCTCTTTTTTAACATACCTGCAACCAGCATATGTTACAGCATAAAAAGGGTGAAAGATTGCCGATTTATAATCCTTATAATCCAGCCTGGGACCGTAATATTTCGGCCTTATCGGTGCGTTCCCAGGGCAGGTCCAGATCAGTTCTTCCAAAATGCCCGTAAACGGATACACGGCGATAGATGGGACGGCGCAGATCGAAGTTTTTTATAATTGCCGCAGGACGCAAATCAAAGTTTGTGTTAACAAGCTCCAGTATCTTTTCATCACTTATTTTTCCTGTCCCAAACGTTTCTACCATAACCGATACAGGCCTTGCCACACCAATTGCATAGGCAACTTGCAGCTCACACCTGTCGGCTAAGCCGGCGGCTACAATGTTTTTAGCCACATAGCGCGCCATATAGCATGCCGAACGGTCTACTTTCGTAGGATCTTTGCCTGAAAAACTTCCGCCGCCATGTCTGGCTACACCACCGTATGTATCTACGATAATCTTTCTTCCGGTTAAGCCGGTATCTCCCTGAGGACCGCCAATAACAAAACGTCCGGTAGGATTAATCAGGTAGCGGGTTGCGGGATCTATTAACTCGGGAGGGACAATAGCTTTAATAACTTTCTCGATTAAATCCTCCCTTATCAAATCCATTTCTATCAGCGGATGATGCTGGCTTGATACAATAACGGTATCTACCCGGACAGGTTTACTGTTTTCATATTCTATTGTAACCTGTACCTTTCCATCCGGTCGAAGGTAAGGTATCTCCCTTGTTTTACGAACTGCGGCAAGCTTTCTGGCCAGCTTATGAGCCAGGGAAATCGTCAAAGGCATTAATTCCTGCGTTTCATTTGTAGCGTACCCGAACATCATCCCCTGATCTCCCGCTCCAATAGCCTCTATCGCTTCATCGCTCATTTCACCGCTGCGAACCTCAAGCGGCTTGTCTACTCCTTGCGCAATATCCGGTGATTGTTCGTCAACACAGGTAAGAACAGAACATGTATCACAGTCAAAGCCAAATTTTGCCCTCGTATACCCTATCTCACGCAGTGTTTCCCTGACTACTCCCGGAATATCACAGTAACATTTAGTGGTAATTTCGCCCGCCACAAGAACCATGCCGGTTGTAACAAGCGCTTCACAGGCAACCCGGGCCAAAGGATCATTGGTAAGTATTTCATCCAGTATCGAGTCAGCTATTTGGTCGGCTATTTTATCCGGGTGCCCCTCGGTTACTGATTCTGATGTAAACAAGTGTCTGCCCAAACAAATTATCTCCTTAAAAAAAGATTCCCTGTTATTTTAAACTGGTGGGGAGAAATTGGTTAAATTTATATATATTCTAACAATTCCAAAACAGAATGTCAAACCAATAAAATAAAAACGGCGCTTTCCGAAGCGCCGGGATTATATGCCGCATAATCATACCGTCCAATCGTGCATCTCAATTAAAACTGCGTCCTTGCCAAGTTTCTTGACTGCTCCCCAGGGAACAATAAAATCTTTTCTGCTCGAAAAAAGCCAGAAACGGCGCGAGCCCTGCAGGATTATTGCTTCAATCGTTCCTTTCTCAACATCTATATGAATATCTTTCACCGGTCCCAGTTTCGAACCGTCAACAACATTCACTATATCACGCTTGTTCAAATCCGACACCTTAAACAATTTTTTCACCTCCCGTGCCCCTATCATATGCGAACAGGCAGAAAAGGTGATAACACCGACGGGGGAAAATCACACTTGGATATCCATGCGCTAAAGCGGCGCCAGCAGGAAAAAGAAAAGGAAATAAACCCGCCAAAGGCACGGTGTTGTCAATAGCGAACGACTTGCGAAGCGCCGGTAACAGCAGCCGGCGAAGCGAGGGTAACCGGACAGCGGTGCGAAACCAGCGGCACACTCAAGGTTTCTTGAAATGGCTTAGTGATGCCGGGAGTTTAATGTTGGGACATTATGCTGTCTGCCTTGCCGCCTTTGCAGCGCCGCTTGGTCCTGTCCAAAGCGAACCGTTGGAGTTGCCGGCACGGAGCCGCCTGAGCGAACTGTGACAACGGCGGCCTAAGGTAAACATGAGCACGTAGGCAGTTGACCTCCCTAATGTAAAGTGTTTCAGACCCAGATTTATTAGGGCATCTCACCCGGAAGTTTATCGGTAATATCAGTAACATTTCTCAGGTCATCCTGTTTCTTATCGACATACAGCCGGCCTTTTGAATCAAGGCTGGCATAGAATACCTCCTTGACTGACTTGATGCCCTGTTTTTCAAGCTCTTTATACAGCCATTCCTCAGTAAGATTGTTTTGCTTTAAATTCTGCCTGATGACAACCCCGTCCGAGATTAGTTCGGAAGGTACTCCTTCATAAGTTGTGGGAAGCTGCAGGTCCCCAGGCGTAACAGGACGTTTCTGACTTTTAAGAAGCACGCTCAGTTTTCCGTTAGGCTCAGATACGGCAAATTCAACATCAGCTATATTAAAAACATTTTTATCTCTTAACTGCATCATCAAATCATCAACGTGATAAATTAACTTTTTCATATTATCCTCAAGGATTTTACCATTGTGTACCAGTATAACAGGCTCTCCCTCAATAATTTTTCTTGCCGGCCGATATTTTAAAGCAAGGGTTTCAGCGCCTAGTGTAAAAAGGCCGATTAAGACAAGCCCAAAAAAAAGCGGCCACCCGCTTTCATTAAGATTAGTAACCATGTTTGCGGCAACCGACCCTATCAAGATAGCGTTTACAAAGTCACTGATGGTTAACTGCCCCACTTGAGAATTTCCTATCGCGCGGGAAATAATAATCACGGTAATGAACGCGCCTGCGCCCCTGACCAAAATATCCAAAAAAGGATTCATGATCCACCACCCCTGCGGATATAATGATCTTAGTTTAACAGCAGATAATCGAATTATACGTTGTAAATGAAATGGAAGGGAGGGTTTCTAAACATTGTTAAAGAAAGGGATACTGCTTTTACAACTGAATCAAAAGAAGCTAATACTGATCGATTATCTTCAGCAAATCAACTCAGAGTACTTACAAGCCGTTTCAGATACAACTCAAAATCCTTGCCCAGGTCAGGATAATCCAGAGCGAATTCTACCGTTGCCATTAGGTAGCCTAGTTTATCGCCAACATCATAACGGCGTCCCTCGAAGTTAATTCCATAAAGAGGCTCTTCTTTAGATAAAACCTTTAAAGCGTCAGTAAGCTGAATTTCCCCGCCCTGACCCGGGGGTGTATTTTCAAGTATGGGAAAAATGGCAGGGCTGATTACATAACGGCCCATAATAGCCAATCTGGAGGGAGCTTGGTCAACAGGAGGCTTTTCCACCAAGTCGCGGACATAGTAAACACCTTCACGCAAAAAATCCGCATCCAGGATTCCGTATTTGTTTACATCCGCCGCAGGCACTTCCTTAACCGCAAGGACAGTGCTCTGTACTTCGTCATAAAGTTCAAGCAACTGCTTTAAGCATGGTTTTTGACTTCTGATCAGATCGTCTCCCAAAAGGACTGCAAAAGGTTCGTCGCCAACAAACCTGCGTGCGCAATAAATAGCGTGCCCAAGTCCGCGCGGTTCCTTTTGGCGGACATAATGCAGGTCGGCGATCTCACTGATCTCCCTGACCAGGTTTAAAAGAGCAACTTTCCCTTTTTCCTGCAGGTGTTCCTCAAGTAACTGCGATTTATCGAAATGATCCTCAATAGACTTCTTCCCCTGACCGGTAACAATAAGAATGTTTTCAATGCCTGATTCGACCGCTTCTTCCACTATGTACTGGATAACCGGTTTATCCACTACGGGCAGCATTTCTTTTGGCTGCGCCTTAGTAGCGGGTAAAAAACGGACTCCCAAACCGGCAGCCGGAATAACAGCCTTGGTAACGCGCAATATCTACACCTCTTATACTCTAAAGATGCTGGGAGGAACTTCGTGAAGCGGTTCGGCTTGTCCTTTTGGAGACGCTGAACAGGCCAATTTTACCGGCAAGAATTATAACCAGACCAGCTAGAATAACCAGAAGAACCATTGCCTGATCTGATGTAACTATATTTAATACTACGGCGCTTACTCCCAATAAGAAGCTTATTCCGTAAATAACCGCTACTGTCTGACGATGATTAAAACCTAAACTCATCAACTTATGGTGAATATGCTCCCTGTCTGCCTGAAAGATTGGTTTGCGAAGATGGTAACGCCGGAAAACGGCCAGCAGAACATCAAACAACGGAATGCCAAGAATCACAAGAGGGATAAAAACTGACACAGCCGCAGCGCTTTTTGTTAAACCTAAAATTGAAACTGCGGAAAGAGTAAAACCGAGGAGCATAGATCCGGTATCTCCGAGAAAGATGCTTGCCGGGTATATATTATACCGCAGAAAACCAACAATCGCCGCTGCTAAAATAATAGCGAGCATAATAATTTCCTGCTGACCGGCGACGCCAAAAAACTTCCACTGTGTCCATCCCACCGCTGCTATAGTAAGCGCCGCGATGCAGGAAACACCTCCAGCCAAACCGTCCAAACCGTCGATCAGGTTAATAGCGTTAGTTACGGCTACCACCCAGAAAATCGTAATGGGGATTCCCCACCAACCAAGTACGATACTATGTCCGTTAAAAGGATTGGTCACAAAACCTATCTGGATATTAAATAAAATCAGTGAATAAGCTGCTAAAATCTGTCCCCCGAGCTTTACCCAGGGAGAAAGTCCCTTAATATCGTCTATCACCCCGGTTAATACAATCAAAGAAACCCCTGTAACCAGGCCGAAGACAGGACCGACAGGCATTATCAGAAGCAACGGGATTACAAAAGCCACGTAAATTGCCAATCCGCCCAGGCGGGGCATTACGTGCTGGTGAACCTTGCGTGGATTGGGCAGATCAACCGCTCCCCAGGCAAAAGCCAACTTCCTTACTGCAGGAGTAATTAATAATGCAATAAAAAACGCCAAAATAGGAGCTAATAGTTTTTCCACTTTTATCTCCAAAAATCAAAAGTAAAAATATCCTATCCATTCTACCATTTGACTAATCTTTCAACAAACACAAGGAATTGACCTTGTATGCAATAATACTGCTGAAAAAAAGCCAAGTGACAAGCCTGCTTAATTATTCGCTGTTATTCGCCCTTATTCGCTATTTCACGTGGCGCTATCCTGATGGGGCCACTATTACCACTTCATTAGATTAATTCAATGCAGATAAGGACATTTCCTTTCACTTTATTTAAAAAATACTCGAAAAATGCATTATTTACTTTTTCTAACAGCTCCTTGCCTGCATTATCCCAAACAAGTCAATAACTGGTATAGCTCCAGGGAGGAAAAAAACCTTATTTGTCGAATTTTTTTAAAGGCTATCATGGTACGGGAGGTAAAAAAATGAACTTGTTTCTGTTAGCTCAAAAAAGAATACATTCTTTTTTCTTATCAACGCTTCCATTAAGCTTATTAATCTGCGCTATGTCTGTTTGCCTTAATCCCCTGCTTCACCTAAGTGAAATTTGTAAAACAACGCCGGTCAAATCGGGGATTTCCTTTCTGAACGACCGCTCGGCGGCAATTATAGGCGCAGAACCACTGGCAACGCGTGACTTTGTCTGCCCGGAGGGACTTACCGGAAAAGGACAGATCATAGCCCTTGCCGACAGCGGCCTGGGCAATGGACAGATGAACAATCCTCATCCGGATCTGAAAAGCCAGCCCGGACAGTATCCTAAAGTAGTCATGCTCAAATCTTATACTGACAGGAAAGAAACTGACGACCCAAACGGTCATGGTACACATATGGCATCTACTGCAGCCGGAACCGGCGCCGCTTCTAATGGAAAATACAAGGGCATAGCGCCGGGAGCAAGTATTTATTTTCAATGTATTCTAGATTCTGAGGGAGAAGCTTCCCCACCGCTGAACATTGATAAACTTTTTCAGCCTGCCTATGACGCGTCGGCAAGGATCCATATCAACGGGTGGGGCGGAAAAAACAATGCCTATTTGTACAGCGCTTCTCAGATAGACGCATATATCCGCAAACATCCTGATTTTCTGGTTATTTTCGGCGCCGGCAACGACGGACCAAACAGCGGAACTCTCACCCAACAGACAAACAGCAAGAATTCCCTGGTCATAGGGGCAAGTGAAGGAGCAAGACCAGCGTTTGGGCCAGGCGAGGACAACGTAACTCAATTAGCCAGTTTTTCAAGCCGCGGCCCAACTTCCGACGGACGCTTAAAACCAGATCTGGTCGCCCCGGGCTCGGGGATCATTTCTGCCGCGGCGCCTCTTATAAAAAGCAACTTTATCACAAACACGGCTTATACAAAGATGCAGGGAACAAGTATGGCGGCCGCAGTAGTTGGGGGAGCGGCTGCCTTACTGCGTGAATTTTTCCTGAAAGAGTTCAACCTTCGTTATCCATCCGCTGCGTTAATGAAAGCGGCGCTGGTCAATGGAGCGCAGCCATTACCGGACAATACCGGAGCAGGCTTCGGAAAGCTGGATATCTGCAATACCGTTCTGGCGCTAAAAGAAAAATCTTTTCTTTTCGATGACAAACAAAATCCGCTCCAACAGGGTCAAGTCAGCGCTTATGACTACACTGTTACAGATGAAGGCGAACCACTTGTAGCGACCCTTGCCTGGACGGACCCGGAAGCTGTTCCAGGCGCCGCTGCCGCTCTTGTAAATGATTTGGATCTTACGGTAACCGGGCCTGACGGTGAGGTTTATTTCGGAAACGACAGCTTTAATAAAGGTCTTAGAGATAACAAGAATAATATTGAACAGGTGTTTATTTCAGCGCCAAAACCGGGCATTTATGAAATTGAGGTAAAAGCCAGCAAGCTTACCCGTGAGATAAAAGCCCGGACAGCGCCTGCGCAGGATTTTTCCCTTGTTTACGGCCAGCCTCTGAAAACGGACATAGTTGATCAGATCAATCAAAAATCAAATACAATAAGACTTGTCAGCGGGGAAAAGATACCTATTCCAGCAACGGGTAAAAATTCACTGGGCGGACTGGCTTTAACGCAATGGAGTCCACAAAATATTTATCCAGGTGAAAATGTATATCTTAGCCTTCAGGGAAATCGCCTGTATTTAAGCGGCATAATCTGGAACAATAAATCGACAGAGCCTTTAACATTATCAAGCGGGACTCTTTGGCTTGAAACGAACGCCTCAAAACAGGAAGGAGGATATTACCTTCACCCCGGCTCAACTATTTCAGCCAACGGACAGAAAACAGTCAATTTTAATTTAATTCCAGGCGGGGTTGAAGTTTTTGCCTCAGTCAACCCTGCTTCTCAAACAATCTGGTGGATAAAAACCGATTATTTTACGAAAGAAGGAATCCTGAGTGAAATAGATACAGACAAAAAACAGGTTTACATTTTTAAACAGCCAGAACCCTATTTACTGGCCGATGATGTATTTTTTTCCTTTAACGATTCGATTGTAAAGGGAAGCCGCGAGGATCTTCCTTTCGGCGCCCCGGCTCTTCGAAATCTTGAACAACTGGCGCCGGGTATGTCAGTCCGGTTAATCGGCGCGCCGTCGGATGGCAAAGTGGGCTATATAGCCGCCAACCGTTCTCTGGTCACTGGGCAGTGTCAATATATTGATCCTGTCAATGACGAACTGATTCTCCTGGGAGGTAAAAAATACCAGGTGATTGATAACGCGCCGGTCACCATTGATAACAAACCTTCCAACTTTAGCGAGCTAAAGCCTGGTTACCACCTTACACTTGTTATGGCTGATCAGACAGTAATTTCGGTAATAGCTAATTCACTGGTTTGTTATGGTAAGATAGTTTTCTACAGCGATCTGGAAAATAGACTTTATATTCTCGATTACCAGAACCACCTGCGTACCTTTAATCATTCAGAACAGATACAGGTATTCCGTTGGCAGCAAGCAAGCAGCCTGAACTCACTGCTTCCGGGAGAATATGTCCGCCTTGCCCTTGACTCTACTGGGCAGTCAGTTTATCGCCTGGATGCAGCTGATACATTGAAAGAGGAAAAGGGAACCCTTTCTTCATTTAACAGGGACACCGGACTGACCGAATTTTCGCCCGGCGACCAGGCGTTTATTTCATCACGCACTATGGTAATTAAAAACGGATATCCGGTTATGATGAATGACGTCTTACCCGGTGAACAGGTTACCTATACTCTTCTAAAGGTACCCAAAAGTGATGACAGCATTATCTCCTGTCTCAAAGCAACTACCGAAAATAAACCACCCCGACTGCAGATTTCCTGTCAACGGGAAGGGAAGAATATAAACCTGAGTGGTTCTACAAACGGAGATTGCGTTTATTTCTATCTGGGCCTTGAAAAATCGATAGAAATACTGCCGGAATCTGACGGCCGTTTTAGTATTTCCTTAAGTCAACCGGATGTTAAATCTGTTCAGGCAGTGGCAGTAGATCGCCTGTCGGGGGGAGTAGCCGGAATGTATATCAATGTTCCGGAATTTTTCAATGATATCAGCGGCAATACTTTTGAAAAAGAAATAACTTCTCTTGCTTCAAAAGGGCTGCTGACCGGATATCCGGATAAAAGCTATAAGCCCGGTAAAAATGTTACCAGAGGCGAATATATCGCCATGTTAATCAGACTGATTGGGCTAACAGAAACAGAACAGACACCTGACACCCGGGCTTCTTCCTGGGCAAAACAGACGTTAAACATTGCACTGCAGTACAAACTGATCAGCGGCGGATTACCCGACCTGGATCTCTACATCAGCCAGCCGCTCTCTTTGAAAGAAGCAGAATCACTTCTGACGACAGCTCTGAAAAAAAATAAAGACCGCTTTAACCTTGATGCACAAGGGATAGATTCCCTCGTAGCCGGCTTTAGCGAGTCGCTGTTAGAAAAGAATGCGCCGCAGAATTATATTACAAGGTGTGAAGCCGCTTACCTTATCTGGCAGACGGCTAAGCTATTAAAAAATTAATTTTGGAGCCAGACGATAAATACTACCTGTTCCTGGGTTTCCTTATCCATTAGGGTCAGTTCGGATTCTACCGCTTTTATTTCTGCGTCCAGTTGCTTTGTTTGCTGGCCATTAGAATTATCTTTCTGGGCAAGCAGGCTGTGATATCTTTCCAATTTGCCCGAGAACTCACCTGTTACATCCCGTATATTTCTGTCCTTTTCAAGAGTATCGCCAAGTCCGGAAATAAAATCGCTGAATTCATCAGCGCTTGCTTTTGGCGCTCCAAAACGGAATATGTCTATAGTCCGGCCATCATCCAACGGAATCTCATTTTCTACCGAATAAGAAATGCCGCCTGTCTTTGCCCAGGCAAGCACCCTGTCAGTAGCGCTATTGATATCGGTAACTTTAATCTTCCAGAGAATACATTCTATTGAACGGGGAACATTCAAAAATACCCTTGGCTCAGTTGTTGTTTGTTGGACCGCTGCCTGATGTGGCGTTTTTTGTTCTGCCGTCGCTTGTTTTGCGGATACATTATCCGTGGTTTGTCCAGATTCCGGATCCGTGGTTTGTCCAGATTCCGGAAGATTATTTTGTTGAGGTTGATTAGATTCGTTTCCAGTCGGTGATGCTATTTGTGTTTCTGGAACTTGTACAGGAACTTCGACAGCGGGTTGATTTAAAGGAGGTGTATGTTTAACAATGAAAGCTGGATTTCCGGAAATATTCAGCACCCCTAATCTGGCTGCTACTCCCATCGAACCGCCAATCAGCAAAACAGCGGCGGCGGCCGCGGCAAGGCTTCTTTTCCATGCCTGAGACCACCGGAAGCGGAGGTTAAACGCGGGAGAATATACTTCTCCCTGGTTGGCGCTTTCCGAACGCAGTCTGTTTATTACCTGTGCGGCAAGTCCGTCAGGCGCTTTTACAGGACTGTTCATTTCACGCAACGCTTTGCTGATTGCATTGAAATGCTCGGCTTCCATAGCACATCCGCTGCAAACTGCCAAATGATCGGACAAGGCGCGATGCTCATTAAACAACGGCTCATCTGACACTAAAATGCTTTTTGCTTTTCGGCAGTTCATTTACTACACCTCTTCTGTAACCCGGTTTTTACGGGTTCCAGGAATAACATAACCCGATTCCTTGGCCAACTTGATTACCTGCTGTTTTAAAACCTGCCTGGCCCTGTTTAAACGGGATTTAACGGTGCCAAGAGAACAGTTCATAATCAGTGACATTTCTTCATATGAATAACCTTCTATTTCCCGAAGAATTACCACTGCCTGGTATTCCCGGGAAAGCTCACCCAGCGCTCTTCTTACAAGGCCGTTAAATTCTTTGCTTTCAAGACTTTGCTCAGGATCACCGTCTGTAGCAGCCAAATCACGGTAAACCTCATTTTCTCCGTCTGAAATTGGCTCGTTTAAGGATACTGCGTTTTGTATACTCCTCTTACGTTTCGTATTTAACCACATATTTACGGTTATCTTGTGCAACCAGGTACCGAAATCAGCTTCGTTCCGGAAACCCTTTAAAGAATAATAAGCTTTTATGAAAACCTCCTGGGTAAGATCCTGGGCATCCGCATAACTGTTTGTCAACTGGTAACTCAGGGTATAAACCCTGCCCTGATATATGTTGATTAACTGCTCAAAAGCAGACAGGTCATTTTCTAAGGATTTTTCAACAAGCTGTTTAACGGCTTCCAAAGGATAACACTCCTGCCGGAGCCGGAAACTTCACTTTACCTTATTAGACACTATATATGAGTTAAAAGTTCCACATTTCAAGTGAAATATTCCGGTTTTTTAACCATTATATTACTAAATGTTAACTCCGTAAACAGTTTAATATCTAAATCATCTCCCACTAGGTACTGACATAAGAACCAGATATTAATATAATTTCATTTGCATTAGGAAGGTCAACTGCCTGCGTGCTTAATAATCGCCTCTTAAAAAAATAAATATTTTCTTTTCATAGCTGGACTTGCCTATTTGACCATTATATGGTAAGCTCAAAAATATGGTGAGATAAGGGGAATCTTGTCGGAACTTATCATGTAAAAAAGCAACGGAGGGAAATTAGGTGTCCAAGATGCTCGAGAATGAATTAAAATCCGAGCTTTATGGAATTGCCGCAATTACGTTCGCTCTTTTAGGCCTGGTAAGTTTATTTACACATGCTGTCGGCGCGGTTGGACAATTCTTAAATCAGTGCCTTTCTGCTGCAGCCGGGCAAGGACGTATACTTATTCCGGCCCTTTTTTTACTCCTGGGAATAAAGATTATCCGGGAGCGTAATAAAATTAAACTGGACACACAGATAATCGGGATATTGCTGCTGTTGTTTTTAATCCTGAGTCTTATCCATCTTTCCATACCTGTCGAGTCTTCCTTCAAAGCCGGACAAAAAGGCGCCGGAGGGGGTATTTTAGGAGCCGCCGGAAGTTATCTGCTTCTAAAATACTTCGATCAAACAGGCAGCTATATTATCCTGTCCTCCTTGATGATCATTTCAATTGTTCTTTTAACGCAACTGCCCGTCTCCCGTTTATGCGGCATTCTGGTCAATTATTCCAGTACGGCAATTAAAAAGGCGTATGATAAAATTACTGACTTTATTTTCATTGAAGCTGAAGAGGACGGAGAAAACACTGCTGAGATAAATAATACACAGGCAAATACCTTAATTGTCAACAACGATGAAGACACCCCGGTTTTTCTCCCGTCAGCCTTAATCCAGGACAAAAAATCTGACGGAGAAGCACAGGAAATTAATGATGAGGCTCAAATTCATACAGTTTCCGAAAAAACAGGAAGAACGAAAGCAAAACAGCAGCCTTTCAAGCTTTCAGCGGCCTCCGACGGTATAACATTTTGCCTTCCGCCGACATCCTTGTTAAACTGGAAAAAAACCAGGGATCATACTGTAACGGATAAGGAAATCAACGAAAAAAAACGCACCCTTGAAGAGACGCTGGCCAGCTTCGGAATTAATGTCCGTGTGACCCAGGTAACAGTAGGCCCTGCTATCACACGTTACGAAATACAGCCTCCTGCAGGCATAAAAGTAAGCAGGATTGTCGGTCTTTCCGACGACTTATCACTTGCGCTGGCCGCTTCGCATGTACGCATCGAAGCTCCAATTCCCGGCAAGGCAGCTATAGGCATCGAGGTCCCTAACAAAGAAATTTCCACCGTCCACATGAAAGAACTGGTTGAAAGCAAAGAATTCGGCGCAGCCTCCTCAAAAATCACGGTTGCTTTGGGCAAGGACATATCGGGCGCGCCAGTTGTTACGGATCTTTCCCAAATGCCTCATCTCCTTATAGCAGGGGCAACCGGATCCGGGAAGAGCGTCTGTATCAACACAATAGTGGCTAGTATCCTGTTCAAGGCCACACCTGAGGAAGTAAAAATAATCTTAATCGATCCCAAGATGGTTGAACTTACCAACTATAATGGTATTCCCCACCTGATTACCCCCGTGGTTACAAACCCTAAAAAAGCATCCGGAATCCTGCACTGGGCGGTTAAAGAAATGGAACAAAGATATGATTTATTTGCCGCAGTGGGAGCACGGGACATAATCCGGTACAACAAAATGCAGGCGGAACTCCAGAAAGAATTCGGCGAAGACAGATTTCCGGCCGGGTCCGTGGATGCAACCCAGACTTTGAACAGCAATGGCACGCTGCCCTTAATTCTGATCATCATTGACGAGCTTTCAGACCTGATGATGATTGCGCCTGCAGAAGTAGAGGATTCTATTTGCCGGCTCGCTCAGATGGCCAGGGCAGCGGGAATACACCTCGTGCTGGCCACCCAACGGCCTTCAGTAGATGTCATCACGGGACTGATTAAGGCAAACATACCCTCCCGCGCCTCTTTTGCGGTATCTTCCCAGATGGATTCAAGAACTATTCTTGATACGGGCGGCGCGGAAAAATTGCTCGGGAGGGGAGATATGTTGTTCTTTCCCGTTGGTTCTTCCAAACCGGCAAGAATCCAGGGAGCATTTTTGGCCGACAAAGACACTGAAAACTTGGTCAGCTTCCTCAAAGAACAGGCCCAGCCAAATTACAATCCAGACATGGCCAATGTTCCCGATGAAGAAAACGTCTCCTTTTCTGAACAGGATGACAGCCTCCTTCCACAGGCTGTACAGTTATTTATCGAACAGGGAAACGCTTCGGTTTCAATGCTTCAGAGAAGATTTCATATCGGATACGCCCGGGCAGCCAGGCTGGTTGACATAATGGAGCAGCGCGGAATAGTAGGCAGTTTCGAAGGAAGTAAACCGCGGTCAATCTTAATGACCCTGGAACAGTTCCAGCAATCATTCAAGCAAATCTAAACCTTAAAAATCTCCATGGCAAAAAAAATAATATATGCTATACTGTTTATAAATTAATACGGGTTCTGGTCCGGTAGGCGCTTTCTAAAAGCTTATAAAAGTATAAGATGTTCTTTTTTTATAAAGCCGGTTTTCTAAAAGTGTCTGATATTATCTGGAGGCAATTAAATGGCCAAAGAAAAAGCAGGTAAGAAAAAGCGGGTAACCGCTAAGGTTGAAATGGCAAAAGAAAAAGCAGTTATTAAAACGCAGGAAACAGATCAGTTTGAAACTAAAGATCAAGCCGTTCAGCGGGTAAAAACGGCTAAAGAAAAGACAGATAAAAATGCGCAGGAAAACACTCAGGTCGAAACGGTAGTTCAAATCGTTCAGCGGGTAAAAAAGGATATGCTCTGGGTGGGAGTATGTATTGTTGTGTCCGCAGCTATAGGACTGATTGCGGGTCAATTGATCAAGTTTTAATTTTAAAGAATATCCTGGCGGGAAGTCAATTCCTTATTCCTGCCGTGAAGCTCCAACCGCAGTTCAATAATCAAATCCCTTAGCTCGGCAGCCCGTTCAAATTCGAGTTTTCGCGCAGATTCGCGCATTTCTTTTTCCAGCTTGATTATAATTTGCTTGAGCTCCTTTTTGTTGGCGCTTTTTTTAACGTAGCCGCCGTCAGATTGTTTTTTTCCCTTGGCAACAGGGCGGGTAGCCTCAATCAAGTCCCGGACAGCCTTCTCTACCGTCCGGGGGGTAATATTGTATTTCCGGTTGTATTCCACCTGAAGCCTTCGCCGCCGTTCAGTTTCCCCGATAGCCCTTTTCATTGAATCAGTTACCTGATCAGCATACATGATAACCTTTCCTTCAACATTCCGGGCAGCCCTGCCGATTGTCTGGATAAGCGAACGCTCGGAGCGGAGAAAACCCTCTTTGTCCGCGTCAAGGATAACTACAAGACTCACTTCTGGCAGATCCAGTCCTTCCCTTAACAAATTGATCCCTACCAGAACATCAAATACCCCCAGACGAAGATCCCTGATTATTTCCATACGCTCCAGGGCATTTATGTCTGAATGCATGTAGCGCGCCTGTATATTAAAGCTTCCCAGGTAGTCGGTCAGATCTTCCGCCATTTTCTTGGTCAGGGTGGTTACAAGAACACGCTGCTTTTTGTCTGCACGGCTGCGTACTTCTCCAAGCAGATCATCTATCTGGCCGCGTGTCGGGCGAACGGAAAGTTCGGGATCCACCAGGCCTGTAGGTCTGATAATTTGTTCGACAATCCGTCTGCTATGCTCAAGTTCGTATGGACCGGGAGTCGCTGATGAAAAAATCACCCGGTTAATCCTTTTTTCAAATTCGTCAAATTTTAAAGGCCTGTTATCAAAAGCGGAAGGCAATCGAAAACCATGCTCAACCAATGTCTCTTTGCGGGAACGATCCCCTTCGTACATCCCTCTTACCTGAGGTATTGAAACATGGGATTCATCAATAAACATAAGAAAGTCGTCAGGAAAATAATCAATCAGCGTATAAGGAGGCTCTCCCGGCAGCCTTCCGGTCAGGTGGCGCGAATAATTTTCAATGCCCTTGCAGTATCCCATTTCGCGCATCATTTCTATTTCATAATTTACACGCTGTTCCAAACGCTGAAATTCAAGGATTCTACCCCTGGAATTCAATTCTGCAAGCCGGCATTTTAGTTCAATTTCGATATTTGAGATTGCCCTTTCCAGCCGGGATCGCGAGACTGTATAATGACTGGCCGGAAAAATTGAAACATGCTGCCGGGCGCCCAGAACCTCGCCGCTGATAATATCAAATTCAAGCAGGCGCTCAATCTGATCGCCATGGAAATCCACCCGCACGGCTCTTTCCGTATAAGAAGCCGGGTATATTTCCACTATATCTCCCAGGACACGAAAAGTCCCGCGGGTGAAATTTATATCATTTCGTTGATATTGTATATCCACCAGTTTCCGCAACAACGCGCCGCGTTCGAAGACAGCCCCTTTACGAAGAGAAATTACCAAATCCCTGTACTCCCCCGGATCACCAAGGCCGTAAATACAGGAAACGCTGGCTACAATAATCACATCCTGCCGTTCAAAGAGAGAGCAGGTTGCGGAATGGCGCAGCTTATCGATTTCCTCATTTACCGAGGAGTCTTTTTCGATGTATGTATCTGTCTGGGGAATATAAGCTTCCGGCTGATAGTAGTCATAATAACTGATAAAATACTCAACAGCATTTAGAGGAAAGAATTCTTTAAACTCGCCGCAAAGCTGTGCGGCGAGTGTTTTATTGGGGGCCAGAATAAGCGTGGGGCGTTGAACAGCCTGAATTACCTGGGCCATCGTATATGTTTTTCCGCTTCCTGTAACCCCCAGCAAAGTCTGCCTGGAAAAACCCTTATTTATGCCGTCGATAAGCTCAAAGATAGCTTTCTGCTGGTCACCGCGGGGCTGGAAATCAGATTTTAATTCAAAATTCAATGTTTCCCACTTCACTGATCAGTTTTTTATGTTATTCGCCGCCTGCGCTTTCACTTCCTGCCTCGTTCTCCTTTCCGGCCTGCCCTTCCTGAACCGATTCGATATTTTTTATCTCACCCGGAATCTCTACCTCTACTTTCTTTCCTTCCTGGGTTGTAATCCTTAACTTGGTCCTGGCATTTTTCTGTCCGCTGCCTGTTGAGCCGCCTTGCCCCTGACTCTGGCTGCTTCCGCCGCTCCCGCTGCCTTCACCGTCCCCGCTGCTGCCCTGGCTTTCGCTTCCTTGTTCCATGCTTTCCTGCCCGCCTCCCTGCTCTTTCTCCTTGCTCCAACGCTGTTCAAGCAGGTAGGAGTTGTCTTTTTGAACCAGCTGTACAGGAACAACCCTGGTTGGAACACCATAATCACCGTTTAAAATACGGTTATCGTACTGCCAGCTGCCCGTTTGAGAAAGGCTGACCGCCGCGTCATAAGCATACTGTCCCACTAATTCGGGCATGGTATCTATTTCCGCATTATGTCCACCTTCAATTAATGCCCTTGAAGATTCCTCATTCGCCCCCACTCCGACTGTGATTATATAATGACTGAAACCCCGGTACTTCAACGCTTTTACATACTCCATAACAAGTCTGCTGTCAGTGGCTAATATGGCATCGATCTTGTCGTAATTATACTTATTTAAAACCTGGTCTGCCGTCATCACGCCCAACCCGGGATCATTCCTTAGATAGACGATTTCTTCGATAATTTTCACTCGCGGCTCTTTATTTAATTCATCCCGGATTCCGGCAACTATTTCATTTGAAATTTGATCTTTCTGGTCACCCCTTATAATAATCGTATTCAATAATGGGCGCCTTTCAATTCCAGGAACAACCTGGTTTGTGTAACCGCCGTTAAGAGCTTTAAGCAGGTAAATTGCTTCCAACCTGCCGGCCAGAAGGTGATCTGAAGTTATATAGCCGTCTACCGGAACATTCCTTGGCAAAGTTTCCAGGGCTAATACTTTTATATTTGCCTTTTTGAAGCGTTCGATAACCGGATTAACCGACGTTGAATCCACAGGTTGAACAACTACGGCCTTCAGCTGTTTTGTTCCCTTCTGTAAAACCTGATCGAGCTGCTTGATCTGTTCCTGGGGGTCATTTTTTGCATCCAGAAATTCTATTTTTATATCTTCTTTTTTACTTCTCTTCATCATTTCCTGTTGGATGACTTTGTTTCCGTCCAGCCGTAGATCAGAGAAGGATACAGCAATGTTAAGACTTGCTCCGATTGGTTTTCTCTCTGCTTGTTGACTGCAGCCATTTATCGCAATGAGGCATACCGCCATCAATAACGGGAATATCCGTTTAAACGCAACGGGCATTCATATCCCTCCTGTTTTTTAACCTATCCTGAAAATTGCTGTACATAAGGGAGGTCAACTGCCTATGTGCTCAGTTCGCCTCTTATACTTGTACGAACTCGTTCACCCTCGGGCCCGGTTAAACTCGGCGCTATGCGCCTCAAACAGTAACCTCGCTTATCCTCGGGTTCACTCGTTCTTTGAATTAAGGCTCAAAATCGCACTTAAAGCATTGACCTCCCTTGTTGATGACTTTGCATCCTTCTAATGGCGCTGCTTCACCAACATGAATATCTATTCAGTATTATGCTTAATCAGGGAAGCAAATATGAAATCCGTATGAATGAGTTCTTATTTCCAGATTTTAGTCATAGAAATTAATTCAGGATGGAAAAGAAAGGGATGATTGGATGGAAAAACTTAAACTATACTGGCAACGGTTTTACAGGCTTTTTGCAGAAAAACGGCCTGCAGAAAAATTGTTTTCTATTCTTGATTCTGTAGATGAGGCACGCATGTACTGGCAGGCAGCGTTAAAGGAATTTACTCTTGCAGAAAAAGATTTTATCGATTATTCAAGCTATAAAATAATTGCCTCTCAAAAAAAGTATATTTATTTATTGCAGCAGGCACAAAGCCTCGGGACAACCTCCTGGCCGGCAGATGAACTCAAACCGCTGGCGTCAAACCTGCCCGTGATTAAATGATAATTAACAATATGACGAGTAATGGCCGGGATCGACAAGCTCGCGGTATTTAGCCACTACCTGCTTAAAATCTTCCCAGGTATCCTTTTTCAGGTTTGGATTGCGCAAGAGGGCCGCCGGATGGTATGTAGGCATTATGTAAAGCTCACCTTTTTTTACCCAGTTGCCCCTTTCACGTGTTATTTTACCTTTAGGATCCAGTAAAGCCTGTAGAGCGGCGGCGCCAAGCAGTACAAGAATCTTTGGCTCTAGAATCCGCAATTGGGCCTGCAGGTTAGGGCTGCAGGCTGTAATCTCTTCTGTACTGGGAGTTCTGTTGCCCGGAGGCCGGCACTTAACAACATTAAGAATATATGCGTGGTTGAATCTCTCGAACCCGCAGGCTTGCAGGATTTTATCCAGTAATTGCCCTGCCCTGCCAACAAACGGCCTGCCCTGCACATCCTCGTCCGCTCCCGGCCCCTCACCGCAAAGCACAAGGCTCGCTTTTAAACTGCCTTCTCCAAAAACCACACCACGGCATCCGCCGCGCAGATCACATCTGTTGCAGGTTTTTACCTTCTCTTCCAGTTCGGCAAGGTTATCATATCCGGAAAGATCCCAAGCCGGGTTAGATAATAGGTTATACTCGTCAAAAAACAATTCTGTCCCCCTCCTGCGTACGATCAAGAAATCTAATTTGATACGAAGAGAGGTTTTAGTCCTTTTCCAGGATTATTTTGTGGTCGACCAGGGCAAGCTCGGCAATCTTTGCTTTAATTATTTTACGCCGGCCAAAAATATCTTCCAGGATAAGGCCGTCTTCCCGGGGAATTACTTTATCCACGGATTCAAAAAATAACTCCTCAAGACCACCCTCGCGCAGATATGCGTTTGCTTCACACAAAACGCCCACCTCCAAAAATAATAAACTGCCGTTTTACCGCAGCCGTTTTAAGAAATTATATTACCCTTTAAAATAACTTGTCAACGGTCTTGTTTTAGACTATGTTCTAAGAGGCTGTTCTATAAATAACGTCTTTAGATATGAAATTAGTTTTTAACTCTTTCAGATTAAATTACTTTTGACCACACATTCATATCTTCGAAATCTTCACCAATATTGCAATTATTAATTAACACACCATCATATCTATATCCAGCCTTGGCGAAAACACTATTCATCCCCATTGAACTGCTGCGTGCAATGGTGTAAAGACATCTAAACCCTTCTTTATTTAGCCTTGATTCCATTTGTGACAATAAAATACCGGCAAGACCCTGCCCAGTCCACTCAGGCATAGTGGCAAAATCTGTCATCTCGGCATTTCTTTGTGTATAATTGACTTCCGCAGAGCAAGCTGCTATCAATTCTTCTTGATACCAGGCTGTTAAATAGTAGGCGCTGCCATTATCCAATATGGACTTTATATAGCAGGAATCAAATACCGGAAAAGGATAGGTAGTGAAAACCCTGCGATATAACCTGGCAAGTGCCGGGCAATGTTGTGCCTGTCCCCATTTTAAAGATACACCGGGAGGCAGTTTGCGTTTTTCCATGCCGTGCGTAGAACTGGAAAGCAATTTATCTACCAGTTCTAAGCTCCTGATATTTGAAGGGACTTGCCTTCGGCGGCTAAGATACAGAGCAAGGATAAAAGCTGTTCCATTACCTTCAAAATATCCTTGAATAGAAGCTTCCAGCTTCATTCCAGCGTTCAACAAGGCCTGCTTCCATCTGGCGTCTGATTTGGTCCATATTTTATCCAGGCCGTTTGCAGAAGCTTTTTCTATTAACTCATGGATCATATTCCCAGCATTCTTATCCCGAAGAAGTTTGAAGTTGTTTATTGTAATTCTTCGGTTATAGGGTGAAATTAAAATATTGCACTTAAAATCAGTGCCGGTTACAATTTCACATCTATCCGGGTCAATGTTTTCTATGTCCCTGATTTCAAAAGACATTAGTTGCTCCTTTAGGTTTGCTGTTGCGGATTTTGCGCCGGTTTCCTTCGGGCACCAGGCTGACAATCTGATTAAGAGGGTCAAATAGCTTTTGCAGTCCCACTGGTTCATGCTCAACCTTACGTTCCTTACACAATGTACAGGTGGCAGGACAGACTGATTCAAAATTTTTTGGTTCCTCGTAGACACAAATGACCCCTTCATAATTGCGCAGTACGGTTTTGGTACTGGTTATTGAAAGCTGATAATTAGGTAAGACCGGAATTTTGCCTCCTCCCCCTGGAGCATCTATTACATAATGAGGAACGCAAAACCCTGAAGTGTGACCGATTAAAGCCTCCATTATTTCTATGCCTTTAGCAACTGGGGTGCGAAAATGCTCGATACCTCTTGATAAATCACACTGGTATAGGTAATACGGACGCACACGGTTTATTACCAGAAGATGGACAAGTTTCTTAATTATTGTAGGGCAATCGTTAACCCCTCTCAATAATACAGTCTGGTTACCCAAGGGGATACCGGCATCTGCCAGCATAGCCAGTGCACGGGTAGATTCCGGTGTAAATTCGCGCGGGTGGTTAAAGTGGGTATTTACCCAAATAGGATGATATTTTTTAAGCATTTTGACGAGTTCTTCAGTAATACGTTGCGGCATCACTACCGGGGTGCGGGTTCCGATACGAATTATCTGTACATGAGGAATTTCTTTAACCTTACGGATGATTCGTTCCAAACGGTTGTCAGAAAGAATAAACGGGTCTCCCCCCGAAAGCAGGACATCGCGAATTTCCGGATGATTTGTAATATAGTTAATGCCGCGATCTATATCCTGATCAGAGATTAATCTATTCTGGTCACCTACTTTGCGTTTCCTGGTACAAAAGCGGCAATACATGGAGCACTCGTTAGTTACAAGCAGCAGCACCCGATCCGGATAGCGATGAGTCAGCCCCGGTACAGGCGAATCAGTATCCTCGTGCAAGGGATCGTCCATATCACCGCAGCCCTTGGTAAGTTCGCGGGAATCGGGTATGCACTGCAAACGGATAGGGCAAAGAGGATCCTCTTTATTAATTAAAGATGCATAATAAGGAGTGATTGCCATAGGAAAGGAATTGCAGGCTTCCTGTATTTCCAGTTTTTTCTCTTTAGTTAAATAGAAATACCCTTCTAGTTGTTCAACTGACTGAATCCTATGCTTTATTTGCCAGAGCCAATCCAGGCTTTTTCTATTTTGTCTATCACTAAGAGAAGTTACATTTACGCTCATGTTTAGACCTCCTATGAATTTAATTCTGCCAACAAGGCACAACCCAGGAACCCTGATGGATGTAAAATATAAAACCCCGGAACAAACAGTCCAGGGGTAAAAAGAGAATAAATAAGCGCCTAGTTTATAGACCGCCTTCTTCCTCTCTTTTTACGCTTACGAAGTTAGCTG
>DIEU01000006.1:37277-41632 GCA_002418775.1 Firmicutes bacterium UBA5766
TCTGCCCGTTCATCGATTCACCCCGGAATCTGGTTCCCCCGCTTCTTTGATAAGAATTAAGCGAAAATAGGAATAGGAATAATATTATATTCTTAGTATATTTATACTGACAACTCATGCAATAATATGAGTATGCTTGTTATTATCATATCATAATAAATTTCCGTGTGCAACCATTTCTTGACAACGTTTTTCCAGGTAATCAAAAAAGTTTTTAAGGTAGTATGACAATGTTGGTGGCTACAGGACGCTCTTTGCCGTCTGAAGGACGGTTTAAGACAATGCCCTTGAAGACAAATGAACTTGATCCACCACCATCCAGGTTATAAGCTTCTATTACACCAAATTCAATCAACTTAATCTGCAGGTCTTCTAAAGTAACTCCACTGCTCCAATCAGCTTGGCGCCCATCAACAACAGCTAAAATTAAATCGTCATTGCCGTATTCACCGATAATAGTCCTGGGTTGTTTCTGATTCTGCCACTTAACAGGGATAGGTAATGGCTTGCGATTCTTGATTAAGGCAGGAACAAAACTAACCCCGGCTACCGGTTTAAGCTTTAACAACTCATTTTTTTCATAAAAAATATCACCTAATAGTTCCCCTGTTGAATCTACTCCGGCAAAAAACAGGTCATCATGCGAGGATTTAAACCCATTAATTAATTTGCCGTTAATGACGGTATTGCCAATGGGCAGGATGTATTGCCTACCATCTTGCATAATGTCATAAAAACCACCACCGTTTACTCCCAGTACCGCACCGGTCCGCTTAACCGCAGCGCTGGTAATCTCACTTTCACCCAGAGTGTCCTTACCTAAAGCTATTTGAAAAACAGCGGGATCAAATATTTTAAGCTTGGCAATATAACCCCTGTAACCTAAACCTTTAAGTTCAAATACTTCAATCTGCACCCTGTCTGAATTGTACTCGCCAATAGGCATCCCCAACCTGTTTATTATGAGCTTTTCATATATTTCATCAGACATTTTCTTTTGCGACCATGTTTTCTGGGTGAGTTCTTTTAACACACTCTCATTCTCATGTTGCAGACGCTCCAGTTCCACAGCGTTTAGTTTTATAAAGCCAGTCTCTTGCTCCACATTTAAGATATCATGCTGCAATTGTTCTGTGGAAGACACCATTTCTTTCAGGGGGATTAGTAACTTGTCAGCATGAACATGAAGGGTATAATAAACACCACCCAATAAGCCGGTCAAGGGAATCAGCAGGCTGATAAAAAAAATGTTAATAATCCTCATTACCGGATTCCTGCAAAACATTAAGACTTTTTTCCAGTTCTTTTAACTGTTTGTCCATTTCTTCAATATGCTTTTTAACTTCCTCGCTTGCTGTTCCGGTGCTGGATAAAGTTTTATCCGTCTGGGTTAGAGACTCCTTTATAATTTTCATTTCAGCGCTTAAAGACTGCATTTTTTCCTCCAGATCCTGCACGTTTAATGCATTAGTCTCTTGAATTTCCAGGACCTTTTGGTCAATGTATTGTCTTGCATACCAAAACCCCCCTACTAAAAGGCATGCCCATAAAAATACTAGCGCTAAGATTACCCGCAACTGATTGAAACCAACTTTTTTTTAACTTCCCTTTCCTCTTCCAACTCTTAACCCCCAATTGTAATTATGTTAACCCTGTTAGATTAGTTCACCACTTTATTCCATTCTCCGGGTCTTCCAATAGTAAAGAAAATCGTCGCTGAGCATAACGGACAGGTCAGAATTTACAACTCCAGCCAAGGCGGCGCAATAGCAGAAGTCGTTTTGTGGGCAGCGAAGGGTATGAGTTAACGGCGGACAAGTTTTTTTAAAAACTGCCCAAAGGTTCTCTTTACTCCTAAATCCACGTATCTATTTTCGAAGCTGTCCGGCACAGAAATAAAACCCAAAACTTCCTGACCGTCCCGGACAGCAGCCGTTCCCCTCTTATATACCTGATCCTGTCCATGCAAAAATTCTACCTCGCAATAACGTTCTTCCGTTAAAAACTGGTCCGGCGGCATTTCGCCGGAAATTTCCCGGCCGTTTATTGATAAAATTACATCCCCGGAACGGACACCCGCTCTCCAAACGGGTGTGTCAACCAAAACATCCAGAACCCGCAAACCGCGTTCAGTTGGAACGTAAAGAGGCTTACCCTTCAACTCAAGTCTCCTGCCAAGAAAAATAACCAGCTCATGCCCCAGCGGAGAAAATAAAGCCGCAATAAAGGCAGCCGTCCGCATATCCTGAGACAGATAACTTAAAAATAAAAGTATAATACTATAAATTCCCAGATACAGGGCTGATAATCTGCTTTTCTGGTTCGGACTGCGGGAGATGGCCAAATCTCCGTATCCCAGGCAGGCCACCACAGGAATGAGTCCGCAAGCCAAATATTCCGGCCCCCCCGAAAAGGAGGTTCTCAGCAGGGGCCACCACCCGGGCATGCTGCTAAAGCTGATCGAATTGCCTGCAACAGATAACACAGCTATAGGAATTGGCCATAATTTTTGCAGATTAAATCCACCGACAACACGCCCGCCCGGAATCCTGAAGTAGGCAGGGACAGCTCCAAGGTGTCCGCTTACCAGGATAAGCACACTTTCGACCATGTGTAAAACAGCGACAAGGGCTAAAATCTGGACTATGTTCAGGGAAGGAAAACCAAAAATAAGGTTGGACAGGGCCAGTATTCCACCTGCATAAGCAAAACACAGAAAACGGGGATTAATCAACATTAGAAGGACAGCAATCGGCCACAGGTAAAGAAGGCTGGAACCATCAAGACTGAGACCAACCGTAATAATCAGCATAGTACCGGCCAGCCCGCCTATGATTCCATATGCAACTGCAGTAAGTAAATCCGGCCATGCCCTTCTCGCAACAACGCCAAACAGGCTGTCTCTTTCTAATGCCATGTGCCTGTAATGCAAAGCTACCAGGCCAACGACGAGCCAGAAAATCCACTCAGTTAAAACGTCGGCCAAAGAAGTAATTATAAGCCATAGATAATTTATTAAAAACAACTTGTCACTGCCCCGTCAGTTTTTCTCTTCTTAGAAGATTAGGCTGCCTCTTTCATCATCTTTTCCAGAACCTCGACTGCTTTTTGAAGCTGTGTGTCTTTTCCAACATACTTTGAGCTATGTTCAACATATACATCGGGAACGATTCCTTTTTTATTAATATCATTTTTTGAAGGGGTCAGGTAACGGGCAGTAGTCAGCTTTACACCAGCGCCGTCGCCAAGTGTAAAAATTTCCTGAACGATACCTTTCCCAAAGGTCTTTTCACCAACAAGAAGCCCTGCCTTCCTGTCTTTTATTGCTCCGGCTAGAATCTCTGCCGCGCTTGCACTCATTTTATTTACCAGTACTACTGTGGACATTTTAAGGTTATGGCCCTCCACAGAACAGGTTTCATCTTTTCCAAAACGGTAGTCAATATAAACAACCGGCCCCTTCGGGACAAAGTATTCCGCCACCTTTACTGTTGACCTGAGTTCGCCGCCCGGATTATCCCGGAGATCCAGGATTATACCGTTCATATCCTGCTTTTTCAGCAGTTCCAGAATGTTTTTTACTTCCTGGGGCGTACCCTCGGTAAACTGTTCTATTGAAATATAACCTATCTTTGTTCGAGGCAGAAGGCGCCCCTCAGCAGTAGGCACATTAATTTTTTCTCTTGTTATTTCAAATACTTGTTCGTCAAAAACGCCTGCCCGTTTAATTGTGAGCTTAACCTTTGTATTAACCGGTCCCTTAATCAAGCCCACAGCTGTCTCCAGATCCATATTCTTTGTGTCACGGTCGCCAATTTTTAAGATGACATCCCCTTCAATAATGCCTTTTCTTCTGGCCGGCGTCCCCGTATAGGAGCGAACAACCACCAGATAGCCGTCTTTAGCGCCGACCAGGATACCCAGACCGTCTATTGTCCCTTTTATTTGCTCCTGAAGAATCTTTGAAAGTACATCCGGTTCAAGGTATGTCGAGTAAGGATCATCCAAAGAATCAACAAGACCGCGTATCGCCCCGTCAACGAGGGTCGTCGTTTTCACAGGCTCAAGGNNAACGGGATCCGATAAGCGTAATTACTTTAACCAGGTTTCCCATATGATTGTAATTTGCAACAACAATAGCAACAGCGCTTGCTGTAAAGAACAGGATTAAAAAAGCAAAAATAACCAAACCCCGCGTAAACCAGTTATCATTATCGTACTTCTGAAATAAACGGCCCATATACAACCTCCACCAAAATAAATTCCAAAAACATGTTATTATAATATACCTGCGGACATGATTTAAAAACCCAAAAAATAAAATTACAGGGAATACAAGGGGGCGGTTCTTGTGT
>DIEU01000029.1 GCA_002418775.1 Firmicutes bacterium UBA5766
CCAGGGCAGGTTCTCGCAAATCGTGCTGGCTAGCTCCGTCCGGCTTAAGACCCCCAAAACGATCGGTTGTCCGCCGGATCAGTTCGATGTCCGCCAGGGTAAACAGCCGATCCCCGATCCAAAAGGGAGGGTCCCACTGTGACGCCACCTCAGACCACCTCAAAGGTAGTCTACAACTCCGCGACCAATTTGTTAAGCCGTTCTATCTTAATCTGTCGCGGCTCCTTAAAGCGGCGATAGGCGCATCCCTGTAAAAGGCCAGGTATTTGATCCGGGGGCCAATCATCTGATGATAGCCAAGATAATGGTAAGTTCTTACCATGTGGTCCCAGACCGGCTCCAGATATGTGTTGTTGACCAGGGAGATTGTGATTGGCTAGAACTCCTTAAGACTCCCGGCCAATGGGCGTATTTCAATAAGAACAGGTTCTTTCACTGTCCACATGCCCGTTTTTCTCCTGTTTTTTATATATCAACGTCGTCGCTAAACCCCTTTAAATTATTATCGCATAAAAGTCTTTCGCTGTTCACTATTCTTTTCTTTAATCGCAGTAACTGGATTACCGAAAGCAGCGACCACGGTGAGATAAGGAAGCCGTTATGATGTTGTCAAAGAACAATCAATCGATCCATCGCTGTAGTAGTAGTTACTATTTTTGGCAAATGAGAATTTTCCCTTCGAAAGCATCCGGAAGTTAAGAGAGGAAAGTTATGATATAGCCAGCATTATTGAGGATTCTCCGGGTATAGAGGATAAAGAAATCCTTTTTCAAGCACGCAAAGAAAATAGAATTATCCTGACATTTAACAAAGGTTACTGAGATATGATTTACTGATTAAAAATGCCTGCTCCAAAAGGGGTAGTCCTTTTTCGTTTTGATCCGGCTTCTCCTGACGAACCATATAAAGTTTTAACTCGCATACTTCTCAATCGCATTATTCAATTTCAAGGCATGCTTACTGTTATTGACAGGAATAAAATACTCCAACGATGCTTATAACCGGAGGTGGACCAGGCCTTTCGCGCCAGAGACTTAAGCTTAAAAAAATTGTATTAAAATAGATCTGTCTCAATCAAGTGTTTTTCCCCTGTTAAAGCATTCCCTCTTTGAAAATCTTAGTATAACTTCTTGAGGGCACCCTGGGGAGAAAGACCAGAGTGGATTTTCTTCCCGGTTCCCGGACTTTAGTTTTTATTTTGTTATGTATAAATATTCCTCGAATCCCTTATTTCACTTCATCTGCATGGGCAGCCAGAGTGCCAAAGAGGGGAATATTGCCACCAGGATCATGGTGATTAAATAAATAACCAGAAAAGGCCAGCTTCCCTGGACAACAGTGGCCAGTGTGCTTGGCAGCCTTAGTGATTTGGCTATCCCGTCTATCGCATACAGGTTGAGTCCCACCGGGGGAGTGAGCATGGCGCACTCCAGGTTGATCACCATTAAAACTGCATAGACGATCAAGTTGTAATCATAGGCAAGCAGTGCAGGGTAGAAGATGGGCAAGGAGATCAGCATGATCGAAGCGCCTTCGAGAAAACAGCCCATTACCAAAAGGCTCAGCATGGTTATGACAATGAAGCTCCAAACAGGTACTCCTCCACCGGCAAACAAATCCGAAATCATCCCCGGCAATCCCATTTGGGTGACGGCATTGCCGAACAGGATGGCGCCGCAGATAATGAACATGATCATTGCTGAAGAACTTATTCCCTCGCGCAGGATAGGAATAATATCCCGCAATTTGATTGTACGATAAATGAATAATCCCACAATAAAGGCCCAGGCACACCCGATGGCTGCTATTTCAGTAGGTGTGGCTAACCCGGTGTAAAGAAAAACCATGATTACCACAGGAACAGAGGCAGCCCAGAGTCCTCCCCTAAAGCCTTTCCACCTTTCTTTCCAGGTAGCCTTTTCTTTGGTGGCCTGACTTGAGGAACTCCGTCTGAAGGCCAGTACGGTGTAAACACAGAACAGGCCCAGGGCAACAATTCCCGGAATTACTCCGGCCATAAACAGCTTTCCGGTGGATTCACCGGTAACTGCGCTGTATAGGATCATGGGCACGCTGGGGGGAATTAAAATTCCCAGAGCCCCGCCGCCGGTTACTATTCCCAGGCTCAGCGGCAGGTTATAGCCCAGCTTTTGCAGATTGGGAAGGGCGAAGGAGCCTACCATGGCTGCCACGGCCACGCTGGTGCCGCACATGGCGGACAGCACGGCGCAGGTTAAAAGGGTGGCTATACCGACCCCGCCGGGGATGTGTCTTAGAAATACGTCAAAAAAATCATACAGTTTTTCGCCCACCCCTCCTTTGGCCAGGATAGTGCCCATTAAAATAAATAACGGCACTGCCAGGATGATAAAGTCGTTTAAGGTATCAAGCAAAACCTTGGGAGCTATGATTAAAGAACTTTGACCCAGCAAGAGATATAAGCCGGCCATCCCCGCGGCGCCCAGGGCTATGGCTACCGGCGTACCGATAAAAAGCAGAACTAAGAGCAGTATGATGATGCCTGTAATAATCAACCTGTTTGGCTCCTTTCTATTCTTTGGGGGGTTAGGGTAATTTTCTCTTATGCCTGGTCAAGGTTTCTTTTTGGCGATTTTGATAACAGCCGTAAAATCTCAAATATCGACTCCATAGCCAGGAGCAAAATACCGACAGGAAGAACTACTTGTAATATATAAACCGGAACCTGTAAAAGAGGTGTTATCCGGCCGATGTTATAGGATAACAAGATCAGACTTATGCTTTTCCAGAAGATAATTAAACAAAAGGCTGCAGTTATAATGTTTCCGGTTATATTCAGGCGATCTTGCCATTTTGAACTTAACCTGCTGGTAACAAAATCCACTTTTACATGTTTGCCTTCTCTTAAGACAAATGGTATGGCCAGGTAGGTTGCCCATACCGCCCAGTACCCGGTTAGTTCTTCAACTCCGATGATAGTCTCTTCAAATAAGCGAAAGATAATTTGTATTACTATAAGTACAAACATCAGTCCTAAAATTATTGAGGCCAGAGTATGTGAGGCATCACTGATCTTTTTGACAATATTCACAGATGCAAGCCCTCCTTTCCCTCGATGCCGATCATTTGACAGCTTAAAATCTGCAATTCCCAATCTTTAATTTGGACATTTACCTGAACAGCTCTGTCTTGCGGAGTAAATTTTTGTGCGGGCATTATTGAAAATGCCCGCACGTTTGCTTTTAGCCTCTTAAGCAGTTATTCTTTCTCCAGTTTCTTTACTTCGGCCACCAGTTCTTTTAGTTCCGGCACTTCTTGATAAACCTTTACGTAGACCTGATCGAAAACTTTCTGCCACTGAGCCATTTGTTCCGGTGTGGGATTGATAAAAGTAAAACCTTTCTCTTTTGCTTTGGGAATATATTCTTCTTCGATCAGCCTGGTCCATTCCGGACGCGATTGCAAGTCAACCTCCCGGCCGGCGTCCATAATAATTTTTTGCAGCTTCGGAGTCAGGCTGTCAAAAAATTGCTTGTTCATCAGGATCATGTAAGTTGCTGTTACCAGTTTCAGGTCAGTCATATAGCTGGTAACTTCATAAAGTTTACGGTCGATTATGTGGGACGCGCAGCCTGTAGCTCCATCGATGGTTCCGCGCTGGAGGGCAATGTATAAATCGCTGGCACTTAAAGATACGGGCGTGGCTCCGCAGGCTGAAATTATCGCGGCATCAGTTGTTGACATGCTGCGAATCTTCATGCCTTTCATATCGCCCGGTACAGATACGGGTTTTTTAGTTTCAAATCCAGTCCCGTTTGTGGATACATGATTCCAGCCAAGAAGTTTAAGACCTTTGGCCTCCAGATGTTGGGCAATATTTTTGCCGATTTCGCCATCATAAATCTTAAACCAGACATCTTCTTTGGTGGTCAAGTATGGCAACTCAAATAATCTCAATTGGGGGATGATCCTGCTTGCATAGAAATAAGGAACGGAAACCATCTCCACGGCGCCGCTGGCTACTGCTTCTACCGCGTCACTGTCTTTGTACAAAGTAGCGGTAGGATATATTTCCACCTTTAAGGCGCCCTTGGAACGTTCACTTACCAATCTTGAAAACTCTTCCAGTTCCTTATATGAGGGATATGTTGTGGGCATCGCGCAGGATATACGGATTGTTTTAGCGGCTTGCGCCGTTCCTTTGACTTCTTTCTCCGCAGCTTGCTTTTGACCACAGCCGCTTAAAACTAAGGACACAAGCACAAACAGCATAACAACCAGGATGGCGATCCAATTTCTTCTCTTCAACGTCCTTTCCTCCTTTTTTCTTCTTTTTTTCTTCTTTTTGCTTGTCCCTAAAATTGTATCATGCATGCCTCAAAAAAACCACTTTTCACCGGAGGAGAAAGTGGGCAGCGAAACTATTTTTATCCTTCCAGATTCTTTACTTCGGTCACCAGTTCTTTTAGTTCAGACACTTCTTTGTAAGCTTCTGCATAGCTAGCGGGGGTTTACGAATTACGG
>DIEU01000045.1 GCA_002418775.1 Firmicutes bacterium UBA5766
AGCGCCCCCAATATGCGGTTTGTTCCTTGCGCTTTGCTCCTTGCGCTTTGCTCCTGATCCAGTAGCGCTGATGCGCTCCAAAGGGTTGCCCCATCCTTAAGGGGTGGTAGGCGTTCATGGTAGCGTTCCTTAAGGGCCAGCTCTTTCCTTGATACCGGTTCTACAGTTATGGGGCGTAGTAGCGCTAACGGGCCTTTAATCTCGCTAACCGGCAGCGGCGCCACCTTTGTATTACAGATAGTTTTCTTAACCCGTTTTCTCTTTGGGGGCAGGACAATCAGCCCGGCGTCGTGCATCTCTTCCAGCAACAGGCGGCAGCCGTTGATTTTCAACCGTCCGTTGGGCGCTTGCCAGGACAGATTTTCACACACCGTCGCGGCCAGTTCCTTGCGACTCAACCGCCCAAATTCTTCGACAATGGTCTTGATTAATGCCAAATCAGCGGCGCTAAATTGACGATCGCCAATCCAAAAGGGTGGCTTAAACGAATGCACATGGAGAGGAAAACAAGGTTTACAGTATCCGGTTATCCAGCCAGCCGGAACCGGAGCAACGGGATATCTATAAGAAACTTGGAATCAAGGACCCCCTGAAAAACAAACATACGGTTTTGCACCGCTTAAATGTAGTACCTAATTATTTTGACGGATCGAGGCTGCGAGGGAGGTTCGGGGTTTGGGAGGGGAAAGTTGGGTTAGCAGCATGAGCTGTCTATTCAGTGAAAATGCAGGGACGTTTACTAAACAAGCAAGGGAACGGTCCTCGCGTTTTCCAGAGAAGATAAATGACCCAACAATAACGTCCCCCTGTGTCACCCCCAGAGAAGATAAATGACACAACAATAACGTCCCCCTGTGTCAACGCAACAATAACGTCCCCCTGTGTCAACGTCCCCCTGTGTCAAATGTATTTTTCATGATGGAGTGCAAACAATATACTTCGTAAGTCAAAGCTGGAGGTTTTGTACCTTGGCGAAAGAGAAAAAACAGGGTTTCTTTGCAAAGTTGGGTTCGATATTCGCCTACCGGCCGCCCGAGCACGATACTTTCGTGCTGCCCGAACTCGGGGACGAGGAAAGCTTACGGGCAGCGCCTGAAGAGATTGAGAAAGCCGCCGGCCTGAAGAATTACATGGATCAGGATGATCTAATGAAGGCGGCAGCCGAAAAGGAAAAGGACGAGAACAAAAATGAAAATAAGGGCAAGGCTAAGGACGGGGATGAGATAGAAAAAGAGATCAAAGGGCAGACCAGAGCCGGTTTATTAAGAAGGGTCAGGAGCCGGAAAGAACCCGGGGAAGAAAAGCAAAAAGCGGACGTTGATGAAAAAAATGTTCCAGATCAAACGTCAAAAGAAGAAACCGGCATCTTCCCCGACATTAATTTCAGCAGGGAATTAATCAAAAAGGAATTAAACGTCCCTGCGAGCGTCGATGTGGTCGTGCGCGACTTCAAGCTCAACGGAAAAGTGGACGCCTTTGTAGTTTTCATCGACGGCATGGCCGACCGTGACGCGATCAACAACTTTATCCTGCGGCAGCTGATGAACCGCAGCTTATACGATAAGTATGACGGCGGTTCAATGTGTGAATACGTCAAAGAAAATGTTCTGTCTGTACATCAGATAGCTGATTTAAAAGATTACGACGAAGCGGTCAGCCAGGTGTTGTTCGGAGTCACCGTCCTGTTTATTGACGGCGCCGGAAAATGCCTGGCCATCGACACCAGGGGCTTTGAGAAAAGGAACATCGACAAGCCGGGCATGGAAGCGGTCGTCAAGGGTTCCCAGGAGGCCTTCACCGAAAACTTGAAGACAAGCATGATCCAGATCAGAAGAATTATCAAGAGCAAGGACCTGGTCAACGAATTCCTGACTATCGGCGGCATGGACAAATCCGGAGCCAGTATCATGTATATCAGGGGAATTACCAGCCCCTCGCTGGTCAAAGAGGTCAAGAGAAGGTTAAAAAGCATCAAAGCTGATTTCGTTATGGGCGACGGTATGATCGAGCAATTTATCGAGGACGATCCCTGGAAGATATTGCCCCAGGTACTCAATACCGAACGCCCGGACAGGGTGGCTTCCCACCTGATGCAGGGGAGAGTAGCTATATTGGCGGAAGGCGCCCCCCTGGCCCTGGTTGTCCCGGCTACACTGTCAATACTTCTTCACAGTCCTGAGGATATGCACCTGCGCTGGCAGTTCGGAACTTTTTTACGGATCATCAGGGTTTTTGCAATGCTGGTAGCTACCCTGCTGCCCGCTGTTTACATTTCGCTGGTTAACTACCACCAGGAGATGATCCCTACGGAACTGCTGGTTTTCATCGCCTCCTCCAGGGATGCCGTCCCCTTCCCAAGCATAGTTGAGCTTTTACTGATGGAGGTGTCTTTCGAGCTGATCCGTGAGGCTGGGATCAGGGTGCCCGGGATAATCGGGACCACCCTGGGAATTATCGGCGCCCTAATCCTTGGCCAGGCGGCCGTTGCGGCCAACATAGTAAGTCCCATCCTGATCATCATTGTGGCGGTCACCGCGCTGGGTAACTTTGCAATTCCGTCTTATCCGCTTGCCTTTGCGGTAAGGGTGGACAGGTTTTTCTTTATTGCATTGGCCGCTTCGCTTGGGTTCTTCGGCATGTCTGTAGGCCTCGTCATGCTCGGGGCCATGATGTGCAGCCTGCAGAGCTTCGGCGTTCCCTTCCTTGCTCCAGCGTGGCCAAGAACACAGGATTCAGGAGACCTGATAATAAGAAAGCCTCTCTGGAAACGTGAAAAAAGACCGGATGAGTTAAATGCCCTTAATAAAATAAAACAGCCAAGGATTTCCAGAGGATGGGTCAAGGGTGAACCGCCCCCGGGAGAGAAGGAGTAAAAGGCGCCCAGGGAATTGGTCACGTTGCCATAACCGCTCTGAACAGGACCTCAGTTTACGGGGATATCCTCATTTTGGCTATATTCATCAATTATAAGCATTCACTGCAAGGTATTCAGGATTAATGACCAAAAGTCGCTGGTCCTACCGCTTGGCATAATATTATTTTCAACCGGCATATTGATGCCCAGCATCACCGTGATTGTCAGCTTGTTAGAACCGTATAGGAGCTTCAGTTGGTCAATTTATTTCGGTATCCCCCTGCTGGCGCTGCTTGTTGCGACAGTCCGCGGCATGAAAGGAGTTAAGGGCGATGCGCAGTAACCTGACTAAAAAATTTTTTCTGGTATTACTTATCGCCGTCTTACTGCCTGTTGGAACTGCAGGCTGCTATGACCGCTGGGAGCCGGACGACCTGGCCTACGTTTTGGTAGCGGGTCTTGACAAGGGTGTGACCGATAAACTGCAGCTTACCCTGCAGATGGCCAGCTTCAGGGGCGGAGGCGGAGGGCAGCAAAAAGACGGCGGCGGGCAGGCTAGCGCTACCGAGTCCGTGACTATGGAATGCCCTTCCCTTTTTACCGGTATAAATATGGCAAATATAACCACCTCCAAAAGGATCTCCCTTATGCACACAAAATTTATTATCTTTTCCGAGGAAATGGCTAGATCGGAGGACTTTAAAAAATACATCAACGGCCTGCCGCGCTACAGGGAATTTAGAAAATCTACGCATATAGTCGTCTGCAGGGGGAAGGCCGCCGATTTTATTGAGGAAAACAAGACTTTCTTAAGTATGCGCCCGGCCAAAGCCTTTTCACTGATTCTTTCTCAGCAGGTCAGGGATTCTTTCTTACCACGGGGGAGGTTTTTTGATTTCTACAACGACCTGAAATCGGACATCCAAGAACCGGTAGCCATACTGGGCGGAGTAAACCCGCTTAAATTAAAGCAGCCCGGAGATGGCCAGCGTCAGGAGTTGCTCAGCGGCGGGGAGTACCTTGCCGGTGAAGTTCCCCGGCAAGGAGGAGTCAAGAGGGATTTCTTCGGCGCCGCCGTCTTCCGCGGTCCAAAGATGGTCGGCGCCCTGGATGGCGAGGAAACGAGAGTTCTGGGTATGGTGACAGGCGATCTGCGAAGAGGTTTCTTTACAATCAAAGACCCTGAGAAGCCGGATTGCATTGTAGCGCTGGACGTGCGCCCGGCCAGGAAACCCCAGATCAAAGTTAATGTAAAAAGGGACCGGCCTGTTGTAGATCTGACGTTGAGGCTGGAGGGTGAAATCCTGGCTGTGCAGAGCGGCGTCCATTATGAAGAAAAAGAGAATAGGGCTGTTTTGGAAGAAGCTTTTGAGCAGGAGACCAAGGAGAGAATGGACAGCCTGGTCGACAAATGCCAGAACGAGTTTAGTTCGGATATCTTTGGTTTCGGCAGGGCCGCCATAATCCACTTTCTTACTGAAAAAGAATGGGACAACTATAACTGGCCTGAAAAGTTTTCCACCGCGCAGGTAAACACTAAAGTCGACTTTATTATCCGCAGAACCGGCATGCTTTTGAAGGAATCACCATTTATCAGTGAAGGGGAGGAGGCTGCGGAATGAGATATGCCGGCTATCTTCTGATCCTTTACGCCATCGGCCGGCTGCTGGGGTTTGCCAGGTACAACTGGACCGAGGGCGACTGGCCGGCAGTGGCCGGCACGCTGCTTCTGGCAGTATTGACACTGGTTGTGCCACTTCTGGCCATAATTTTACTGAGATAAATAAGGGTGCTCAAGTTTTTTTACTGCTTCGGGCATGTGAAAGAAAAACCGGTGAGTTAAATGCCCTTAATATAAACAGCCAGGTTTTTCCATAGTACGGGTCAAGAGAGGGCTACCTTCCGGGGAAAGGAGTTAAGAGGTTGCTCAGGGAAGGAAAGATTGGAGTTTATGAGGCAATCTGTATTGTTTTAATGGCTATTACAGCCAAGATGTTTTTCACCAGTCCCAGGGAACTGGCGGAAGTGGTAGGGCCAGCCCTTTGGCTTGAGCAATTAGTTGCTGTCTTTACAGCCCTGGTTGGCTTCCTGCTCGTTTTCCAGCTTATGAAAAGGTTTCCCGGGCAGGACCTCGTTTCAGTTTTTGAAACGGTTTTTGGGAAAATACTGGGAGGTTTAGTTAGTATTATATTAGCCGCAGCAATTCTTTTTAGTTCCGTATTGTTTACGCGTGAATTCTCAGAAGCGGTCAAGGCATATGCCTACCCATCCACTCCCCCAAGCATGATAATTATTTTTTTTCTGGTACCGGTTTTGATTATGATCTACCTGGGTTTTGAAACCCTCGCCAGAACAGTTTCCTCCTTTATCTGGTTTTACGTAATCGGAATTATAAGTATTTTTATACTGGCTGTGCCTCTTTATAAATATTACAATCTATTTCCCCTCCTTGACGGGGGAATTGGGCATATTGCCAAAGTAGGCCTAAAAAGGTGCTCCGTTTACGGGGATATTCTGTTTCTGGCGGTATTCATCAATTCACTTCAAGGTATTGACCATTTCAAAAAAGGGGCATTAAGATCTCTCTTGTTTTCTGGGGCGTTTATTATCGCGAGCGCGTTTTTTTTTAGCCAAACTTTTCCCAAAGCCGTATTTGTTGAATTAACTATTCCTATGTTTTCTATAACCAGGGCAATTGAGTTTGGAACTTTCTTTCATAGGTTTGATTCAATCTATATTTTTCTCTGGAGTATCAGCGCAATTCTTGCCGCAGGCGTTAATTTATACGTTTTTACGAGCATCTACTGCCAAGTATTCAGGATTAAAGATCAAAAACCGCTTGTCCTTCCAATGGGAGTAATTATTTTCTCCCTGGGCCTATTACTGCCCAGCCTGACCGCAATTGTCGACTTTTTAAAGTTTTTCAGGAACTCCGGCTGGATATTTTATTTCGGTATCCCCATTCTGACGCTGCTTGTCGCAGCGGTCCGCGGTATGAAAGGAGTCAAGACCGGCGCATGACACAGGGGTGACACAGGGGGGGTGACACAGGGGGAGGTGACACAGGGGGACGTTATTGTTGTGTCATTTATCTTCTCTGGAAAACGCGAGGACCGTTCCCTTGCTTGTTTAGTAAACGTCCCTGCATTTTCACTGAATAGACAGCTCATGCTGCTAACCCAGCGACGTTAGATGACGATAAGCTTATTTTTGGAGCAGAACTTGTACCGATGAAGTTGACACTTTTACACTAAACAGATAACATATTTTAGACGAAAGAATAAAATCCGGAAAGGGAAGGAAATTTTAATGCCCGAACAAATGGCTACTACATATGATCCCGGGCTGGTCGAAGAAAAATGGTACCGCTTCTGGGAAGAAAATAAATTTTTTCACGCCAGGGTTGATCAAGAAAAGAAACCCTTCTGCATTGTCATGCCCCCGCCCAACGTAACCGGGCAGCTGCACATGGGACATGCCCTGGACAACACCTTACAGGATATCCTGACCCGTTGGCGCCGCATGCAGGGATACAACGCCCTCTGGCTGCCGGGTACTGACCACGCCGGCATAGCTACACAGGCCAAGGTGGAGGAACAACTAACCAGCGAGGGAACGTCCAGGACTGAGCTGGGCAGGAAAAAATTCCTTGACCTCGTCTGGGTCTGGAAAGAAAAATACGGCGGACGCATTACCCAGCAGCTGCGCAGGCTGGGGTCTTCCTGCGACTGGGACCGCGAGCGCTTTACCATGGACGAGGGCTGCTCAAAGGCGGTCAGGGAAGTATTTGTCCGGCTTTATGAGCAGGGCTTGATTTATCGCGGCTACTATATTGTCAACTGGTGTCCCAGGTGCCATACGACTATTTCCGATATCGAGGTGGAGCACCTGCCGGCGCCCGGGCACCTGTATTATATAAAATATCCCGCCAAGCGCGGCGGGAAAAGTGTGATTATTGCCACCACGCGTCCGGAGACAATGCTGGGAGACGTTGCTGTCGCAGTTCATCCCGAAGACGAGCGCTTTAAAAATATGGTGGGGGAGACGCTGATCCTTCCCCTGGTCGGCCGGGAAATGCCTCTGATCGCCGACGAGTACGTTGACAGGGAGTTTGGGACCGGGGCACTCAAGATAACCCCGGCTCACGATCCCAACGATTTCGAGGTTGGCAAAAGACATAACCTGGATTCGCCGCAGGTGATCGGACCCGACGCGGCGATGACGGAAGACGCTGGGGCAGCATACAAGGGCCTTGACCGCTGGGAATGTCGCAAGCGAATTGTTAAAGACCTCGATGAGCGGGGATACCTGATCAAGATCGAGGACCATGAACATGCCATAGGCCATTGTTACCGTTGCCACACAGTCATCGAGCCGATGCTTTCCCGGCAGTGGTTTGTGAAGATGGAACCCCTGGCTAAACCGGCCATAGAGGCCGTCCAGGATAACAGAATCGTTTACATTCCGGAGCGCTTCGGCAGGATTTATCTGAACTGGATGGAAAATATCCGGGACTGGTGCATTTCCAGGCAGCTCTGGTGGGGGCACAGAATCCCCGTCTGGTACTGCCTGCAGTGCGATAATATAATTGCATCGCCGGAAGATCCTGAAAGCTGCCCGCGCTGCGGCAGCAAAGACCTGGAACAGGACCCCGACGTGCTGGACACGTGGTTTTCTTCAGCTCTCTGGCCTTTTTCCACCCTGGGCTGGCCAAGACGGACTGAAGAGCTTAACTATTTTTACCCGACTTCAGTAATGGTCACCGGAAGGGATATCATCTTTTTTTGGGTGGCCAGGATGATCTTCAGCGGGCTGGCCTTTATGAACGAAGTTCCTTTTAAAGAAGTTTTCGTCCACGGACTGGTTATGGATGCTCAGGGCCGTAAAATGAGCAAGTCTTTGGATAATGGCGTCGATCCCATCGACGTAATAGAGGAATACGGCGCGGACAGCCTGCGCTTCATGCTTGTTACCGGAAATACTCCGGGCAACGACCTGCGCTTTCATTTCGAGAGGCTGGACGGAGCGCGCAACTTCGTCAATAAGATCTGGAACGCTTCACGATTTGTGATCATGAATCTGCAGGATTTCAATCCCGGCGCCAATTCGTCCGGCAAGTCATATACATTGGCCGACAGATGGATCTTGAGCCGTTTTCAGGAAACAGTCTCTAGCGTAACAGCCTGCCTGGAAAACTACGAGCTGGGAGAAGCGGCCAGAATCATCTATGAATTTACCTGGAACGAATTCTGCGACTGGTATGTAGAACTGTGCAAATCGAGGCTTTACGGTAAAGACCTGGCAGGCCGTCAGACAGCACAATATGTTCTGGTCAAAGTTCTGAAAGGGACGCTGGAACTTCTTCATCCCTTCATGCCTTTTTTAACCGAAGACATCTGGCAGCGCCTGCCCCACCAGGCAGAAACCATTATGAAAACCCCCTGGCCAGAACACGAGGAAAACCTGCGTGATCCCTTCGCAGAGTCCGGGATGGCAGACCTGATGGAAATTATCCGCTCGATCCGGCGCTTAAGAAGCGAAATGAACGTCCCGCCGGGTAAAAAGGCGCCTGTTATCCTGCTTGCGCCACAAGAAGCGAAGGACTTCATCGGCAGTTGGTCTTCCTATATCGAGCAGCTTGCGGCCTGTCTGGTTGAAGTTTCCTCAGCTACAAAGCAAAAACCTGCCAGGGCGGTCCACGCGATCGCCAGAGGCGTGGAGATCATTATGCCCCTGGAAGGGCTGATCGATATTGAAAAAGAAATTGCCCGTCTGGAAAAGGATCTACTGGCCAGCGGGAAGGACCTCCAGCGAGTGCAGGGCAAGCTGAATAACGAGAATTTCTTGAAAAAAGCCGCTCCTGAAATTACAGAAAAGGAAAAGATGAAAGAAACCGAACTTAAAAAAGCCATGGAGGCTGTTAGTGAACGGCTGGAAATATTAAAAAGCTAAAGTGTAACGCTAAAAGCTAAAGTGTAACGCATAAGGCCGCCACAAGCGGCCTGAAAATTTTTACAGTAATTCGTACTGCAAGTAAGGCCTGATCCTTATTTTTATTTATTGAAGGTAAGGGGCGTCGTTGTTAGTTATTCATATGCGGAAGGCAAGCAAGAAGAACGAAATCGCTTTGCGATGGCTTTAAATAATACATTACCGAATAATTGAAGAAAAACAGGAAAGTATGTCCCTTTTGTGGTATTGTTAATTCGCCAAAAACAAACAAACCAGAAAGGAAACATACTTTTCTTTTATGATTATAACATGCGCAAGGATACATTTAAAGACAAGAGCA
>DIEU01000011.1 GCA_002418775.1 Firmicutes bacterium UBA5766
ATTTAAGTTACATTGTAGTGTTATTACAGGCGCCTAAATTGAAGTTTATCTGACCGCTTGAAAAATAATGTCCAGCGCCGGCTGCTTGTGCCTGGCTTTTATAAGAATCCAAATTTATGGTTTCCCTGCTCGGCACGTCAGTTAACTCAGAAGCAAGATCGAGAAGCGGAAGAAGATTTGGGTCGAAGGTTTGCTTTGTAGTAGGCGTTGTTCCACTGCCGTACGTATATGTCCCGTTTACATAAAGTGTGCCATCAACAGTACAATTACTGCCTGTAGTTAAATTCTGTTTGGTCCAGACAGGACCGTGAACCTTGCAACCGGATGAAAAGGTAATACTTTGCTGGGCTTTCATTTCTTGGTCAACTGTGGCGTTAGAGCTTAAGGTTATTGTAGAATTGGATTGTATTTTTTTTATCCCGCCTGCAGTTGAACCCATGGTAATAGAACCGTTCGCCAATATTTGATCGATATTGTTGTTGCTTCCCGTTGCTATACTGCCTAACGCTTTTACAGTTTGCGAAATACACTGACCGCTGCCTAATGTAACGTTCCCTCTTCCAGACACATTCCCGTATAGATTGCAGCCGCTTCCTAAAGTAAAATTACCGTCGAGATAAACATCCCTGGGACCAGAAGCCTGGCCTATGGTTAGCCCGCTCCCAGCTGTTACGTCACCATTACAATAAACAGTTGAATTGACGATTGTATCTGAACCGGTCGTTAAACTATCGATCCATAACCCCTTGCTAAAACGTGTAGCCTCACCATTATAGCCAGGGGAAGCATGAAAACCAGTTGCATCAAGCTTTGCTACGATGGTTTTATAGTAAACGTACTTCGGTTTCTTATTTAGGTCGGTCGGGTCGGGGTAAGCGCCAACGCATGTAAGATAGTACGGGCCGGTTCCCATCAAAACAGCGCTGATAATTTTGCCTCCGTTATAGGTCGTGCCGTTTAAATTGTTGACATTGTTGTTTGCCTGCAGGCGTCCGCTTACATCGCCGCTGATCCAGAATTTCGCCTTGGTTATCCCGGCATCCGCAATATAATACGCCTGCATGGAATTTTTTTGTTTGATGCTGTTTATACTCTGACTTTCCGCATAAACCAGGGCAACCGCTGATACTGCAATCAGTAATACGGCAATCATGACCGCATATACTAGCATAAAGCCCTTTTCATTTCCAGCAATTCTTTTAAACACCCCTGCACCTCCTTTTTTATAACTTATTTTAAGAGTAAATCCTAATATAAGCCGAAGTGTGATACTGCATATAATCATTCGGGTTATTCCTGTTCCAGTAACTTCCTTTTAAGATATACTCGACACGTCTGACCAGGGATTTATCTGTTTCCGTAGCGCCGGATGAATTTTTATAGTAAGCGTTAAAACTTCGGATATACCCTTTCGTTGCACCCGAACGTGTATAGACATTTGAAATACGTACTGAATTGGCAGCGGTGACATTAGGATAGCTGGGACTCCCTCCCGTGCTTCCTGTGCCGCGGTATATGCCGTTTGATGTGTAAAAATACCAGATATAACTATTATCGGCAGTTTTCAAAATAAGGGCGCTGGTTGTGGGACCGGTACCGTCTCCTAAATTTTCTACCCCCGAGCACTTCCTTACATCATTGGTGATACGTGTTGAGATGTTCGTAAACTCGTTTTGGACTTCCGTGATTTCCCGGAGATCGTTTACTGCCCAGTTCTGGTATGCGATCATTCTATAAACGCCCAGTGATAATAAAACAAGCATGGATAGAGATATAACAACCTCTATCAATGTAAAACCCTTCTGTCGGATTATGTGAACATTGGATTTCACCCTTCTGCTACCCCACTTGTATCTCACTTGATAAAGATCCGGTTGCCTTTGTAACATCATTTATTGTATGGTAAATGGTCACAGTTATGTTGTAAGTCCCGGCATGCGGATTTGCTGTCAGACTCCCCGCCGCGTCTGTCCTGCTCCCTGTGACCTGAAACTGATAAGCAGTGTGGTTTGGAATAGTCGTCGGGCCAAGGTCATTGATATTCTTTCTGCTTTTAAATTCTTCGATCTTGTCTTGAGCCAGGCTAATTGAAAAAGCCCTGATATTCGAACGGCTGGCCATATCGTAATAGTCAGGAACAAGACGTACTACAGGGATTAACAGCGCAGCAAGAATTATAAAGGCAACCAGCGCTTCTAAGAGACTGAAGCCATATACTTCACTTATCTTTTGATGGATTTTATCATAAACAAATTTTAGTTTTGAAAATAACATTGCAACCACATTCCACCAAATAATCTGACAGGAAAATTGTCGAAAATACTCTTTATTTAGAAGATTATAACATAAATTAATCTGCAAATAATGTCTTTTAGCAAGTATATCTTCCAAAAAATAAAAACCTGAATAGTTTTTATAAATAATTTTAAAAAAAATTATCCTGAAAATCAACCTGCATCAGGAAGGTCAACACGGCTAAGCGCGCTCATGTTCGTCTTTTTAACTTGCATGGACCTGTTCATTGAATGAAGGCATAAAAAACCGCATATAAGGCACTGGTCTCCCTTGTCTTGTTGCTGATTTTTCACCCTTCCGATAGCGCTGCTTTAGCGGCATATGCGTATAATTGCAAAAGGGACTGCTCAATTAACAGTCCCTTTTCAAAGGCATCATAATATACTTTTTTGTTGGATTATGCTTTTTATTTACTACTTGTTGGCCTTTCTATAGCCCAGGGCGTCGTTGGCAACGATTGTCTTTTGAATGTTGCTCGTACCCTCGACGATCTGGTAGTACTTGGCGTCCCGGAAGAACCTGGCCACCGGGTACTCCTCGGAATATCCGTAGGCGCTGTAAATCTTCATCGCGTAGTCAGCGCACTTGTTCGCCGTCTCAGCGGCAAAAAGCTTGGCCATGGAGGTCTCCAGTGTGCATGCCCGGCCCTTGTCTTTCAGGAAAGCCACCTTGTAAACCATCAGGCGGGCGGCGTTTATATCCACCACCATCTGGGCAATCTGATCCTGGATCATCTGGAATTTACCGATCAGCTGGCCGAACTGCTCGCGCTGGTTGCAGTATTCAACTGACGCATCCAGGCATGCCTGGGCGACGCCAAGGGCGCCGGCCATGGAGGCGAGGCGGGTATCGTCAAGCTGTTTCATAGCAATAACAAAACCCTGGCCTTCCTTGCCCAGCAGGTTTTCTTTCGGAACCTTGACGTTTTCAAATGTAATCGAGCCTACCGGGCCGCCCCAGTTGCCGAGCTTTTCGGTAATAGCCTCGTTGGTAATTCCTTCCGACTTCATGTCTACGATAAAGGCGGACATTCCTTTTACCGGCTTTGAAGGATCGGTGTAGGCGTAAACCAACCCTACATCAGCTACGGTGCAGTAAGAGATCCACATCTTGCTGCCGTTCATAATGTAATAATCTCCGTCAAGAATGGCCTTACATTTCATGGCGGCCACGTCGGAACCGGCATTAGGCTCTGTTAAGGCAAAGCAGCCGAATACATCAGCATTGACCAGCGGCGGAACATATTTCTTCTTTAACTCATCGCTGCCGTAACGCAGGATGGTCATTGCAGGGCCCAGTAAATTTGCCGCAAAAGCCAGCCTTAAGGAACTCCACACCCTGGCCGTTTCTTCAGCCAGGATGGTTAAAGCCGCATAACCCATACCGTTTCCACCGTACTCCTCGGGAACGGCACAGCCGAAAAAGCCCAGTTCGCCCATCTTTTTGACCAGGTCGGGGCGGAAGCGGTGCGCCTTGTCATCAGCATCAACAGTAGGTTTTACTTCGGTCTCGGCAAAATCGCGGGCAAGTCTTCGAATATCTTGCAACTCCTCTGAAAGATCAAAATCCATACCCAAATCTCCTCCTTATTTATGCTGAGTTAACCAAAACTTTATTAGATGTATATTTTAGACATGAGCGCTGTTATTTCCTACCGGGCTCTTAAAAATTTTATCTACCAAATGGCATAATCATTATTTATAAAAAGCAGGAAATAGGCGGATTCGACAGAAATATAATAAAAAACGAAAGGGTCAGACATGTCAGACGATAAGCAAAAAGAACCGGCGTTTTTTTACGGCTGGCTTGTGCTTGCGGCCTGCGTTTTAGTCGGCATGACAGCTGCGGCCCAGTTGACCTACGGAATATATGTCAAGGAACTGATCGCCGAGTTCCACTGGAACAGGACACTGACGTCTTCAATCAGTTTGGTCCATTATTTTGTCTACAGCCTGGCAGCCGTTCTTGCGGGGACAATAACCGATCACTATAAACCCAGGCCGCTTATCGTGGTTTCCGCCGTCCTGCTTGGCGGCGGCCTTTTCCTGAGCGGGCTTGCCCGCAGCTTATGGCAAATGTACCTGTTCTTCGGGGTTATCGCTGCCCTTAGCACAAGCTGCTGTTATTGCGTGCCATCCTCTGTCGTCCAAAGGTGGTTTATAGAAAAGAGATCCGTGGCGCTTGGAATAAGCATGTGCGGCATAAGCATCGGCAGTTTCTTTATTTCCCTGCTGGTCGGTTACCTCATTCCGCACTACGGTTGGAGGGTGGGATTTTTTGCCGAAGGGGTATTTCTTTTTTCAATAATGATCCTGGCCAGTTTTTTTATGGCCGGAAACCCGGAGGAAAAAGGCCTTCTACCATATGGCGCCGAAAAGATACAGACCGCCAAGATAAATATTGATCAAAATGCAAACAATGCCTGGACCTTTAAAAGTCTAATTATCAACAAGTATTTTATAGGCTGCTTTGCCAACCAGTTCTTCACCTGCATTTCCCTGATTATTATGTATACTCATTTTGTAGCCAACGCGGAGGATATGGGCATCCCCAAACTTGCCGCCGCCGGCGCGCTCGGCATGGCCGGTGTCATCAGCGCCGTGGGAAGGCTCCAGGCGGAACAGGAGGTTTTATAGGCTCGGTACTGAGAGGCTGGATATTTGACACAACCCACAGCTATTGTTTGGCTTTTATCGCCGGAGCGTTTTTTTACTTGATGGCCATTCTTTCCGTTGCGCATATCAAAACCAATCCACAACCAACCGCGCATACTACAGTAAAATAACCAAAAAGTTACGGCTGGATCGTTGTGATAGCCCTTACTTTTGTAGGGATGACATCGGCCGCGCAGCTGACCTTCGGCATTTATGTCCTGGATCTGGCCAGGGAATTTGGCTGGAACAGAACGCTCACATCTTCTCTGGCTTCGTTTCACAACTTATTCTACGGGATTTCCGCCATTATCACGGGTATCCTGGCGGACCGGTACAACCCAAAGATTACCATCTGGGTGGCCGGGCTTCTTTTAGGCGGCGGGCTTGTTCTATCCGGTATGGCTAACAACTACCGGCAGTTGTTTTTATTTTTCGGGGTCATTGCCGGTCTTGGCACAGGATGCTGCTATTCAATCCCCTCTTCAGTCGTTCAAAAGTGGTTTATAGAAAAAAGGGGAATTGCCCTGGGTATCAGCATGTGCGGGATCGGCCTCGGCGCCTTCATCGTCTCCCTGCTGATAGGTTATCTCATTCCCATCTACGGGTGGCGGACAGGTTTTTTCGCTGAAGGGGCTCTTCTTTTCTTATTTATGTTCGTCCCCGCCTTTTTCATTGTCCGTGAACCACAGCAAATAGGCCTGCTGCCTCTGGGCATGAAAAGTAATCATCCTGACAACGGGCTTAATAAGTCTCACCCCAATTTAGCCCTACTAATTAAAAAGTTAATCACCAACAGGACGTTTCTTCTGCTTTACACCAACATGTTTTTCACCACTATCGCGCTGTTGATTGTTTCCGCTCACATTGTGCCCTTTGCCGAGGATATGGGCATCCCCAAACTGGCGGCGGCAAGCGCGATGGGACTGGTCGGTTTGTTCAGCGGTGCGGGAAGGCTGCAGGCAGGTTTTGTCTGTGACAGAATAAGCTTTAAGAAAAGCCTGATTATTTTCTGCAGTATGTGCTGTATTGCCTTTTTGTATTTAATTACTGTAAAAAATCTATGGATGCTCTATATTTTCGTGGTTATCTATTCCCTGGGTTACGGAGGCAAAGCAATGTCCCTGCCGGGACTGGCGGGTTACTCGCTGGGAACAGGCTCGCTCGGCACGATAGTGGGTCTGATCTCCTCCGCTTTCGGGCTGGGAGGTTTTACAGGCTCAATACTGGGCGGCTGGATTTTTGACCACACCACAGCTATGTCTGGGCTTTTATCGCCGGCGCCATATGTTACATAAATTATAGGTATGCAACCAGGAAAGAATAGCGCTTCAATGAGATTTACCTATTGACTTTAATACCTAAATGGGACTTTAAGGCTTCTTGCAGGACATGTGAAAAATTGATCCTATTTTCCTCTGCTACGTCGTTAAGCCATTTGGGGATTGTAAGGGTTTTTTTAACTGCCCTGTTTTCGATTGCATCTCTGATAATTGGCATCCATGTTTCAACAAGAACAATCACCTGGTTTTTTTTAGCTTTTAGTTTATTTGCCGGTGTTGGCTCCGGGATGTCGTCCTTATCGCGTTCCATTCCATAAAGGTGCAGGCCGAGAGCCTCCTTAGCATTTTTAAGGGCTTCCTCGGTGGTCTGGGCACAAGGCAGGCAACCGGGCAGGTCCGGAAATTCAATAGATATGCCGTCTTCGGCGTATTCAAAGATTGCGGGATATACATACCTGTCTTTAGACATTTTATTAACCCCTTTCTCAATGTTTGATCAGGCGGGTCACCGGAGGGTAATTCCCGCCTGTTTAAGTATTCGTTTAACCGTCCCGATAGGTACATCTTTTACCGGGTGGGTGACTGTTACCTTGCCTTTTTTAGCAGGGTGTTTGAACTGTTGATGATCTCCTATTGTTTCAACGTGATACCATCCGTTTTCTTGTATTATTTTTATGAGTTCTCTGGATGAGTAGCTTTTCACGGAGTTTCCCTCCTGTAATAATATTATAATACGTATTAATATACGTTTCAATTCGCAGCAAGGAATTTTTCCGCGAAAATTTAAAGCATGTTGAAATCTTCTAAGGCCTTCCATTCTTCCAGCACACTTAACATTCTACATAACCGTAAAATCCCGGTTCATCAATAAAAATAATAAAGCATCTGAATTTAAGAGAAAACAGCTAAAAAGCATTAGCATGAATTAAGAAAGGGTAAAAATTGTGAATAGTTGCCCATGCCGCCAGCGGCGCCACGAATTATAAAAATCTTATTTTTAGGATAGTTAGCAAGCAAGAACCACTCCTAGGGAAGCCAACTGCTTTTGTATTCATGTTCGCCTCAGGCAGGCGCCGGATGTTCGACTATACCAGCAGTTATATTTTGGCTTTTATTCTTGGGGCAGTCTGTTATATAATTGCAATTACAATTATCTCTATATATCTGGTTAAAAAAATCAAAGCAGGTTTAACTGCAGGTTTATCTTAAGAAAGGAAACAGAATGCAAATTGTCCGAAAGCCCACAGTATACTCCGAAGCTTTTTTACGGCTGGATCGTTGTTATTGCCCTTACTTTTGTCGGCATGACAGCAGCCACACAGTTGTCCTTCGGCGTCTACGTCATTGATCTGGCCAGAGAATTTGGCTGGAACAGGGCGCTGACATCTTCCTTAGCTTCGTTTAACAACTTGTTCTACGGTATTTCTGCTATTATAACGGGCATCTTAGCGGATCGGTACAGCCCTAAAATAACCATCTGGGTGGCCGGATTTCTGTTGGGCGCGGGGCTTCTTTTATCCGGCCTGGCTAACAATTACTGGCAATTATTTTTCTTTTTCGGTATTTTGGCCGGTCTTGGATCCGGCTGCTGCTATTCAATACCTTCTTCAGTCGTTCAAAAGTGGTTTATCGAGAAAAGGGGAGTTGCCCTGGGCATCAGCATGTGCGGGATAGGACTCGGAGTCTTTATCATCTCGCTGGTAATAGGCTATATTATTCCCATTTACGGGTGGCGGACAGGTTTTTTCGCTGAAGGAGTCCTTCTTTTTTTATTCATGTTCGTGCCTGCCTTTTTCATTGTCCGCGATCCGGAAGAAAAAGGCCTTCTGCCTTATGGAACGAAAAATACTCATCCCGGCAACGGGCTCAATAAGTCCCAGCCCAATCTAATCCTGCTGATTAAAAAACTGATTTCCAACCGGACCTTTTTATACCTTTACGGCAATCAATTTTTCACCTGTATTGCGCTGCTGATTGTCTCCACCCATGTTGTGCCCTTTGCCGAGGATATGGGTATCCCCAAACTGGCTGCGGCAAGCGCGATGGGGCTGGTCGGTTTATTCAGCGGTTTGGGGAGACTGCAGGCAGGTTTTGTGTGTGACAAAATCGGCTTTAAGAAAAGCTTGATTATTTTCTGCAGTATGTGCTGTATTGCCTTTTTATATTTAATGACTGTTAAAAATCTATGGATGCTCTATATTTTTGTGGTTATCTATTCCCTGGGTTACGGGGGCAAAGCCATGTCACTGCCGGGGCTGGCAGGCTACTTGCTGGGAACGGGCTCGCTCGGCACGATAATGGGAATAATCTCCTCCGCATACGGCTTGGGAGGTTTTACAGGTTCGATATTAGGCGGCTGGATATTTGACCACACGCATAGCTACATGTGGGCTTTTATTACCGGCGCAGTTTGCTACGTGGTAGCCATAACGTTAGCTCTCCTGACTAAAAAAGAGACTATCCTTGAAACAGGCTTGCATTAGGGAAGTCAGCTAATCTCCTCCAGGATTTTCTGAGCCGGGCTTCTTGGGTCAGCGGCTTTGGTAATCGGCCTGCCGACAACCAGATAGTCAGCCCCCGCATCAATTGCTTCCCTGGGAGTCACCGACCTTTTGTGGCTGTCAACAGCGCTTCCGGCGCTGCGTATTCCCGGAGTCACAATTAGTATGTCCCGGCCAAGTTCCTTAACTATGCGCAAAGCCAACATGCAAAANNCAATTGCCGAGAAGAATGAAGTCGCGGTGATTAAAAGAAAATCTAGTGATCACATATATATTATCTAAAATTTCGTCGAAAATATTTTCGGATAAAGAAGGATTTTTAAAATTTATGTCGAAAAATATGCGGTTTCAATCAGCACTCTTTTTCTTGCTATGTGTCCATTTTAACACACTTGCAAGGGAATTTCACTAGACTTTATATTATGAAGGCCATCGCGAAGCGATTTCGTTCTTCTTCTGTGTCTTAATTTGTTTTCCTAAGAAAATGACACAGGAAAAACGTCCCCTTGTGTCTCCCCTTGTGTCTTCCCGTTTAATAAAATACGTGAATCAACAACCAACACTTCATTTGGATAAACAATTACAGGGTTCATATCAATTTCTTTAATCTGTGTAAAAGTTGTTACCAGAGTTGAGATTTTCATTAGGATATCGGCAACCGGTTCAAGATTGACGGCCACCCGGCCCCTGTAGCCTTGCAATAAAGAAAATCCCTTTATTTCTTGGATCATTTCTCTAGCTGCCAGGGCATTTAAAGGCGCCAACCTGAAGGAGACATCCTGATAAACTTCTACTGTTGTCCCCCCCAGACCAAACATTATAACCGGGCCGAACTGGCTGTCCGTAATAGCTCCAATAATAACTTCTATACCTGGAGGGGCCATAGGTTGGAGGCCTACGCGAACCTGGGGATCAAAGTGTCTGCCTTTTAAGAGAATATCTTCATAAGCTTCCTTGATTTCTTTTTCACCAGTTAAATTCAGCTTAACCCCGCCGATGTCTGATTTGTGTACAATCAAGGGAGAGACAAGTTTTAGGACCGCCGGCGTCCCCAATGAAACTGCTGCACTACATGCTTTTTCTGAGCTTTCAATTATTTTAACCGGGGTAACAGGGACCCCCGCTATAGATAAAAATTCTTTTGCTTCCGGTTCGGTTAGAACAAACCGTCCTTCTTGTTCAACTCCTGTAAGAATGGATTTAGCTTTTGCTTCATCCAACGCTGCCTTAAAGCTATGCCCTGAAATGGCTGTTTCTTTCTTTTGTCTTATGTCAGCGTAACGGTATAAATTGGCCAGCGCCCGTGCCATCCTGTCCGGCAAACTATAGACAGGTATATTTTTGCTTTCAATATCTTTTATCCTACTGTCAAGCGCATTAGCGGGGGAATCCTGCATCAAAACGAAAGGCTTGGTTATTTCCCCGGCTTCTGCAAGCTCTTCAACAGCTTCAAGAATATTCGTGGTATATTCCGGATGATAAGCAAACAATAAAGCTACCAGATCAACATTATTATCTTGCATTAAAAGCCTGAGTGTCTGAATAATAGCTTGTTTATCGGCTACTCCAAAGTTTATGTCTATAGGATTGGAGTGTAAAGCAAAACTGGCCATTGAAGACAGGCAGCTATCAAGAGCTTCTATAGTAGAATGCGCAAGTTCCGCTAATTTCAGCCCTTCCTGTTCGGCAATACTGCTAAAAATAATCCCCAGGCCGGCCTGTGGGGTAACGATACCTACCCGGTTGCCCCGAGGAACAGGCGAGAGAGAAAGAATTTTAGCCGTATCGATGAGTTCATCAATGCTTGTCACGTTGATTATCCCAGCATCCCGAAAGGCAGTCTGGTAAAGGTTAAAACTACCGGTCAGCGTCCCCGTATGAGAAAACGCCGCCCTGTTTACCGCCTCGGATCCTCTTACTTTATATGCCACTACAGGCTTAAACTTAGTTAATTTCTTAGCCTCTTCAAGCAAAGGACGAGGATTTTCTATTCCTTCCAGATATATTAAAATTACTTTTATTTCAGGATCGCTGCCGAAATGAGCCAGGATGTCGGAAAACTCTACGTTGCATCGATTACCCAGAGCAACCGCCTTGCTTGTTCCTATGTTTTCATTTAACAAGGCATATAGAATAAGAAGACAAACTCCTCCACTTTGACTGATTAATCCGATTGGACCCCGTTGTACCTCTTTTAAAAAAGGAACGAAAGTAAGATTTAAAGGACAGGCAGTATTTATTAATCCCATGGTATTCGGCCCGATTATTTTTATACCTGTCTCAATTGCCGACTGTAAAATTTCTTTTTCCAACTCCCGTCCGGTTTCTATTTCTTTAAAACCCGAACTAATAATCACAACTCCCTTTGCTCCCGCTCTTGCACAGTCTAAAACAGCTTGTTTAACAGCCTGGGAAGGAACAACAATTAATCCTATGTCGAAAGCTTCGGGAAGTTGGTTAACCGAAGGATAAGTTTTTATACCAAATATTTCATCATGATGAGGATTTACAGGATAAACAGTTCCCTTATACCCGCTTTGTAAAAGGCTCATGAGACACATGCCGCCAGCCTTATAGCTGTCACTGGAAGCGCCGATTACCGCTACTGACTTCGGATTAAAAAAATAATTTAAAAAATCCATCCTCCTATAGAAATCCTTTCATATTTTATTTCTTAAAATCTTCATAAGGCTTTCCTTTCTTCCACACATTTAACATTTTACATCACCGGAAAACCTGATTTATCAATCACCGGAAAACCTGATTTATCAATAAAATTATAACATATTTTAGATTTAAAAGAAAATAGCTAAGGAGCATTAGCAAAGGTTAAAAAAGGGTGAAAATGTGAGTAGCAGGAAGTTATCCTAGTAGGAATAATCCATCGGGATGGTTGACAGCCATCCAAACATGTTTTATTTTTACCGTGTCAATTTCCTGAAAATATTCTTGCATAGGAAGGTCAACTGCCTTCGTGATCATGTTCGCCTCAGGCCGTCGGCTGGATATTCGACTATACCCGCAGTTATATTTTGGCTTGTATTCTCGGGGCAGCATGTTATATAATTGCAATTACAATTATCTCTACATATCTGGTTAAAAAAGAAGTCAAAGCAGGTTTAACTGCAGGTTTATCCTTAAGAAAGGAAACAGAATGCAAATTGTCCGAAAGCCAACAGGATAACCCCGAATTTTTTTACGGCTGGATCGTTGTTATAGCCCTTACTTTTGTCGGGATGACGTCAGCCGCGCAGCTGACCTTTGGCATTTATGTCCTTGATCTGGCCAGGGAATTTGGCTGGAACAGGACGCTCACATCTTCCCTGGCTTCGGTTAATAACCTGTTCTATGGAATTTCGGCTATTATAACCGGTATCCTGGCGGATCGATACAGCCCCAGGACTACCATCTGGGCGGCCGGGTTTCTTTTGGGCGGCGGGGTGGTTCTATCCGGCCTGGCTAACAACTACTGGCAATTATTTTTCTTTTTCGGTATCCTGGCCGGTCTTGGATCCGGCTGTTGCTATTCAATTCCATCTTCAGTCGTTCAAAAGTGGTTTATTGAGAAAAGGGGAGTTGCCCTGGGCGTCAGCATGTGCGGGATAGGCATTGGCGCCTTTATCGTCTCGCTGATGATAGGCTATATCATTCCCATTTACGGGTGGCGCACAGGTTTTTTCGCTGAAGGAGTCCTTCTTTTTTTATTCATGTTCGTACCTGCCTTTTTCATTGTCCGTGATCCGGAAGAAAAAGGCCTTTTACCTTATGGAACGAAAAATAATCATCCCGGCAACGGGCTCAATAAGTCCCAGCTCAATCTAATCCTGCTGATTAAAAAACTGATTTCCAACCGGACCTTTTTATACCTTTACGCCAATCAATTTTTCACCTGTATTGCGCTGTTGATTGTCTCCACCCACGTTGTGCCCTTTGCCGAGGATATGGGCATCCCTAAACTGTTGGCGGCAAGCGTAATGGGGCTGGTGGGTTTATTCAGCGGCGTGGGGAGATTGCAGGCAGGTTTTGTCTGTGACAAAATCGGCTTTAAGAAAAGCCTGATTATTTCCTGCAGTATGTGCTGTATTGCCATTTTGTATTTAATCACGGTGAAGAATATATGGATGCTCTATATTTTCGTAGTTATCTATTCCCTGGGTTACGGAGGCAAAGCCATGTCCCTGCCGGGTTTGGCGGGCTACTCGCTGGGAACGGGTTCGCTCGGCACGATAATGGGACTGATCTCCTCCGCATTCGGTCTGGGAGGTTTTATAGGCTCGATACTGGGCGGCTGGATTTTTGACCACACTCACAGCTATGTCTGGGCTTTTATTGCTGGCGCTTTTTGCTACGTAATAGCCATAACCTGCGCTTACCTGACCAAAAAAGAAACCCTGCTGGAGGAAATCAGTTGATTTCCTCCAGGATTTTTAAAGCTGCGCTTCTTGGATCGGCCGGTTTGGTGATCGGCCTGCCGATAACCAGGTAGTCGGCCCCCGCATCAATTGCTTCCCGCGGAGTCACCGACCTCTTGTGGCTGTCAACAGCGCTTCCGGCGCTGCGTATTCCCGGAGTCACAATTAGTATGTCCCGGCCAAGTTCTTTCCTTAACAGGGCAGCTTCGGAACCGGAAGCAATTACACCGTCGCAACCGTCCTGAACTGATTTTTTCGCCCTGGCCAGGACCAATTCTTTAACCGGACAGCTATAACCGAAATCCAAAATATCCGCGGCGTCCAGGCATGTCAAAACAGTCACTGCGAGCAGTTTTAAGCTCGAATTACCCCGGCCGGCGGCAGCCGCCNNCCCGCCGTTCCCGTGAATCGTTAGAAAATCCACACCCAGCCGCGCTGTAAGGCTGACAACTTTTTGGACAGTTTCCGGGACATCAAAGTATTTCATATCCAGAAAAACGCGTTTGCCGTTATCCAGAAGCCACCGCAGCATTTTCGTTCCGCCGGCAAGCTGCAGTTCCATGCCCACTTTAAAAAAATCCACTACCCCGTCAAGGGACCGGACAAGTTCCATGGCCCTGGCCGGTTCGTCAAAATCCAGAGCGCAAATAATTTTCTTTTCCATAAGAATCCTTTCTGTCTATCAATCTTTAAGATCGTCCGCCGCTTTTTTGCGCGCTTCTTCGATTACCCCGTCGAATTCCTTTCCGGGATCCATACCCATTTCCTTCATGCGCTTCTTTGCCCAGAGACCTACGTTGCGGTCGTCCTTATAATAATCCTCGCTGCTCCTTGTGCTTGTGTCGAGGCCGGCCAGCCGGTCGCCCTCGCTGCGGTGGTATGCGAAAGAGGACATAACCCGGACCAGGGAAGAGCCTTTGCAAAAAGGGCAGGACAGCCCTTCTTCCTCAGAAGACCTGACCAGTATCTCCACTCTTTTGCCGCAGTCGCCGCAGGAATATTCATAAACAGGCATTTTTATTGCAACCCCTTTGTTTTGAGTTTATGGAAAACATTGACGTTGAACAATACTTTCTAATATAATATAAATCGTTGATCTTATGTAAGCAAGCTAAGATATTTTTTTGTTTCCGAGGTGTTCAAAAATAATGGACTACAGCAAGACCTTAAACCTGCCCCGCACGGATTTCCCGATGAGGGCCAATCTGCCCGCTCGCGAGCCTGAAATTCTGAAATTCTGGAATGATATAGATGTTTACCGCCTGGTCCAGCAAAAAAACGCCGGGCGGCCAAAGTTTATCCTCCATGACGGGCCGCCTTACGCCAACGGCCACATCCATCTTGGACATACTTTAAACAAGATCCTCAAAGATATAGTGATTAAATACCACTCCATGGCGGGCTACGACGCGCCCTATGTGCCCGGATGGGACACCCACGGGCTGCCGATAGAACAGCAGGCAATCAAAAGCCTGGGCTTAAACAGGCATTCGATCAGCACCGTGGAATTTCGCAACAAATGCAAGGAATATGCGCTCAAATTCGTTGACATTCAAAGAGACGAATTCAAACGCCTGGGGGTGCGCGGGGACTGGGACCATCCCTACCTGACGCTGATGCCCCATTATGAGGCGGCCCAGATCGGGGTTTTCGGGGAAATGGCCAGGAGAGGCTTTATTTACAAGGGTTTAAAGCCGGTCTACTGGTGCGCAACCTGCGAGACGGCGCTTGCCGAAGCCGAAGTCGAGTACCAGGACAAGTACTCTCCTTCGATTTACGTAAGGTTTTCCGTAGCCGGCGGCAAGGGTGTCCTGCCGGAAAAGGACACTTGGGTCATCATCTGGACGACGACCCCCTGGACACTGATTTCAAACACTGCCATCTGCCTTCATCCCGACTACGAATATGTGCTGTTCAAGACCGGCGATAACAAATATCTGGTTGCCAAAGAACTTCTGGAAAACTTTTGCAATACCGCGGGCTTAAACTGCGAACAGATCCTGAATGAGTTTGCCGGAAGGGATCTCGAAGGCGTCTGCTGCCGGCATCCCTTCTTCGCCAGAGAGTCAAAACTGGTCCTGGATACTTATGTTACCCTGGACGCCGGCACCGGGTGCGTGCATATCGCCCCGGGCCACGGCCATGAAGATTACCTCGTCGGCTTGCGATACAACTTGCCGGTGCTCTCACCAATAGACAACCACGGTGTCTTCACCGAAGAAGCCGCTCAATTTGCCGGGCTGTTTTACAGCGACGCCAACCAGAAGGTTAAGGATGTACTTCAGCAAAGCGGCGATCTCCTCAAAGAAGAAACAATTTCACACCAGTACCCTCACTGTTGGCGCTGCAAAAAGCCGATCCTGTTCAGGGCTACCGAGCAGTGGTTCGCTTCCGTGGAAGGATTCCGCCGGGATACACTGGACGCCATTCACGGCGTAAGGTGGATCCCACCCTGGGGTGAAGAACGCATCTACGACATGGTAGCGGGCAGAAGCGACTGGTGCATATCCCGTCAGCGGACATGGGGTGTGCCGATACCGATTTTCTACTGCGCCGCCTGCGGAAAGGAAATCATCAGCAAAGAGACAACGGCGCATTTGCAGAAGCTGTTCCGTGCGCATGGTTCCGACGTGTGGTTTGCCCGCCAGGCAGCGGAACTTATTCCGGAAGGTTTGTCCTGCCCCGAATGCGGCGGGACGGTATTTAATAAAGAAAATGACATTATGGACGTCTGGTTTGACAGCGGGACCAGCCATGTTGGCGTGCTGGAACAGCCTGAAATCTGGCCGGACTTAAGATGGCCGGCCGACCTTTACCTGGAAGGAAGCGATCAGTATCGGGGATGGTTCAACAGTTCCCTGTCAACCGCAATCGCCAGCCGGGGAAAGGCGCCTTACCGGGCTGTCCTGACGCATGGTTTCGTGGTCGATGAAAAAGGGCACAAGCAGAGCAAATCCCAGGGCAACGTTGTTGACCCGATGAAGGTAATCAAGCAAATGGGCGCCGATATCCTGCGCCTGTGGGTCAGTTCGACGGACTACCGCAGCGATCTGGCCGCTTCGCCAAACATTTTAAATCAATTGTCCGACGCTTACCGGAAAATCCGCAACACCTGCAGGTTTCTTTTAGGCAACCTGTATGATTTCTCTTCAGAATCTGACCGGGTGGCCTATCACAAGATGTCCGAACTCGACCGCTGGGCGCTTTTAAAGCTCCACCAGTTAATCCAGCGCGTCCTGACAGCATACAGCAATTATGATTTTCATGTAGTTCATCATGCGGTGCACAGCTTTTGCGTTCTTGACATGAGCGCGCTGTACCTGGATATTATCAAAGACCGGCTCTACACGGCGCCGGCCAATTCCCTTCAGCGCCGTTCAGCGCAAACTGTTCTGCACGAAACTTTAAATGTACTGGTTCGTCTTTTGGTACCCATCCTCGCCTTTACAAGCGAAGAGATCTGGGGCTACCTTCCCAAAGAGGAAGGAACGCCGGTCAGCGTACAGATGACCGATCTGCCAGAAGTTAATGAGGAATACCTGGACGTTGAACTGGACAAAAAGTGGGAAAGGCTTCTGGAAGTCCGGAGTGAAGCTACCCGTGTCCTTGAGCAGGCAAGAAGGGACAAACTGATTGGTAACTCCCTGGAAGCGGCGATTGATTTATATGCCGCAGGTGAACTTTTTGATTTCCTGCGGGATTCGGCGGAAGATCTTTCCACACTTTTTATAGTCTCCTCGGTAAACTTGCACCGCACGTCGCAGGCAGATATTTCCAGACCTGCGGCGGTAAACTGCCTGGCAGTTAAAGTCCGGCGGGCGCAGGGCGACAAATGTGAAAGATGCTGGATGTATCATGAAGATGCAGGAAAGAACGCAGCGCACCCGACACTGTGCCTCCGTTGTTCGGAAACGGTCGGCAATATGGTAATGCCTGAATAAGGGAGAGTGGGATTAAAGATGAAAGACGCCGTAATAGTAGTCGATATGCTTAAGGATAATATCAATACCGATCTTCATACCGGGATCAGCGGACAGGCCAAGACAATTATTCCAACCATCCAGAAGATGCTGGAGAAGGCCCGCGAAAAAGGACTGCTGGTCGTTTTTGCCTGCGACAGTTTTTACCCGACGGACTGTTTATTTTTGGGAGGAAAGATAAAGCCCCATGCCCTCCGGGGAACCCCTGGCGTGGAAGTGATTGACGAACTCAAGCCGCTCAAGAGCGATATCGTTTTAGAAAAACGGCGGATGAGTTCTTTCTTTAAAACCGACCTGGATATCACCCTGCGGGACAATGGTGTGGAAAGGGTTGCAGTTGCCGGGATAGCCACTCCCTACTGCGTTCTGATAACGGCCTTCGACGCCTTTGCCAACGGTTTTAAAAGCGTTATCCTGGAGGATTGCTGCACAGCTTATCCTCTTGCGGGCCACGACGCTGTCCTGAACACATATAGAAAAAACCCCCTAGGGGAATATTTTAAAATCCTGAAGTGGGAAGAATATCTTTCTATAGTTGAATAGACAAAAGGACAAAAGGACAAAAGGACACAAGGGACACAAGGGGACGGTTCTTGAAGGGTTCAATTGGAAGTTTTGCACGTGAAAAAGGCTCAAGTGGCGGGTTTTTGTCGCCTTTTGAGCCTTAACAATACCTATGCGCAAAG
>DIEU01000035.1:0-157 GCA_002418775.1 Firmicutes bacterium UBA5766
AGGTCGGCATTTCTGATATAAAATATCAGGCCAATTAAACCAGCCAGAAAAAGCAAAAGACCCGGCAGAATAAAGGCAAGGGTTGAATTATAAAGGGGAAGATGGCTAATAATGGTGCGGGCGATTTTGTAGCCGTCTTTTAAGCCGTTTAATTTTG
>DIEU01000035.1:180-321 GCA_002418775.1 Firmicutes bacterium UBA5766
TTGAGGCTGCTTTGATCGCTATTTCCGATTCAATACCAAAACCTTTTGAGCGTAGTTCCATTTTTTCAAAGTACGATTTTTTTATGCCGTAAAGACCGGTTAAAGGATCATAAGCTTTAAAGCCATATATATAGCGGATGG
>DIEU01000035.1:336-4860 GCA_002418775.1 Firmicutes bacterium UBA5766
AAGGCCGGGATGTTTTGCTTTCCTATGCTGCGGGAGGCCACGGCGTAATCGTAATCCTCCAATGCTTCAGCAATATTTAGGATTACTTCCGCCGGGTAAGTGTCGTCAGCGTCAATGAAAAGAACATTTTCGCCCCGGGCTTGTTGAACACCGGTTTTCATTGCTTTACCCTTACCCTGGTTGATATGGTGTTTAATCAGCCGGCAAGGATATTTTTGGGCTACTGAGGCAGTGTTATCGGTTGAGCCGTCATTTACCACCAGTATTTCAAAGGAATCGTCTATTATCTTAACAATTTTCTCTAATACTACCGGTAAGCCTTTTTCTTCGTTATAGGCTGGAATGATAATGGAATGTTTTAACGGAGCGCCTCTTGCAAGAATTTTAGCCAATATAAACAAACCCCTCTCTTTTAAGTTGTTTTTATTGCAAAGCCGTCGTCAACGACAATTACCTGGTGGACGTATTTTTTTGCTTGCCGGACAACTTGTCCAATGTATTTTGCTTCGTTGTAGGCTTAACTTTTAGTAAGGTTTCATAGCTATAAAGGTTATAATTACCATATTATTATTAGATTCTCACACCTTGAGGGGCACACCTACCACTTCCAGCATATCCCTTTCGAGAATATCCCGGCTTGCAAGGTTTGCACTCTTTTTTGTTGTTTTCATCCATATTACCGCGCGGAAGCCCCGCCTTTAGGCGTGGGGAGGAAGCGCGGCGCACCTCCTTTCGTATTGCCAGCCGTTGGCCCTTTGCAGCAAACGGCAGTGTTTCGCCGGAATGCCCTGGCAAATTCGCTTTCCGGCACTGTCTTTGATGTCGAAGAAGCCTGTCTTCCTGACGGCCACCCGGCCCTGCCACCGGCCTTTGTATTTTCCTTTGAAAATGTCGGCGGTTACTATGTCGCCAGTCTGAAAACCGAAGCGGATTTTTTTGCGCTCCCGCCAACGGTATGGAAAACCGTATTTGTCAACCCCCGCCATCTGCCGGTTGCCCCGGCCGGTCGCCGTGTAGTTTTCGACAAACGGTACGGACACCATATCCGGAAGGCTCTCGCATACGCAGACGGCGTCGTAATAGTGAGTTTTGGGTAACTTTAGAATCTGGGTCCGGTTGTATTTCGTCAGGCCGCCGCTGCCGGTCTCCAGGGGCAGGCCGGTTGCTTTTAACCGCCGGTAGAGCGCCCACCTCGTGGCGTTCATCATGGCTGCGTCTTTGAGCGGCGCCTTTAACTGCTTAAGCGCTTCCGGCAGATTTTTCGCCCGGTCCTGGTTGAGCTTCTTTTTGGAGGTTTTCAGCTTGTTTAGCCACTCGTCCGGCTGCAGGTTGCCCTTGGTGTCGTTGCACGTCTTGCAGGCGATGACCAGGTTTGAAATCCGGCCGGCGCCTCTCGGTCCGCACTCCGGGTTTTTTGGGACGACGTGTTCGACGTTTAGAACCGGGTCGCTTGATTCGCCCTTGCAATAAGCGCACTGGTGATTGAACTTTTGCAGTAAGTACTCCCGGACTTCATACCCGGCTAAAGTGCCCTGCTGATATTCCACTCCGGAAATATTGGGATTCTGCATCAACTGGGTGTCAAAGCGGACCAGCTCCATGGAAACGGAGGTGATCGGCAAAAGAGCGCGTAGCTTGTTTACCCAGGACATGGTTTGATCAACGCGGGACTGAAGGGACACAGGCAGACGCACTTCTCGATGGCCGTTGTCAGTAAGGTTTTTTGCCTCGGCGCACGGCCGGCAGTAACGGCTGCCGTGCTTGGCGTTTTTGCCGCAAGCTGTGCATTTCCCCGGATTACGATTGTTAAACCGGGGTTTGCGGTAACGGGTCTTGTGGTTCCGGCGGCTTTTTCGCTGCGACCGGCGGGTATCCATTTTGTCCTTAATGTCCGTCCGGTGCTGGCATTCGTAATAGCCGATGGTTTCTTTCTCGCGAATGACAGCCCCGCCGGTGGTTTTTGAACCGGGATCGATTTTAAGGCCGAGTGGCTGCAGGACGCTGTCTTCAACTAAACGATCCTTCAGCCGAATGGTGAAAGGCGCCTTTTTGTGAACCATTGCCCGGCCGCGCTCCAGTAAGAGTCGGGCGCGTTTTTCGGTGCAGGTCATGAGCGGCTTCTTGTGCTTGTCAAGTACGTAAACCATTAGCTTTTCTCCTTTCGGGGACCCTTTACAGGGCCTGTTTCGTGAATCGCTCCATCTCTCCTAACCAATGTTATCCTGGCTTTTCGCGCCGGCAGCACTGCTCGCATAAAACTACCCCCGCTTGCTGTTTAACCACCGGCGACAGGGCATGGGACTGGAGAAGCATCCCAGGGTGTCATGACCAGAATAACGTAGCCGCTCGCCATGAAGTCCCGGCGGCTTGAGGCGGGTCATAGCGCAATATGGTTGTGCCCTTGCGGGCAATTCATATCGCTTTCTCGCCTATAAGAACGCAGGCTTTCGGAATTTCTTCCGCAAGCCCCCCGCCTTTAGGCGTGGGGTCTATGACCAATGTTGCTTTTTCTTGTCTCGTTTACAATTCGCCATCAAAAAAAGTGATTCCTGTCGGAAATGTTAATTCTTTGTTAGGTTTCTTCAATGGTTTCCAGAGCCCGCCGGGCATTTTCCCTCAGGTTGGTTATGTCAAATGTTTTAAGAGCCCGGACAATGGCCAGCAGGGTTTCGCTTTCCTTTAAAAATGTCAGTATCTGGCTGCGCACTTGTCCCTGTTCGCGCCGGGATTGTTTTCCTCCGAATCCGGGCTTTGTCTTGTCCATAAAGCATCCCGCCTTAAATGACACCGTTCTCTCCCAGGGGAGAGGGGTTTTATTGGAGTATTCCTGTTTTCTCCTCCATCGACGAGAAGGGCCAGGAGAGGGTGCGTCACCGAATGAGTTTATGAGAGGCTTCTTCATAATTTGACACCACACTAAGAAAATCCTGCTTATCCTGCCAAATTTTTATAGTTTTTTACCAGTTTATTCCTGAAATCAGCTTTTATTAAACCGGGCTTGTTTCTATTTGACTTATTTGTTATTTTACCAGGGCGGTCAGGGGATCTTTGTGATCCATGTCACAAGAACAGAAAAAGATGTTTTCAGAAATATCTTTCTTTAATAATTTCCATATTTTGTCTTGACATGGCCTTGCGGAGGGGGTACAATATGCTCGTGGTACCGAACATATGTTCTGGGAGGGAGGTGAATAGCATGGCGGTCAATAAAATTCCCGGCGGGGCGGTGCTGCAGTTAGAGCTGCAAACCGGCGTGGATGCCCAGGGCAATCCTGTGTATCGCAGTAAGAATCTGAAGAGCGTTAATCCCGCTGCCGTTGATCAGGATCTGTTTGACGTGGCCCAGGCGCTGGCGGGTCTGCAGGAGTATACTCTGAGCAAGATCAGCCGCGTGGACAGCGCCCAGTTGGTGCAGGTGTAAGGGTCAGCGGGTCTATGAGTCAACGGGTCAGCGGGTCACGGGTCGAGGGGCGGGGGGCGAAAGGATGTAAGGGAAGGAGGTGAGTGAAAGTGGCTGTTGTTACTACTCAGACGCTGCGGATGGTTTTTAAGAACGAAAGCGGTTCCAACTTTACGATCAGTCTGGACAATCCGCGGGATGACGCGACTGCTGCGGAGATCGGTGCGGCGATGGATACGGTAATTGCCAAAAATGTGTTTTTAACTCCGGGCGGCGCGCTGGTGTCCAAGCAGGATGTTAAGATTATCGACCGGTCGACCAATGATGTGTATGATCCGGTGTAAGGTAAATCCGGATGCTGCTGTAATAAGTGGATTAGAGCGGAAGGAAACCGCCGGCGCGGTTTCCTTTTCTATCAAAAATAAGGAGGTTTTGCTGGTGGAAACGATTTTACAGGCTGTTGGGAATGTGGGTTTTCCTATCGCGGTGACTGCTTATCTTTTAGTGCGCATTGAAGCGAAACTGTCCGACCTGACCGCCAGCATCGCCGAACTGGCCCGGGCTGTCGAGGCGGGCGGCAGTAAGTAAGGCCCGGACGCGAAGACGGACCCGGGCGCCTGTTGCCCCCCTTTTCGTAAGGGGGGTGTTTTTTAAAAACAAATCCCCAAAATATAATAACCGGCTTCACGCCGGTTATTTTCGCTATCTCTAGCCCGATCAGTTTGCCATTTTTATCAAAATCAACACCATGCCCCATCATGCAACGTAAAACCTGCCTCTTCCAGAACATCTTCTAAAGTTCCCATTCTTTCACATTCTTCCAAAAAGGCTTCAACTGCTTCAGTTAAAGACTGCCTGGATTCTAAAAGACTATCCCCGAAACTGGAAACGTTAAGTTCGGGGCATAGACCAACGTATACATCTCCTTCTTTAAAAAACTCAACTCTAAAATTTATTTTCCGCATAAATAATCAGCCCTCCATAATTGAATTACCTCGTTTCAATCATTTTTTTCTCCAGCATCATCGCCATATTCGCATGCCAGCACAGGTACTGATTTTGTTTCCTCTTATTCTAATTACCCGCTGAAAATCTTCTGCTTGCAATTTTTTCAAATCTTTTTC
>DIEU01000003.1 GCA_002418775.1 Firmicutes bacterium UBA5766
AAATGTTGTCAGCGGCAACAGTATGCCTCGATCAAACCTGCCAGTTCCAGTTCGGTGATGCCTTCCCGCAAAGTTTCCTTGACCATGTTAAAAACTTCTCCGTGCAGATCTGCGGCTTCTCTTAGGATCTGTATTTCGTAAGGAGACTTAACCATCCTGACAGTGCGTATTAACTGGCTTGCATCTACAATTTTGGCCGGTTCGAAAAGTTTTTGATAGCGTAAATATTGTGCTGCAGGGAGAATGTCCAGTTCAAAGCCGAGAGTTTTTAGAGGCCGTGAGCTGTATGACTGTATAGTCGCAGGTATCTCCTTCAAGCTTTCCAGGCAGATGATATTCCCCAAACCGGATTCTTCCGCAGCACGTTCAAAAGTTTTCTTGACCAGGAGAACCGGCCTGCCTTCAGCCGGAATAAACAGATGTGAGCGTTGGATAGTTCCGGAAAAGTAAAATAGGTCGGCGTTCTGTACTATTACCGCCCCGTCGATGCCGTGCAGTTTTAATAATTCCTGGAGCTTCGCACAACGCTGATCCAGTTCTGATTTAGGAGTTAAGCGCAAATTTATAACCTCCCCATCTCTTAATCTAAGCTTATCTTTTGGTTTTTTATACTTGTCTTACTCAATTAATTAATTATGCGGGATAAAGACCTTTTCCTGCAAAAATCGCCTGCAAAAATAAAAAACCCTGCTGTCAGGTTTTTTGCACGGTTGCACAGGACTGCTTAAGGTGATATCGGCAGGGGTTATTGCCGCCTTTTAGATGGCCATGGATTTTATTGAGCTAATGAAGAAGTATCAAGCAGCCATGCTCCTAATGGTAAGCAAAGCCCCGGTCTTGTCACAGAACCCGCTTTGCTTCATAAATAAAAGCTTTCATTTTTGCAAAGTCTTTTCTAGAATTGGTCTCCACGCCTGAATTAACGTCCACGGCAAAAGGCCGGACCTTTTTAACGGCCTCATAAACATTGCCGGGGTTTAACCCGCCGGTAAGGATGACCGGCTTATTAGATTCGTGGACAATTTTACGGCTTATTTCCCAGTCATGTGTTTTTCCCGTGCCTCCTATCCTGCTGCCATCCCGGGAATTCAGCAAGAGCGCATCGGCAAAAGGGAGAAACTCTTTAGCCAGTTCGATTGCATCCAATCCTGTGACATTCTTTCGTGAAAAGAACACTATAGTTGATCGCCGGATGTTCTTATGTTTAAATATTTTATCTGGAACATCTTTATGAATGCAACATAATTAGTCCGATTCCCAAGAATCTCTGACTGGCCTTCTGCGGACTCTTCGCGAAACCGGCATTGAAGAAATCCTGCTGGATCACCTTAATCCCTACCCTGCAGTTGTGCACCGCTTAAAAACCGCCTACCGCCAATATTTCCCCAAGGCTTTGCCGGAACTTGAAGAATACCTCTCTAATCCCGTTATTTACAGGGCAAAAAACAGGCGCTGCTGCGGCAGATCAGCGATTTCGCCGGTTGCCGGTCATATTTTGTATAACTTCAACCCCACGTCATTTTTTTAGCAAATTACGCTCATAAAAGCCTGTATCCAACACCCGGTTCCGTAATAATATGGCGGGGATATGATGAATCGGCTTCTATTTTACGGCGCAGCTGGCCTATATATACACGCAGTGAGTGGGTGTCATATTCATATATCATTTTCCAGACAGCGCGGATTAGATACTTATGAGTCAATACCTTGCCGGCATTTAACGCCAGGTTCTTAAGCAATTCATATTCTGTGGGGGTAAGTCTAATTTCCTTGCTGTTGACGGTTACGAAGCGGCGGGCAAGGTCAATGGTCAAGTCGTCAAAAACCAGTACGGGTTCATCTTCAGTACCGGCCGCATGGCGCAAAGCCGCCCTTATTCTGGCCAGCAGTTCACCCATCCCGAAAGGTTTGGTTACATAATCATCCGCGCCGGCATCCAGAGCAGCTATTTTATCGTTTTCCTGGCCTTTAACAGAAAGAATAATTACCGGAACACCAGACCACTCGCGCAGATTTTTCAGCACTTCCAGACCGTTTAGATCCGGCAATCCCAGATCAAGAATAACCAATTCCGGCTTAAAAGCTGTAATTTCATCAAGACCGTCCAGGCCGGTCGCCGCTCCCTTGACTTCAAAGCCATGACCCGACAGAGCCACTTTCAGCAGCCCTCTGATTTCTATTTCATCGTCTATGACAAGGATGCGTGCTCCTTTAGTGAACATTGTTTTCCTCCCCGTCAAGATCAACAGGCTTATAGGGAATTGCCTCACCAAGCGGCAAAATGAAGCTGACGTCCAGACCTCCGCGGGGATTGTTGGATGCCCAAATGCTTCCTTGATGAGTTTCGATTAGCCCTTTACAGATTGCCAGGCCAAGACCTGTGCCGCTAACCTGATGGGGTGACTTAAGCCTGTAGAACTTATCGAAAATGTGATCCAGGTCTTCATCCGAAATTCCCTGTCCATAATCAGTTACAGTTACCTTAACCTGTTTGTTGTCCTGACTGGCGGATATGCATATCTCACTTCCCGTATCGGAATATTTAATAGCGTTGTCCAGCAGATTAACCAGCACCTGCTCCAGCACAATAAAATCAACCTTAACCAGTGGCATGTCGGGTGAAACCTCTACTTTAAGGGGTCTGCCGCGCAGTGGATCTTTCATGTCCCTTACCGCAACCCCGATTATTTCCCGGATATCGCACCAATCTTTATTCAAGCGGATTAGACCGCTTTCCAGTTTAGCCATATCAAGAAGATTGCCGACAAACCTGTTCATTCGTAAAGCTCCATGCTTAATTGTTTGCAGGAGATCATGACTGGCCTCAGGGCTGAAAAATCCCTCACCTTCAAGAATCGATGTTACAGCGCCGATTATAGAAGCCAGCGGTGTACGCAGATCGTGTGAGAGGGAATCGAAAAGAGCGGTACGGAGTCTCTCGGATTCGGCTGCCAGTTGAGACTCTTTGGCCAGTTCGGCAAGCTTTATCCTGGTGACTAAAAGCGCGGTTAAATTAGCAAAAGCCTCCAGCAGCCGCCTTTGTTCCAGTTGCAGGTACCGTTCCTTGATGTCAAGCTTTATGCATAGAACTCCCTGGGAATACTGCTCGGTTCTGAGCGGTATATATAGCCCGACAGCGCTGTTCAATGTTTTTGTGCCTTTTCCGGCTATCTCGCCACGCTCAAAAGCCCACCTGGCGACAGCCAATTCGCTGTCATTAAGGAAGTCCTGCGAAGAAGCGCCAGCCCTGAGTTCCAGTTTTCCGTTCTGATCCGGCAGCAGTATGGCTGCCTGGGAATCAGTAGTTTCTGATACTCTTCTGGCTACAATCTCCATCGCCGGATTAATATCAGACACTGCTGCGATATCCCGACTTAACGAGTATAGCGCCGCCATTCTTTTTTCACGCTGCCTGGAGCTGATTACCTGCTGTTGGAGACGGCCTGAAAGAGTTCCAGTCAGCAGCGCCACTATTATAAAAACAACCAGGGAGAATAGATAGGGCAGGTCTGCCGGTATAAAGCCGGGGACAGGAGGTATATAGAAATAGTCAAAAATCAAAGAACAAACCACCGCGGCTGTAACAGCCGGGCCTGTTCCCCATTTGACTGCGCTGAATAAGATAGGCAGTATTAAAATCATAGCCACGTTTGCCAAACCAAGATATGGATAGACAAGCCCGGCCAGAATGGTAACTAAGGCCATTGTCATTAAGGGTAAAAGATAATTAATGAGCGGAATCCTCAAGGTGGGGAAAGGCAGCATTTTTTGCTTTTCCGCTTCTGGTTTATTTGGAAATACATAAATACTTGCTCCGCAGCTCCGACGAATTACATTATCGGCAATTGAACCGTGTATCCGCTCCCAAAACGCAGTGTGCAGCGACTTACCTATTATTATCTGTGATACATTGCGCTTTTTAGCCAGTTCCAGCAGTTCCCCGGCAATGTCATTGCCGGTTTGTGTTATTGTTTCAGCGCCAAGATCAACGGCCAGCTGCAGGTTCCTGGCCAGGAGATCTCTTTCGGCCTCATTTAGAGGAGAACGCCCTGGGGTTTCAATATAAACGGCCAGCCACTCCGCCTTCATGCCTTCCGCAATTCGTCCGGCCGTCCTGATCAACTGTGCCGAAAACGGGCTGGGACTGACGCAGACCATGATCCGGTCTCCAGTTGGCCATGGGCCTTCAATGCTGTGATCCCTCATCGCCGTACAAGAGGAGGGAAACATTTGAGCAGAGCCTCTGTTTCCATTCTTCCATGAGTGTCCACCCAGCCGATAATAACGTCTACACCCTCAGAAAGCCGTCCCCTGGCTGCATTAAGCATAGCGTATGTCTTGCCCGCGCCGGCGGATACCCCGGGGAAAACTGTCATCCTGCAGCGTTTCTGGCCGTTTATATTTAGATAAGGCTGTATCCCGATCAGTCATTTTCCACACACCATCGAAAGTTTCTCATGATTTATTTGAAAACTTGTCCAAGTCTTGTCTTTATATTAATATATCCATTCCTGGTTCTTGAAGCAACATATCATAGCAGGGCCTTTGACAATCTCGATCGCTTATTCTACAGCTTTTTTGCCTTGTCGCCGTTGTCATAGGCAACGAGTATTTTTTTAAGCACTGCTTCAGACTCCTTTGATTATGCTTATGAAGATGTTTTTTGGGCAGTTGCGTTTCTGCTCAAGAAATTGTTCAGTGGAACAGAAATTACATAAAGAACAGCGCCTATTACCAGTGTTCCGATGACTAAACCCCATCCGTGATATTGGTACCAGAAGAGCAAGTAGACCATGCAGATAATGATGGAAACAAGCATTGTGGGAAAAGCTACTTTCATGTAGCTGATAAATGTAATCGGGACACCTCTTTTTTCAGCCATTCCGCAGACCACAACGTTGGCCGAAGCGCCGATAATTGTTCCGTTGCCGCCCAGGCAGGCGCCCAAAGACAAAGCCCACCATAAAAGGTTTATGTCGCCCGACATTCCCAGCCTGCCCATATCTTTAATCAGTGGAATCATCGTTGCCACAAACGGTATGTTGTCAATAAACGCCGAGGCCAGGGCGGAAATCCACAGGATAAGCATACTGGCAGGCACCAGCAGTCCATTGGTAATATCAATCGTAAAACGGGCTATGGCTTCAATAACGCCCACCTTCTCAATTCCGCCGACAACTAAGAACAAACCGGTAAAGAAAAAAATCACCGGCCATTCCACAGCATGCAGGGCCTGCTCCGGGTCTTCACGGCAGGACAGCAGCAAAAGAAGACTGGCGCCGCTTAAGGCAATAACTGAGGATTCCATGTGGATGTACTGGTGAATGACAAATCCTATAATGGTTAAAGCGAGTACGATCAGGCACTGCCTCAGCAAGGAAACATCTTTTATTTCCTGTTTCTCATCCATTGTCATGATGCCTTTTTGCAGTTCCGGCGTAGTTGTCAGGTGTTTTCTGTAAATCATGGTCAAGATGACAATTGTAACGATATGAACGATTATAATTACAGGCGCTAAATTAACTACAAAATCCATAAACCCGAGTCCGGTTGAACTGCCGATCATAATATTGGGCGGATCGCCGATCAGCGTGGCCGTGCCGCCGACATTCGAGGCAATAATTTCGGCAATCAGAAACGGAACGGGATTAACCTTTAACTGCCTGGTAATGGCGAAGGTTACCGGTACAATTAACAATACCGTGGTTACATTGTCTAATAAGGCAGAGGTTACAGCGGTAACCGCGGCCATGGCCATCATAATCTTGATGGGATTGCCCTGCGCCGACTTGGCGGCTTTGACGGCCATATATTCAAAAACACCTGTGTTGCGTGTAATTCCTACGATGATCATCATCCCGATTAACAGGCCGAGGGTGTTCCAGTCAATATAATGGATAGCGTCTTCCACACTGAGGACACCGGACAGCGCAAGCAAACCGGCGCCAAGTAAAGCTGCGATGGTACGGTGAACTTTTTCTGATACGATAACCGCATAAGTCAGTAAAAATACTGCAATGGCAAATAAATACATAAGTTTTACACCTCTTCTATTCTCTTTTCCCTTTCTAAATATTCAAGCTTGTTTTTTCTCTTTTCCCGGGACAACCTGATTATGTGGCGTTTTGAAAACTCTCCGGTAATTGTAAAATACGAGCATATGGCGCCACAGTTGTCTTTATGCCGGCAGCATCTTTTTTATTGGCCGGATCACCTGCCTTTGCATCAATTGTTTAAAACTGTGCCTTTGACCAGATACAGAATTGCAGGACAAGTGTCTCAATCGTTTAATTTGAAGATCATCTATATTATATAGCAAGATTCATGCCAGAAAAATGAGTTTACACGAAGATTAGCTTATTGACAAAATCTTGACTGCATTAGCGCCCATTAACTGCATTTTTGCATTGGCATGAAGAGAAGTTCAGCAAAGACAGGATTTGTATGGTTTGAGGCAATGATTTGCGAATAAGGAGTAAGCCAAACAAAAAATACATAGTCTATCCTGGCAAAGAACTGTTGAGAAAACCGGAAAGCTACTTCAGGAAGGAGAGTTAACAGAGGAACAGGCAACAGAAATGAATTTCTAAGACAAATATCGAATGACGATGTGGCAGCTTATAATATTTCTGATAAAGGTTTAATAAAACAACTGGGGAATTAATAAAGGTAAGCTATGTTCATTTGCCACTTGCGGCCAAGCAACAAGCTGGGGAGCGACACCCGGCTTCTTCTTTAAATTGTTTGCGTGTAAAGCTTCGCTGGTGTGGCAGGGTGGAGCTTATTTATAGCAGTTTTATGAACTCTTCAAAGGTGAGGCCTGCCTGTTCTAAAATACTTTTGATAAGTACAGGGCTTAAGGTCTCCCCGGCATGAACAGGTACTGTTACCAGGTTGCTACCCGGCTTATACAAGTGATGATGACTCCCGCTTACTCTTATTATAATAAAGCCAGCGGCTTTAAGGGCTGATACAGCCTTCTTACCGGTGACTCTGGGCATCCTGGTCATAAAACGCTGACCTGCACTTCAGCAAACTCAACGTCTCCCTGTGGGACAGTCTTTCCTATCAGTTTTAGGGCTTCAATATGGCCTGTTATAGCTTCTTGGACCCGCTCCAATGCTTCTTTCCTGTCCTTTCCCTGGGTGAGACAGCCAGGTAGTGCGGGAACTGTTACAACATAAACCTGGGCATCATTATCCCAGGTAAGGATAACCTTGAACTTGCGCGGCATCGTCAGAGACCTCCTCTTTTACGTATTCAAATAAATCTCCGGGTGTTATGTTGTAATTTCTGTTTAATCCATACGCAACAAGCCGGGGAGCGACACCCGGCTTTCTTTATTTCTTTAAATTGTTTTAAAATTTTACTGGTATAAAAATTGGTAAAAAAGTTGATATAAAATGATCGCTAAATCATTGGTATTACTGGTGGGCGGGATTGGAATTGAACCAACCACCTCTTGCGTGTCAAGCAAGCGTTNNGTTCTCCCACTGAACTACCCGCCCACGTCACGTACATCAACTATTATTACGAAAATCGGCGGGAATGTCAATAGGTTAACTATGGATGCCGAATATCTTTTCGTATAACCGGGCGCCAAAGCCTTTGCGTGGGATTTGTTTTTCGGCTACAAGGTAGACGCTGGCAAGTTTTCTGTCTCCGAGATAGAAAGATTCTTTGCCCAGCTTTTGCCCGCAGGATACAGGCGCTGAGATGTCTGGAACGATGTACAGCTTTCTTTTTAGCATGGGTAGGTCGCTGCGCAGCAGATCAATTGTGTAATCTTTCTCTCCTACAAGCGCAACGCTGGATTCCTTTCCTCCCCGTATCGGCAGGTATTCGGAAGTCTTATCTGTCCTGCACAGTTCCAACGAGACAATCTGGTTAAACCCATAGTCCAGAATAACCATTGTATCCTGGTAACGGTCGTAGCAGTCCAGGACAACGGTGATCAAGCTGCGGTCGTCCCTGTTGGCCAGGACAATAAGGCAGTTGCCGGCGGCGGAGGTCGATCCTGTTTTGACTCCTTCAATGCCGGGATAGCTTCCTCCAAGCAGCCGGTTGGTGCTGTTTATTTTTTCACTTTTCTTTGGTTCAATCCACTCAACATTTGCCTCTTTGCAGCGGACGTACTTTCTGAATGCCGGGTTGCCCAGCGCATATCTGGTAATCAGGGCGAGGTCGCAGGCGGTTGAGTAGTGGTTGGGGTGTGTATAACCGTTTGTGTTGGTAAAGTGCGTATTGACAGCTCCAATAAGCCTTGCTTTTTCGTTCATCATTTCCAAAAAATATTTTTCCGAGCCCGCCACATGCTCCGCAATAGCCACAGTGCTGTTATTGGCTGAATAGATCAGAGCCGCCTTCAGTAAGTTGTCCAGGGTGATTTTATCGCCGTTACGCAGTATGATTGTCTGCCCTTCGTAAACAGAAGCGGCGTTTTTGGATATAGTAACTACATCACCCGGGCTGCTGTTTTCCAGGGCGATTATTGCGGTCATAATTTTAGTCAGGCTGGCCGGCGGCCGCTGCTTTAAGGGATTCTTTTCGAAATATAACCGGCCGGTTTTTGTGTCCATCATTACGGCGGCGTCGGCGCTTATTGAAGGAGGTTTGGCATAAGAAGCATGAGGGACTGCAAAGGATAGAAGCAGAAAAATAAAAAAGGCCCTTAGAAGCATAAAAATTCATCCCCTTCTAAGTTATTGTCGACTTTGGCCGGCGGTTTTATGAAAGGAATGATTTGTAAGAAACAATAAAATAAGGATAAATGAGAAGAAAGGCGGGGCAAAACACAGGAATGTTGATAGGGCGCAGGAAAATCAGTTTCTTTTCTTTCTGAGATAGTAAAAAATAACCAAAATGACGATTGCAGCAATAACGACTACGTCCAGCCGGTGGAACCAGTACTTCAAGTCTTCCCAGTGCTGGCCCATTTTCAGACCGAGGTAAGTCAGAAAAAAACACCATGGCAAAGAGCCGATGAAGGAATAAAAAACAAAGCGCCAAAAATTCATCCCGGAAATACCGGCTGGCAGGGATATAAAAGTGCGGACTACCGGCATCAGGCGGGTGAAAAAAACCGTAGCTTCCCCATAGCGCAAAAACCAGCTTTCGGCCTGGTCAAAATGTTTTTGTGAGATTCCGATATATCGCCCGTATTTCAAAAGAAACGGGCGCCCGCCCCAGAACCCTAAAAAGTAAGATAGAATGGAACCTGCAATTCCCCCCAGCGTACCTGTCAGCGCCGCCTGGACGAATTGCAGCTTTCCTATTGAAACGAGATAACCGCCGAAGGGAAGAATTAATTCACTGGGTAAGGGGACATTTGCGCTTTCAATGGCCATCCCGATAAAAAGCCCCCAATACCCGAGCGACGAGATATATTCCACAGTGCTTTCGGCAATTGCTGCCAGCAGGCCGGCAAAAGACATATCGGACAAATATTTACCTCCGCTATGAAATTTAGATTCTGTTGTTTTTCCAGATCCTGGCCAGCAAGGAATAGTCGACATTTAAATCTGGAACGGCTGGTTTATGGGTGGAATAACGGTGGTCATAATCCAGCAGTTCGAGAGTGAGGCACAGTCTACGAAAGTTACTTGAGATTGTTGAAGAAGCAATTCCATACTTTTCAGCCAGTTCCTGCTGGTTAACCTTGCGGTCGAGTTCGAGCCTGGCCATGGTATAGATTATCGTGGCTACCCAAACGTTGGATTTGCGGATAGCGGGGCGTTCTGTCCAGCAGAAATCGTGCCAGAGGCGCAGGGCGGAATTAAGCTGGTTCCGGCTGCAGCCCCGCGTCGATAAATCTTCCAGGACTTGAAGGGCAACTTGCGCGTAACTGGGGTACGGCCATTGGCAAGCAGTGTGATTTTGACGCCAATCAGCTATGTCGGATTCATTTTTGACCAGGTAAAGACTAGTGCCGTGATTGCTGGTTTTCCCCCTGGACAGGCCAAGTTTTTTCCATACTTTGTGGAAGTCGTAGTACGGTTCGCCGTTACACTCCCGTTCCAGCTCTATCTGTTCAAGTTCATAGAGTATTTCCTTAAGAAACTTCCTTCCTTCGGAAGTGCGGCAGGCCTGCCTTGGAGTAAGTCCGTTCAACGCGGATATCGGGCAGTCGACCCAGCGATCATAATATTCATCAAGCAGGATATTTGTTATCTCACGGGCGATCTCGCTGGAAAGCGATTCTTCTTCAGATTCAGTTATGCCTTTGCTGCTTTTGCCATCAATTGGAATAGGAGCAGGGTAGTTCAGGTTCATCTCGATTACCCATGAATTAAGCAGGCAGGCATTATCTTTCAGATATATATTTATCCCTTCGGAGACGGGGATGCTTTTCTTTGAACAATATGATTCCAAATCATTATTTATTTTTTCCAGAAGCAGATCCCTGCAGAAAGCCGGCAGGGTCAGGCCGCTGGTTGAAAATTCATATTCGTTTCCAACTTTAAGCACGCGCATGAACAGAACCATTCCCTGATCCAGTTCCTGCGCCGCGTTTGGATCGCAAACAGTTATTTGAGTTCCGACGATAAGGTCGCGCAGGATCAAAGCATTTTTGGAAGAAATGTTTTCTACCTCGTAAAGGGAAATCCTGGATTGGGACCACTCCCGGATGAGTTGCTGCTCCTGCTTGGTCAGGTCCGGGCTTCTTTGGAACATCTCAATAATCGTTTCACCGGTCATCAGCATGTAATCGAAGATCAGCCATTCGAAACAGCGCTCCAGAATGAACTCATCGTATTGTTCGATCATCTCGTTGCTGATCTTATCCAGGTATATTTTTTGCGCCCGGACTACCTCCCGGGCTAAAAACGGCTGATCGGTAAAGGCGCCAAGTTTGCGCCGGAGCTGCTGGCCTGCTTTTTTTAACCCGAATTGTTCTATCGAAACTACTTTTGTCAACCTGCCGCAGCAAAGCGCAAAGGGTTTGCCGCAGCCGCACGGGCAGGTTTCCTTGTTTTTCTTTTTCATTTTGAGCCCCCTGACGCACTGCAAATCAAATGCAGTCGATCGCCTAAAGGATTTAATCTTCTTCAAGTATTATTTCGGTTCCATTTTTAAAGACTTTAATATTAAGCGCCTTTAATATTTCTATATTAAGATATGTTCGCCCTTCTCTGGTTAATATCGCGCCGTCTAAATTTACCTGAACACTGTTAATAAGAGTATTGCCCCCATTTTTCAAGGGTAATACTACAATATTCCTCCCGTTCTTAACAAGCAGGCTTTCATTGCTCGCCTGGTATTCTACAGAGTAGCCAAAAGCTTCCAGCACGAGGCGCAAGGGAAGGTAGTCCCTTCCGCAGTCTGTCAGGGGCGCGAGATATACTCCAGTTTTTTCCTTGTTTACCGACATGTTTTTTCCTTTTAAATCCAGAGTTACTTCCTGCTTTCCGGAAGGGTTTAACATTCTCAGGGCGGCGGCCAGCTGGAGTTCCGGAGTAGAAATCAGCCTGTCCGGGATAAGGCCCTTTTTGTCTATTGAATATCCGTCGGGAGTATGGTATTCAGCTACAGTAATTTTTAAAGCGCCGCCGTTTTGTAGGGGAATCACTTCCTGGACCACTCCCTTGCCGTATGTCCGGACCCCTACCAGAGATGCCTTTTCATAATCCTTGATGGCGCCCGCCAAAATCTCGGAGGCGCTGGCGGTATATTCATTAACCAGAATAACTACCGGCAGGTTCAATCTTTCGTTTTTTCCGGAAGTATAATACTTATCCTTATACCCGTCACGGTAAAAAGTTGTTGCAACAAGGCTTTTATCCGGAAGGAAATAATCCGCCAGGTCAACGGCTGCCTGCAGATAGCCGCCGGGGTTGCTGCGCAGGTCCAGAACCAGGCTGTTTATCTTCTGTTCTTTCAATTGACTTAATGCTGCGTTAAATTCTTTCGCCGTGCGGCTGGCAAAAGTACGTACAGAAATATAACCTGTGCTGCCTGACAATACTTCCCAATCGCACGTTGGACCGTTTATTGAAGCTCTTTCTATATTTATGTTGAAATCGCTTTCACCGGAGCGCCTTATGCCTAGGTTAACAAAGGTTCCTTCCGGGCCGCGAATCTTGTCGACTGCATCCCAGAGAGGCTGTTTCGCAATATCCATCCCGTTTATAGTGATAATTAAATCGCCCTCTTTCAGGCCGGCTTTCTGTGCGGGGGAATCCTCAATTATTTTTGTTATAAGGGGGTAGGGCGGGTTGACTTCAAGTTCGACGCCTATCCCTGTAAATTCATACTCCAAAGAACTGGAGAAATCTTCGATCATATCCGGGCTCAGGTACTCTGTGTACGGATCATTCAAGGAATCAATGATCCCTTGAATAGCGCTTTGTGTCAATGAATCAATATCGGTGGGTGTTATATAACTTTCATCAATGTACTCCATGATTTCCTGAATAGTTGATAATCCCTGATTAATGTCATCGGCGGCCGGCGCTGGCAGTACAGGGAAAAACACCAGAAAAATCAAAAGAATTAAAGCAACTGACTTTTTAGGCAACTTAATCACTCCACTATTGTTCGTAATTCGCCCTGAAAGTCTTTTTTCCTTCTATGCGGCGCGTGATTTGTTTCGACATTAACGATAAAAAGGATTTTTAAAGCCTGGCGGTGAAATACTTATTTATAAAATCTGAAAATCACAGGCGTGGTGCTGGATTCTTGAACTCCGGATTATTCTTAATTATTGACGGGAACAGCCTGGCTCACAGAGCTTTTCATGCCCTGCCGCTGCTTACTACAAGCCAGGGAATCTTTACAAACGCGGTTTATGGTTTTGCCAATATGCTTCTTAGAATTTTATCCGACCGTAAACCGCAGTTTGTAGCGGTATGTTTTGATAAGGGCAAGATTACCTTCAGACACAGTGATTACGGGGAATATAAGGCTAAACGAAAGCCTACCGCCGAGGAGCTTCGTCCGCAGTTCCCGTTAATCAAGGAGTTTTTGCAGGCAATGTGCATCAGGATATCTGAATATGACAACTATGAGGCTGATGATTTAATAGGTACGCTGGCGGTCCTCTCGGAAAAGGCCGGCATGGAAAATCTCATCCTGACTGGCGACCAGGATGCGCTTCAGATGGTTTCGCCGCTGACCAGGGTTTTGCTTACTAAAAAGGGGATTACGGAACTCGAAGAATATACTGAGGAAAAGGTCCGGGAGCGTTATGGAGTACTTCCGGCTTTTTTTGCGGATCTTAAAGGCCTAACCGGAGACCAATCGGACAATATACCCGGCGTGCCGGGAATAGGGCTTAAAACAGCTTCCGGGCTCTTACAAAAGTACGGGACGCTTGAAAATATACTCGGCAACTTGGCTGAACTTCCCGAAAAGCAAAGGGGGAAAATTGAACCGTTTGTTTCACAGGCTGTTTTATCAAAACAACTGGCTGTGCTGATCAAGGATGTCCCTTTACAGGAGGAAATCAGTGATTACACATGGCCGGGGGCCGATTATAATAAGCTGATCGAATTCTGCGGCAAATACGAGTTCAAAAGCCTGATCCGCTCGCTTACACAGACCGGACAGAAGTCCAGGAATAAAAAACAGGCAAGGGATACGGACAGCTTGTTTAAGGAAGCGGAGTACGCTAAAACAACAAGTGACGATATATGCCCGGTTGAAAAAACAGAGGATCTGGAAGCGCTGGTTGAAAAAGTAAGGCGGGCCGGTCGGGCAGCCCTGGCCGTAAGCGGCAGTTTTAGCGGCGGGGCCCAGAGAGCGGTATTTGCATTCCCTGCCGCCGGGGAGATTCAAGACGCGCCGGAAATCCAGACAGCAGTGCTTTCATCAACCGGGCAGGGACTGAAGGCTTTGAAGACGATTTGCACAGACGTGAATATAGAATTGATTGCCCACGACGGCAAAAGGCTGATCCGCATTTTAAAGGCCAATGGAATAACGGTTGAAAACCTGTCCTTTGACACAATGATCGCTGCTTATATCTTAAATCCCGGGCTTTCCGGCTACCGGCTCAGAGACCTTGCTCTGGAGCATCTGAGAGAAATTATCCCGGGCGATGAGGACAGCTCCCTGCTTGCAGGTGTCCGGGCAACCTGCAGGCTGGCGGATATTCTGAAAGATAAACTGCATCAGCAGGAAGCTGACGAGCTTTTCTATAAAGTAGAAATGCCCCTTGTTTACGTTCTGGCGGACATGGAATCCGCCGGCGTGGCGGTGGATAAAGAACAATTGGCCGGCTTATCGGATGAACTGGCTAAAAAAATAGATGATCTTACCCGGGAAATTTATGTTCTTGCGGACTGCGAGTTTAATATAAATTCAACCAGGCAGCTCTCTCAAATTTTGTTTGAAAAATTGCAGCTTCCTGTGATCAGGCGCACAAAAACAGGATTCTCTACTGATGCGGGTGTTTTGGAAGAACTTGCCGGTTCCCACCCGATTGTGAACAAGATACTTGATCACAGAATGCTGGCCAAGTTAAAGTCTACTTATGTGGACGGGCTGGTTTCCCTGATTAATCCCTTGACTGGCAGGCTGCATACCACTTTTCACCAGGCTGTTACCGCTACAGGCCGCCTGAGCAGTTCGGATCCGAATTTGCAGAATATACCCGCCCGTGTGGAAGAAGGAAGAAAAATAAGGCAGGTATTTATACCCCGTCAAAAAGGGGACCTGATTCTTACCGCCGATTACTCCCAAATTGAACTGCGCCTGCTCGCCCATCTGAGCAACGACGAAAATCTCAGGGAGGCTTTTTTGCAGGGGGAGGACATCCACACCAGAACGGCGGCGGAAGTATTCAGTATTACAGTTGCGGAAGTCACCGACCAGATGCGCAGCAGAGCTAAAGCCATCAATTTCGGAATTATCTATGGGATCAGCGATTACGGCCTGGCCAGAAACGCGAACATCTCGCGCCAGGAAGCCAAACAATACATTAAAAGTTATTTTGAACGCTATTCAGGCGTTCAGGAATACATTAAGCGCACCGTTGAAGAGGCGCGCAGCAAAGGGTACGCGTCTACGATTATGAATCGGCGGCGGCGCCTGCCCGACCTGTTCAGCCCGAACAAGACGGTGCGCGGCTTCGGTGAACGGACCGCCGTAAACACGCCGATCCAGGGGAGCGCGGCGGATCTGATCAAACTGGCGATGATCCGCATTCACCGGGAGCTAAAAAAACGACAGCTTCAAACCAGGATGATTCTTCAGGTTCATGATGAACTTATCTTTGATGTTCCGGTCGAGGAGATGAAGGAGGTCCGGGAACTTGTCAAGGACTGCATGGAAAACAGCCTTGTTCTGAATGTTCCCCTGCTTGTTGATTTGAAAGCCGGTCCCAACTGGTATGAAGTAAAAGAAATATAGGTTTTCTAAGGAGGGCGTTATGCCTGAGCTGCCAGAAGTAGAAACCATTAAACGAACCCTCGAGGCCAGGATTAAAGGGCTGTCGGCGGTTTCCGCAGAAGTATTTCTTCCCAAGCTGATCAGGACGCCCGGTTTGGACAAATTCAAAACACTTTTAACAGGGCGGAAATTTCAAGGATTGGATCGAAGGGGTAAGTTTCTTTTACTGCATCTTTCCCAAGGTCTGGTCATGGTGATACACCTGAGGATGACCGGGAGGCTGGTTTATCTGCCTGTTTCTGCTGAGGTTGCGCCGCATACCCATTTAATAATTAACCTGGACGACGGCTGCCAGCTGCGTTATTCGGACATCCGGCGTTTTGGAAATATATCTCTGGTCCCGGCCGCCGACCTGGATAAAATCCCCGGTTTATGCAGCCTGGGCAAGGAACCGTTTGATCGAGAGTTTACACGCGCTTACCTGCTTAAACAACTGCACAGCCGCCGGGTCATTTTAAAAACTCTCCTTCTGGACCAGAGCTTTATTGCGGGGCTGGGCAATATATACGCCGACGAAGTATTGTTCCGGGCCAGGATTCACCCGCAGCAAAGATCAAATACCCTTACACAGCGTCAGTCTGCGAGGCTTTATAACGCCATCCGGGATGTGCTCAGGGAGGGAATTGAAAACCGCGGTACGACCCTGCGGGATTATGTTGACGGGGAAGGAATAGCCGGCAATTACCAGAACCTGCTCAAAGTGCATAACCGTGAAAACCAGCCGTGCGCTGTATGCTCAACAAACATTATCAGATTGCGGATAAGCGGGCGAAGCACATACTTCTGCCCATACTGCCAGAGGATGTAGGAGTTGACAGGCAGTTTTTGAATCCGGGGTGGTGTGCTTTTGTTAAGGCGGATCCTTTTTGCGCTGATTTTATTGCTGATAATCTTCAATCTGGATAACATCGGACGTTTCTTTTACCCGTTTTCCCATCACGATTTAATTGAACAAAATGCAAAGAAGTATAATCTGGATTCCTGCCTGCTGGCTGCGGTAATCAAGACTGAAAGCAATTTTAATACACGCGCCCTTTCTGATCAGGGCGCCGTAGGATTAATGCAGATAATGCCTGAAACGGGGAAATGGGCAGCTGATCAGATAGGCATACAAGGATATTCCACCAACAAGCTTTACGATCCTGAGACCAATATCCTGATTGGTACATGGTATTTGTCCAGTTTGAACGGAGAGTTTGGCGGCAATATGGTTCTTGTCCTGGCAGCCTATAACGGCGGGAGCGGGAATGTAAAAGAATGGCTGCAAAGTGAGAAAATTTCCGGAACCGGGGAAGACATTACTCTGGTACCCTACCCGGAAACAAGGCACTTTATCCGGAAAGCGCTCAGGAACTATAAGATATACAGTATTCTTTACGGTCATCAGGAAAATCCAATTTGAAACATGATAAAAGAGAAGCTGTAGATTTATTATTAACTCTTAAAACTTATTGATTATACGAGGAGGAGTATAAATGGCAGGCCAACAGACAGTATCGCTTAAAGTATCGGGGATGAGTTGTATGCACTGTAAGGCCGCTGTTCAGGAGGCGCTTACAGGTGTTGCCGGAGTTAAATCTGCGGAGGTAAATCTTGATCAGGGGAAAGCAACCGTTACATTCGATCCGGAAGTCGCTACGGTGGATAAAATGCGCGAAGCAGTAAAACAGTCTGGTTTTGAAGTAATCTAGTCGAAGAAAAACTCCCTGACAGGGAGTTTGAGCAGTTAAAAGTAAATTGCAATATTTTTATCAAACAAAGAGTTTATTGTCCCATCGCTTGAGACATGCCTTCCGCAAAATTGCTCATATCTGTTATCTTTACACCCTGGGGAAGTGTAAATAGGTCGTCCGGCTGTTTTCCGATCTTGATATTGGTATAGTTAAGCGCCGTCTTGGTCCCGTCTGCATTTGTCATCTCTACTCTGACGGGTATTCCATATTGACTGTGAATCCACATTTTTGTCTCAACTGATATTGGGTCAGAAGTTGAAGTTATTTTTGGGCCAGGAGTTGTAATGGTAATGACCTTGCAGGTTACACCGTTGCAGACTTCGGTTCCCAGTTCTTTGGTTTTAGCTGTGTCTATATTTTTTAGATAGTCTTCCGGGGTTGCCGCTTGTTCGTTGTTGCCGGTTTGCATTTTCACAGCCATGTTTTGAGCCGGGTAATAGGTATAAAAAGTGTCGCCGTCCATGATGGTTATAATTTCTACATCTTTTTCCCTTGTTTCTGATCTGAACTTGTCTTTCATCATACAAATCCGACCGCTCATATTAATGTCGCCGGAGGTCATTGTATAATCGTAGGATAACCCCTCTATATTTTTGCCTTTTGCAATAAGATCAGCTAAGGGTGATCCTGTTTCTTTCTGCCCGTTGTTTTCTCCCTGACTGACCTGCGCAGAATTGCCGGTTTCTTTTTTATTCCCTGAGCAGCCGGCCAGTCCAAAGAAGACAAAAATAAAGGCTGTGATTAAGATAAACCCTAATACTTTTCTGATTTCGTACACCTCCTTTCCGTTTTATAAGTCCTTATCTTTCCGCCTCATTGAAATCTTACTTGAATTCTTTATTTGTATTTCGAAGGGTCAAATAAACAATGTGGGCGGGTTTGTAAAAACGCAGTTTTAAAGATTTCTATGTTTTTTTAGTTTTAGTGATGAGAAAGGCCTGTTAGAAAAATTTACCCTTTTTATCCTCGACAATTTTATTGGCATAATCCACACAATCATCGTCGTCGGTCTCAAAAATTACCGGTTCACCTTCCGGAGCCATTCCCTGACCGTCAAAAAACAAGACAATGATACATGAAGGAGAGCCCGGGTGAAATTGAACGCTCGCTATGCTGTATTTTTTTACTTCGACCAGTTCTATTAATTTTTCCAGATCAGACATTGCGGACCCCTTTTCTACTTTATTTTTTAATGTGATAATAATATACCGTAAAAAAAGATACTCTTCAATCCTTTATCAGTAATGGGGTCAGGCTTGACTTATTTAGAAGTTGACTTATTTTTAAAAAGGGGCAGCTTTGCCGGGATGCTGTAGCGGCGTTCACAAAGACGCTTACTTGTGAAAACGGCATCCTTTGAAGAGCCAGCATTGTGCAAAAAGACAGCCAATAAAGAGGGAGCACAGGAGAGAGTGTTGATAACGCCGTGCATACTCATAAATACTGCCAGTGAATCTTTCTCCCAAGGGGGAAATTTAAAATGGTAAAAATCGTCTTCATGGTTATTTTTGCGCTTGTTTTTCTTCATCAGATTGCAGCGAGAATAGTCAAGAAAAAGCTTGATCATTTCCCTTTTCCATAATCAAGCAGTGTACAAAAGCAGGTTTTCTTCTGGACGAAGCCCAAGGCAATTTCTGGAATTATACTGTCAGATTAAAAAAATAATTTTATTTAAAAAATTGTATGGTGGTTTCCTAAAACGTTGATATATTCCAGACAAACCATTATTATAGAAATGTCATTGAAATCTGCGTTATTAGGAAGAGGTTAATTTTTAATAAGGGGAATGGACCTTGAAACTTGCATTTGAAGAAATAGTGGACATAAATGCTTTCGGCAGGGAAAACACAAGGAAGCTGAACGAATTTCTGCCGCTTGCCGCAAGCTCGGATATCAGTCCCGCTGCTGAGGACAGGCATAAAGTTTTGCTGGTTGTTATTGATCTGCAGGTTGATTTTATGGATGACGGCGCGCTGCCGGTTCATGGAGCCTATGAGGATGTAAAAAGGCTGACCCGCTGGATGTATCATAATTTATCCGGAATTACAAAAATAGCCGTGTCTTTGGATACACATGTCCCTCACCAGATTTTTCATCCCTGTTGGTGGGTCGACGAAGGGGGGAAAAATCCTCCGCCTTATACGGTAATTACACTTGAAGATCTGGACAAAGGCAGATGGAAGGCTGTTTTTAACCCGGATGAATCCAGGGAGTATTTAATCGGCCTCAAGGAGTACGGCAGGCTGGATCTTATTGTCTGGCCCTACCATTGTATTCAGGGTACAAAAGGGGCCGCTTTGGAGGCGCAGTTTGCCAATATGCTGTATGCCCACGAGGCGGCAAGGAAGTCCGTCCCTATTCATTTGGTCAAAGGGACAGATCCCTTGAGTGAAATGTACGGAATAATCAAACCGGAATTCGACCGGAACAATTTTGTAAATCTTTCTTTCCTCAGCCTTTTCGAAGAGTATGACCAGATTATTGTTGCGGGACAAGCAAAAACACATTGCGTGTTAAGATCCGTTCAGCAGTTTTTTGAGTATTACCAGGACCGCCGGGATGTGTTGAAAAAGTTTTTTATACTGGAGGATTGCATGAGTCCCATTCAAGGTTTTGACGTGAATGGGGAGTTTGCCAGATTTGAAGCTGACTATAAAGTAAAAATTGTAAGATCAACTGAGTTCGGGCTTTAGTTTTCTATTAAAACATTTAGCTTAAAGGGTGTGTATTATGACCAGGAAGATAAAGAAGGATTATGTCTTAACTACCTCCGGTTATGAATATGATAAAGAGCTTGCCAGAGTATCTATAAAAGTTGTGCCTGCCCTCCAGGCTCTGATTAATAACCAGCACGATCTACTTAAGGCGCTGCTGCCGAACTTCCCGGAAATGAAGATTTTTTTAAAAAACCATCAGGCCGAACTGTCTGTGGTGGAAGAAACAATTGCTTCTGCTCACGCCAAATACAACTTAAAAAAAGAAGAGGCGAAAATACTAAGACAAAAAAAAGAAGATGAGGATACAAAGCAGGATATTTCTTCTTCTTCGGGATATGACGAACATATAAGAGATGATGGTCGGTTATTGGACGAACAGGCTAGAAAAATAAGTCCCGGCTTGCCTTCCGCCAGGTTTGACTCTGCAAAGAAAAATCCGGTCAGGGATGAAATAATGGATGTCAGGCGGATAGCGATAGGAGCTTCAATAAAGGCATTAACAAATGTTCTCGGGCGGGAACTTTCCGAAGATGAGATATTGGTCATTGAAAAGCAGGTTGATGCTTACCTTTAGTCAAAGGTTTTCAGCGGCCTGGCCGCCAGCAATTTTTTCCACTTCTTCATAACCGCTTGGAAAGGCACAGTTGTAGCGGGCCGGAAAGAAGCGCAAAGACATAGCTATTGTTGCGGGCCAGTTCACTGGGTCCCATAGGCGCCGCGCCAATATGAAAATCCTCCTTTTGTAATGAGTTCCATTGGCTAAGGAACCGCGACCGAATAAATTTTCTAGGGATGGCGCGGACGGATGACGTAATTCCATTCGCCGTGGAATTGAGAGTGCTCGATTTGGACTTCGGCCAGGTCAGCTTTGGAGACCTGGACGCCGATGGGGTAGACGTTGGCGCCGAGTTG
>DIEU01000050.1 GCA_002418775.1 Firmicutes bacterium UBA5766
ATTTAAGTTACATTGTAGTGTTAAGAAGAAATGGAAACAAAAGAGTTTTGCAGCCGGAGTTAACAGGGAAATTATTGAAGAGGGCGCCAGGTCACTGGAAATGGACATTGATTTTATAATTAAGGAAACTGTCAATGGAATGAGGAAAGTTGCTGAGAGTATCGGTTTGCAGGGTTGAGCTAGCAGCAATGCCGGTCGTCGCGCTGGAAACCGCTTTCCATCAGCCAGCCGCTGATTAGGGTGTCCCGGGCTTCCTCATACTCAGTCGACGCAATTTCAAAATGCCCCACCGCATATTGCCCCCTTTTATCGAGCGGGTTAGTCAAAATTATGTGATAAAAAATTATTCGCCGGGTTTTTCTGCCACGTATCGTGGCGCCGGCGCTGATTCTATGTTACAATCTGTAGCGGTTATCCAAAGTAGATAAACCGGCCGCAAGGGAATCAGAATATTAATTATAAGCATAAGGAGTAAAAACTAATGGCCAAAGGAATAATTTATGCAATCTCTATAAGCGCAGAAAGGGGACAGCTTAAAAAGGAAGTTTCCGAAGCTAGTCTTATTGAAAACTACGGTATAGAAAATGATGGGCACGCCGGCGCCTGGGGGCGTCAAGTTACCTGTCTTAACTGGGCCAGTGTTCAAAAAGTTAATCAAGAATATAACTTGGATGTCGGACCGGGCAGGTTTGCTGAGAATATTCTAATTGAAGGGATGGACTTTTCCGGTCTGACCGTAGGAAGCAGAATCAGGTTAGGTTCAAGCGCTGTTTTGGAAGTAACACAAATTGGCAAAGAGGATCATCCCAGTGTAGTCATCAGAACTTACGGCGTAAGTCTTTTACCGAAAGAAGGCTTGTTTTGCAAAGTTATTACAGGTGGGATTATTAAAAAAGGAGATTCCGTTGAGAAAATCTAACCAACAAAAAAGATATGTAATAATATGTCGGAATGTTGTGTTGAATAAAATGCAATTTGCACAAGGAATTAAACAAATATAAAAGAAATAGTGTATATCGAAAAAGCACAAAGAAATCGGCAGCAGAGAAATTTCTATGCTTGGTGGGCTGCTCATGGAGAAAACCGACGGAGTAATTGGATTAAGATGCCAGAAATGCAAGGCTATTAACCCGAAAGATTCGGAATCGTGTTCTGAATGCGGTTACTCAACTTTGAAACTTACTGCGGAGGTTACTACAGAAGATAATTACCTCAGTCAAATAAAAGAAAAGAATGAAGAGAAGTACAGTTCTGTTTCTAAAAAAGAAGATATACTTAAGTTTAAGGTCTCGTACTTATTATCTGTAATTCTGGTAATCCTATTGTATGTTTTCCTGACAGGGCCTGACTTTACGACAAAAGGCGGCATGAAAATCAAGCAGCCTGAATTTACAAATAACCCGGGTCCTGTTAACCCGCAGATTAAATACAAAGAAACGGCAGCATTTGATCAGCCCGTTCAGCCATTGCCTGCGAATGGTATATAATACATAATATGGTATAGTCGCCATTTAGTGACAATATATTTACCGGTTAATAATCTGACTTAGTATCACGGAATAAAAAATGTAAAAGCCTCCTTTGAAAAATACAGGAGGCCTTATACTAATATACGCAAGCTTTATTGTATTTGAACTTTGAGTAGATGCTTAAGATAAATTACTCCATTCCTTTTTTAAAACCCTGGCCAGTTCCGCTCCTTTTTCCAGCGCCTTATAATTGATCGGGATCATATCCAGGTTTCGCTTGGGCAGGATCTGCTCAAAGGATTTTTCTACGGCGCTCACGGATACCACGCCGGTCAACTCTAATAATGCGCCAAGAATTACACTGTTGGTGACCCTTACATCACCCAGATGCTCCGCTTCCTCACTTGCCTGGATGGAAATTACATGTACGTCTGATCTTTTTACACCCAGGTCAACCATGGAGCTGTTCACAATAATAATTCCCCCCGGGATGACTGAATCTTCATGGTTTTTCAAAGAGAGGTTGTTCATCACCACCAGCACGGACGGTTCGGATATGATCGGAGAACTTATCGTGCGGTCTGAAATGGTGACGCCGCAGTTTGCAAAACCCCCGCGTTTTTCCGGTCCATAAGAGGGTACATAGGAGACCTTCTTATTCTCCGATGTTGCCGCCAGGGCAAGCAGTTGTCCCATCGAAAGGGCGCCCTGGCCGCCTATGCCTGCAATATAGATTTCTTCATGCATTTAGACCACCCCCGCAGGTGATTTGTAAACCCCGAGCGGATAAAAAGGAATCATCTTTTCTTCCATCCATTTGACAGCCTCAAGGGGGGATAGCCCAAGGTTGGTCGGGCATGCCGAAAGGGCTTCGACGAGGGAAAAGCCAATCCCGTTGAGCTGCATTTCAAATGCTTTCTTAATCGCTTTTTTTGCCTTGATTATTTCTTTGGGATTATGCAATGACACTCTTTCCACGTAAGCCACGCCCTCAACCGGGGCAATCAGTTCACAGACCCGGATCGGGTTTCCGTTAATTTCTACTGATCTGCCGAAGGGGGTTGTCTTGGTTACCTGGCCGATCAGAGTAGTCGGCGCCATCTGTCCGCCTGTCATACCATAAACGGCGTTGTTGACAAAAATAGTAGTTATTTTTTCTCCGCGGTAAGCGGTGTGAATAAAGTCACCGATTCCTATAGCGGCAAGATCACCGTCCCCCTGGTATGTAAAAAGCACCCGGTCAGGCAGCACCCTTTTAACGCCGGTGGCTATAGAAGGAGCACGGCCGTGCGCCGCCTGAATCATATCAACATTAAAATAGTGTTTTGCAAAAACCGAACATCCGACCGAACTAATTCCAATAGTGCGCCCGCTGACTCCCAGTTCGTCAATGACTTCGGCAACCAGGCGGTGGGCAATTCCGTGCATGCAGCCGGGGCAGTAATGAAAGGGAACGTCCCTCAGGCTATATGGCCTTGCAGTAATTTTTCTCATCGGCCTGTTCCTCCCCTTTCGCTGACTCTCTTCAATTCTTCTAAAATATCTTTGGCCAGCGGAACCATTCCGCCAAGCCTGCCGTAATGGTATACTGGCGCCCGGCCCTTTGCGCCAATTTCAATGTCCTCAAACATCTGACCCATATTCATTTCCACCACCAAAAAGCATTGTACTGATTTGGCGGTCCGGCTGATTACATCATAGGGGAACGGCCACAGCGTAATAGGACGTATTAATCCGGCCCTGATACCCTGTTCGCGTGCTTTGTCAACTACCGCGCGGCAAATCCGTGAGACCGTGCCGAAAGCTACCAGGGCAACTTCGGCGTCATCCAGCATGTAATCCTCGCAGAGTGTTTCCTTGGCGCGAATCTCTTCATACTTGTGTAAAAGCCTTAAATTCACTTCTTCCATTTCTTCCAGGATAACAAATAAAGAATTAATCTCATTTCTGTCCTCGTGATAATCCCTGCCTATAGTAGCCCACGGCCGGGGCGGTATCTCAATACTTTTCTCCTCGTCAATCACTACCGGTTCCATCATCTGCCCCATAATGCCGTCTGCCAGGACCATCGCCGGCATGCGGTACATGTCGGACAGATCGAAGGCCTTTTTCATTATGTCAAGAATTTCCTGCACCGAATTTGGAGCCAGTACAATTATGTGATAATCGCCGTGGCCTCCGCCCTTGGTTGCCTGGAAGTAATCAGCCTGTGAAGGTCCTATATTGCCAAGGCCGGGACCGCCGCGCATAATATTTACCAGCACGCAGGGGAGTTCGGATCCTGCAAGAAAAGAAAGCTCTTCCTGCATCAGGCTGATTCCCGGACCGGAGGACGCTGTCATAACCCTGGCTCCGGCGCAGGCTGCGCCAAAAACCAAATTGATTGAGGCCAATTCGCTTTCGGCCTGCATGAAAAGTCCACCTACTTCGGGAAGCCTTTTAGCAAGATAATGGGTAACCTCGCTCTGCGGTGTTATCGGGTAGCCGAAAAAGTGACGGCACCCGGCCAGAATAGCCCCTTCGCCGATAGCGTCATTCCCTTTCATTAGAAACCTTCTCAATTTTCCCGCCCCCTCTCCACTTCGATTACCATATCGGGACACATGATTACGCAAAGGCCGCAGCCGGTACATTTTTCCTGCTCTGTGACTGTTGCAACATGATAACCCATTTCATTGATGCTGCTTGCCATAAAAATTATCTTTTTAGGACAAGCGGTAGTACAAAGCTGACAGCCTTTACAGCGGTCCTCCCGAAAAGTTACTCTTGCCAAACGCACTTCCCTCCCAAGTTCCTCATGTCTTTTTCTACAAATTATTACCAGGGCGGCTTCATGTAAATGTCCATTGGCAGCAGCGGCAGTTCAGCTGCTATATGATCAGCCAGATCCCTGCGAACACTAAGGAAATCAACCGGCAGGCCGAGTTCCTCCGATGCCTTCATCACAATCTGGTACCCGTCCATTACTGTTTCTATGTCCGTACCGTAGCCGAGGTTGGGGTTGCTGACCAGAGCATGGAATTTAAGTCTGGATGCGCTTTCAATACTCCTTTTGACCTTATCGATTCCCTTAACGTCAGTTGTCATCGGCCGGTACGGGTTAACCACCAGAAAAAAACAATGGCCGTCTTCAGGTATATTCTCTCTGAAACGGCTCAGCGCCATTGCGCCCAGATCATCACCGCCTATATCCAGGACACCGTAACCCTTTCCTCCCTGAAGCACACCATATATGCCGGGGGATAAGGCGGGAAGATCCGCGTAGGCCAGTTCTTCTCTGGGACAGATCATGGAAATGCCCATTTTTTCCAGGTTTTTTTTAACAGCGCCGGCTCTGAAATAATGGTTTAAAATATCCAGATCTACTACTGTTACGGGAAAACCCTTTTGGTGAAGGTTTACGGCATAATTCAGGGCAACTTCTGTTTTCCCGCTTCCAAAACCGCCGGCGAACAGGCTGAGTTGTTTTTGCGTTTTCATGTCCGCCTTTTTATACAAATTCATTGGGTATATCCCTTTCTTCGACGAAAGGTTAATAAAATCCTTTGGCTTAACATGGTTGATTGCTTTAAATTGTTAACCAGGCGAGCTTTTTTGTATTATTCTGAGGAGGTCTTTTTAATCTACCAGGGGGCCTCTGCCAATCATCATTTTTCCGTTATAATACCTGTTTTTTATATGTGCCGCTTCCTCAAGAAATTTTTCCAGGCCCTTTTGCCTGATATAGCACAGGTTGAAGATCTTTATGTTATGGGGCAGGACTTCCGCTCCGTCGGCTGCAGGGTTAAGTTTTGCGCATGGAAAATCAGGGCATTCAAAACAAAAACCAACTCCATGTCTGTTGGTACAGGCAAATGTTTCACATTGAGCGTCAATTGCAGGGCAGTTGCCTTTAACAGACCTGCAGCCGGGGCAGGGCGAAATATCATAACCCCTGGCTTTTGCATCCTCCAGTATTTCAGGATTGTCATTAGCCTTATAAAGGGGACATTCGCCGCAAAAAATTCCACACGGCGCCGCCAATGAGTAATCTCCGGTGATATTCATATAAAAAACCTCCTGTGTTGAAGTTTTTAACCCGTTTGGTCTTTTTGTATTTATTTCGTGTGAAAAAAATGTTTTCCTTTATTTTGGACTTGAAGATAATGCATGATCAACAGGCTGGATTAAATGGGGCTGTCATTTTTTATTGATTTACATAAAATTCTTCGAAAAGTAAAGAATAAATAAAAATAATTCTTTAAGGGAAAGGACTTGAAAAAATGAATCAGCATATCCACTGTCTTGTGAACGATTGTCATTACTGGAATCAGGGAAACATGTGCAAAGCCAACGAAATTCTCGTCACCTCGGATAGTTTCAGCAGCAGTCAGCCAGATACTGTAGACGCCGCGATGGCCAAACAACTCTCACCGGCTCCTGCGGGCGGTACATGCATGTCAACTTGCTGCAAAACATACGCTGCAAAAGACTCCGGCGGGTCCAAGGTGGACGGAGTTAAAAAGATGCTTTAAAGAACAGGACATACAAAAAGGACGGCAGAGGTAATTTGCTTCCGCCGTCCTTTTTATTAAAATAAAAGCTGTCGCTTTATTTAAAAAAGGCACCTGAAGTCTACATCATCAATAGAGACCGTATTATTATTGTCCCGTCCCGGCGTGAAAAGAAAGCGCACTTCTGCTCTTGTCGTTCTGGCAGGGCTTAAGCCGGTTGTAAGAGCGTAAAGGTTATATCTTTCCGGAATAGTGTTCTGATTAAAAACAGGATCGGCGCGGGATATAAACCTTCCTGCAGCATCATAAAAGAAAACTTCAGCGCCCAGTGTGAAATCTCCTACCGAAGGGATTTTCTGATTTTCACGGGCCCAGAAGCTCAGCTTATAATTTCTCCGGGGGATACCGTTTACAGATTGCGTGAGCAATGCTCTTGAAGTCCTAACCGATCCCATTTCGGCGGCGAAATTCCCGGACTTGGACGAACGCGTGCGGTTTATATTCTGGCCGTTCCAGCCGACCGGGGAAGTTTCGTTCCTCCACTCTTCCAATCCCGAATTTCTTAATAAATTACCGCTGGGGCATTCCGGGCCGGGCGCCGGTATTTCAGACGGCCTTATGTTAATGGTTATTGGGACAGAACGGTCCTGTAATTCCCGTGCTACATTATATCCCCTGATAGTCACGGTTCCCGGCCGGACCAATCTTCTCGCGCTGTTCCGCTGGTTCCAGACAGCGTTAAAGGTTTGATTTCTACCCGGCTGAATTATAATTCTGGTCACAGCCCGGCTGAACGCCTGGTCATCCGACCAGCGCCATATTTCTTCTCCTTCCCGGAATGCAACAAAATCAAAGCGCTGACTTGTCCTGTAATTTAAACTATAGTTGTGTTATTGCACTGGGCAATAATAAACAAAGTGTCCCCCGGCTGTACTACATAGACCGCCATAGCCAGACACATCCTTTCTTACCTGCTTTAATCAGTTTATGATTCTTCCCAGGCGGATGTGCATAACGGCGTTCCGGACACGTCTAAACAAAATCCCCCGCTTAAGTGTCCACTTAAGCGGGGGAGGGCAGATAAATAAAACTCACTAACATTAGCGGCTCAGGTTTATTTAATATAAAACTCTACATTAACGACTGCGGTTATCTTTTTCTCTAAAGACGAGGTATCGTTCATCCCGTAATCGGATACTTCGGTTGAATAGACGGGGGTTATTTGAAATACTCCCATCTTTGTAGAACGCAGCGGGCCAATCTTGCCTCCCCCGTTGATGACTATTTTTTCCGCACGTTTCTTTGCATTGAGGGTAGCGTCTGCCAGCATATCAACCTTTATATCGCTGAGCTTAGTATAAAAATATTGCGGAGGCATTGACTGCAGGTTTATTCCTTTGTTTATCAATTCGCTGGATTCTCTGGAAACGTTGGTTATACTGTCTACCTGTTTTGATCGGACTTCTATTGTTTGGGTTAAGCTATACCCCCTAATTTCGCCTGTATCCCGCCCGAAATTGTCCACGGCGTATAATGTGTTGACGTTGACCGGCATTATCGTGATATCACTGTCAGGTATTCCTTTGCTTTTTAAATAGCTGTTGACCTGTTCCAAGTCCGAATGAAGAGCGGCGTATGCTTCGGTCAACTGGGCGCTGTTCCTGGTAAAACTGCAGTCCCACACGATAAGATCGGATTTAAGCTGTTTTTCCGCGGAACCGGTTACCGTTATTATTGAGCTTGATCTGACCCTGGCAAATGCGCTGGTAAAAATCATGGTACAGATTATTAAGCTGATTCCTAAAATAGCTACAGCGATGACCTGAATTGGGAATTTTCCCGCACCGTTTTCGCTCATTCTCGTTTTCCCTCTCTAGAAATATTTTTGGGATTGACAGTCTTTTTAGGTCAATCACTCCTTTCCAATCCAAGGGAAATAATAATTATTTTTAGTATTTCTACAAGATATAACAAAATCCTGTAAATAGAAATAAATTTGTTCAGCTGCTTTTTAATAGGAATTAACGGTAGATGTTAACAATAAAAAAACCAATTCATATTTTAAGAGTAGACCCCAATGCTGCTAATGAAGCGCCATCAGTAAGATTAAAATTCGTCAGCACAAGGGAGGTCAATGCCTTAAGCGCGATTTTGAGTGTTCTGATTATTATAAAGGAGTGAAGGGAAAATGGACGAAAAACACTCTCATAATTGTTTTGCCGGAACAGATGAAGTGGCCAGTCACTCACATAGAATTGAAGGCATTTCCCGGCCCGGTTCCCCAAGTGAACACAGCCACATTCATGAAATTGCAGTGACGACAAGTCTAAACAATGGACATGCGCACAGGTTCAATATACAAACAGGTGAAGCCATTCCGTACATTAAAGGTCATATTCACAAATACAAGGGAATAACAAGCCTTAATGGAAAAAAGCCGCACCGCCATAATGTTTATGGCAGGATTTACAAGCAGGATTAGAAGGGAATATCTTAAAACACTATTGATGCCTTGAGAAAATAAATGCCGCGCACAGAAACAGGATCATTAACATAACATAAAAAAATGGCCTGATTTTTTTTCCCCGCAGGTACAGTTTAAAAGAATCGAGAAAAATAAAAATGGCCATTAAGATAATCACTAACCTGGATATGTCTTCCGACATCCATTTTGTTAATCCTTGAACTAACAATGCGACAATAATTACCGCCGAATATATCCTGGAACTAATAACGAAGGCTTGCAGGAATTCCCTTTCCTCATCCGGTTTTTGTATCTCAGGTTTTTGTTTCTCCTGTTTGCGTTTTTTGCTCACGCTGCTGCTCCTTTGTAAAGAATCTTAACTTAAGCCCCCTTCATAATAACTAATATTATTTCTAGCCACCTGCCGCCTATTCCTCTTCTTAATAGTAAGATAATTAAAAAACACTATTTCCTGTCGAATCTGCCGGATAGAAAGCCATGCTGCTAATGCAGCGCCATCAACAACTCCTGTATAACCGGGGGCAACAATAACAAACGGCCACATAATCATCAAAATTATCAGGACAATAACACCTATGACTATTCTTTTTACCAGCGGCGCTTTTTTAATTAAAGCCAACCCTGCGATACTCTTCCCCTTCCTTCTAATAATTTTTATGCAGCATATTGACTAACGTTCTGTATTATCCTGATTTTTCCTGCAAAAAAACCGGTAAATAGAAACCTTTGCAAAAATTTTACCTAACTAAAATTATAGTGTTGTTACCTGATCAGCTCCGGGTTATAATTTGTTTAACAGGCGATCGCGTGCTTTTGGCCAATTGTGCCGGAAGCAAAGCACAAGAAAAAGCCAGGCAAAGGATACCGTTCCGGCCCGGCTTTTTTTATTGGCATAACATTTAAAAGGTATATTTATTTCCTGCAAGAGGAATAATGTAGGAGTCTTACTTCTCTCTTCTCGTTATAGCCTGAAAAAGGCTGCCTTCGCTTTTGGCGAAGGTTTTTTCTCCTTTGCGATAAAATGGACTTTTCGATATGAAAAGTCCATTGTCATCCTTGAAGTAGTATTGTTCTATCTTATGTATCTCCCCACAGGCTTCTTGCGGAAAAAGAGCAGGTAAATAATTTCAAGAACGCCAGCAGTGTTAACAATACACAGAACGATATACCATACTATCTGACTGCCGCGTGCGGAATGCCATAAAGCTAAGGCTTTCCATAACAGAGACCAGGCAATTAACAGAGAAAATAACAATGGGTTGTGCTGGATCAGTTGAGTCAATTCGTTCATTTTTAAGCTCCTCTCCTCAAAATTATCCTTTTTCATGATATCAAAAATACGAACTTATCACAATAAATATCTTCTCGGGCTGAAACAGCGGATCCGATACAGATTCAAAAAGGCTTCCGATGAGATATATTCCCCTTTGTGTAGACACCTGAAATAACAAAAATTCAGGGCTGCACAAAAGGGGAGCATATCACACCTTGAAACCTTGATTTTCATGAATGTACACTGCACAAATGAACTTCTTTTTTTATTTTTTGAGAGTTTTTCGCAAAATAGTGCTGGGGGGACGGGGGACAGACCTGTATGTCCACGAAATAAAGGTTTTTTCTAATAAAATCGATGTTACCCTCAAGCTAAATTTGGTTGCGGATAAGGATGGTGTCGGAGGCGGGACTTGAACCCGCACGGTCTCCCATACGCCCCTCAAACGTACGCGTCTGCCTATTCCGCCACTCCGACATGTTTATTTTTTCGCAAGTTCTATTATAAGTTGGAAAGGTGTCTGCTGTCAATGATTGAGCTTTTTTGTTATCAAAAGACGTAAAAATTCCTGTACCTCCACCGGTGAGTTAATCCTTAAGGAAGCTTTAGATGGACGGTGGTCTTTACTGACCAGCACACCAAGGCCCTCTTCCAGACAGGCAAAAGCATCCTCGTCAGTTGTATCGTCACCTATAAATGTAATGTAAGCCAAAGGCGCCTTTTCCCTTACCCAGTCGATGAACTTCCCCTTGTGCAGCCCTTTTGGGCGCACTTCAAGAACTTTCTTGCCTTCAAGGAGCTCAAGGCCGAATTCTTCACAGATCCCTTTGCTTTTTTCTATAAAGCTTTTTAAAACTTCTTCTGCGCCCGGATCAGCCAGTCTGAAATGGATCGTCAAATCAGTAAGCTTGTTTTCAATAATATAACCCTGCTTGTCCCCGATACATTCAGCGGCAATGGTATATAACCGGTTAATAACAGTTTCAATGCCGGCAGATGCTAAAGCAGTTAGGTTGCCGGCGGGATCCTCAATTAACACCCCATGTACGCTGCTCAGGTATAATCCGGGAACAGGCAGAAATTCTTTTAATTCTCCGAGCACACGGCCGCTCAAAATCGCTACTTTATATCCCGGCAAGCCGCAAAGCAGCTTTAAGTCGGCAAGCAGGCTTTCATCCGGCCTGGCCAGTTCAGGACGCGGCGCTATGGGAACCAGTGTTCCGTCGTAATCAAGTATTAAAAATACTTCCCGGTATAAGTCCAGTTTGCCGGCAAGAACCTCCGGGTTTACCAACATCGGATGGTTTTGAATCATTAGTCACTCTTCTTAAATAAAAAGCTATTTGCTATAAAATAGCATATCACAAGATAAGCTGATAGCACAAGATACCGGCGCTCTTTGAGTATTTGCGCAATAACTTTTAGACTAAAAGAAACAGCCTCAAAACCAGTAAACATAAGGCTTAGAGGCTGTTTTTCATCTATTTTTCTGCAAAAGTCAGCTAAAAGATAAACTGTTTGCAAATAACACAGATAGCAAGCAAAATCCGCGCCCACTTGCGCGTAGAGGCGCAAAGATTAGCAGAAAATACACGAAAACCGTCCCCATGTATTTCCTTGCGCGTATTTTATTTTTTGCGGCGTCCGAACAGATCGGCAAACTCACCGCTTATTAACTGGGATAGCCGGTTTTTTGCCTCGTTCCATCCGCCTGCGCTGGTCAACAGGAAGGCTCCTCCGGCCAGCACGGTTATTAATAGAATCCAGCCTACTGCCGACCAGGAACCGGGATGGCGTGCGGTCGGATTAGTCGGGCTGCTGATTCCGCCGATGCCAAGGACTGCCGGTACGGCGTCCGCAAGCAGGGAGATCCCGCGCATCGCTTCTTCTTTTCTATTTGTATAGGTCCCGGCTTCAATAAGCAGCGATGTCGGCAGCAAATCCTGATTATAGTTTCCCTTCCCAATGAATATTTCTTTTGCTATGGGATAGTGCGTTTTATTGGCATAAGCCATCAGCCTTCTCGCAAAATCAAGGTTGGACGACATCCGGGGATTTTCACGCCCAATTACTAGCCTCATCTGGCTTACATCCTCATTAGAAATAGTTTTTCTGTAAAATTCCGGATCATCAATCCCGTCTCTATGCACATCAAAAAGTGCGATAGGGTCCTTTTTCATCAACTGCGCCGCTGTCCGGCGGGAACGGTAATAGGCATTGTTGTCATGCGGATCGTGAGGGGTAGTGTCATGATAAACTTTTGTCCCCTCGCTGGACAAAGTCTTTTTATACGAATCGCCGACCTGGATTATCCCGCCGTGAAACGGTATCGAATAGGTCCCGTCGGAAGGCAGGTAGGACTCGTCAGTGTGGGAATGGTAGATACCAACTGTCCCAGTATTCCTTACTACGGCAGCAACCGGAACTTCCATCCTGGAGTATTCCTCTCTGTAAGCAAGCAGTTTCTGGTCCATTTCTATAAAAACTGCCTTCGCCTCATTTCCCGCTACTTCTTTTACCCGGTAGTGCCGCCCTTCAGCCGTAATGATCTCATCACCCGGATAAACACGGCGCGACATTTGCGAAATTACAGCCCCATTCTCGTCCTTGATCACGGATGCTGTGCCGGGAGTAAGTTCATCTTCCGTATTTTTGAAAAGGTTTGCCATGTTTAAAGAGGGCATGGAGAATTGTGAAAAACCCAAACAAAATAAAAGCGATCCGCCTGCAATTGCCAAACAAAATGCTGCAAGAAGCCTATTTTTTATCTTTCCCACCAGCGCCACCTCCTGCTTCTTTAGTTTCAGCGTCAATTTTTTGATCCTCATCCATTTCTGGTTTTCTTAAACCTTTCAGGAGTGAAAGCGGCCTGCCCTCTGTTACCGGGCCGCCCTGCATCCGCTCTCGTGATTCACCGATTACCTCGGCAATCAAAATTGCGACTACTCCCGCCAGTACTATCGCGTCAAAAGCCCCTGCCCCGCCGATGGAAACACGTCCGGCGGGAGCGCCCCTGCCGGCCAGCCAGAAATAGTAGCCGATATCCATAAATAAAACACCCAGTGTAGCGGCAATAAAAGCTGAGCGGCGCGAACGGCCTCCCAAATAAGCGACTATACCGCCTACAAGCGGATAAATGTACAGGGAGTCAATCAATTCAAATCTTCCGCCGGGTTCCGGCAGACCCCGCATAATCAGCGAGCCAACTATAAAAATAGCCAGAGCTGTTACAAAGGAAGCTGCTATAGCCCGATTTCTCTCCCGGGCGGTTCCCGCTTTAATCAGCAGGTAGATTACCAGGGCAACAGGGACCAGCGCCCCGCCAACATTGACAGAAACAAGGTAGCGGCCGCCGGGGATCGGGATATCGATAAAACTGCCGATAATCAATGCCACGATTACTCCCAGCGCCCCCCGGTCGGATAGGCGCATTCGATCAAGAGCACGGTGGGCCAGCCCAAAATAAATTAGAATAGAGATTACGGCCAGGACAACAAGGCCAATCGAAAAACGCGTCACTTTTTAAGCCTCCTGACATACAAAAAGTTTAAAATTATCCTGCCCGAAAACCTCTGGAATATACAAAAAGCGGCTTATCGCCGCTTGCCTGTTTCTTCACTAAGCGGCCTACCCGCCGCAGCATGCTTTTCTTTACTTTAGTCTTTACTTTGGTTTTTATTTTAGTCTTTATTTTTCGGTATAATCATACAGCTCTCCGTGGAATATGTCTTTAACTTTTCTTCACCCGTTAAAACACGCAGGCCGCCCTCAGCCAAGGCAAGCATTTCATCTTCACCGGAAAAAACAAATACCCTGCCGATAAAGGAAATCCTCTCTCTTATCCAATTGACCAGCCTTTCCGAATAAGCCAAACCGCCGGTAATTACAATACCGTCAAGATTACCTTTTAAAACAGTCGCCATAGCCCCGATATCCTTGGCGATCTGGTAGGCCATGGCTTCAAAAACAAGCAGAGCTTTTTCATCCCCGTTTTTGATCATTTCCTCAACTTCTCGGGCGTCGTCAGTACCCAGGTAAGCTTTTAATCCGCTTCCTCCAACTATTATATCTCTCACTGCGGAAACACTCTGGCCTCTGGCCAGATTAACCAGCGGCAGGGTTGGAAGGCTGCCGGCTCGTTCCGGGGTAAAAGGCCCTTCATACAGGCCATGAGTAGAATCAATAACCCTTCCTTTTAAATGCGCTCCGACGGAAATGCCCCCGCCCAAATGAGCGACGACAAAGTTAAGCTCATTATGAGGCTTGCCTATTATGGCGGCTGCCCGTCTGGCGGCTGCCTTTTGACTCAGCGCATGGAGCACGCTGCCGCGTTCAATACCCGGCAGCCCGGAAATTCTGGCCAGCGGGTGAAATTCGTCTGTGCTGGGAGGATCAACAACAATCGCCTTAATTCCGCATTCCCGGGCAATATCTTTTGATATGACAGGCCCAAGGGAAGAATCATGCTTTGCAAAACGCGTGGAAAGCAAATCGTCACACATAGCCTGGTTAACTTCATAAATCCCGCTCGGACACGGAGCCCCGATCCCGCCGCGGCTGACCACGATATCTAAAGCGCCCAGCTCAACACCATACCCGGCGATGAAGTCCAGGATCTGTTTTTTTCGCTCGGGAATTTGCCCGGCAAGATCATGGTAGGGGGACAGAAGATTTTTTTCAAACGGGATGTTGCTTCCGGCAATAAGTTCAGTATTCTTATAAAAGGCCACTTTTGTAGAAGTGGAACCTATATTCATGACCAGGATATTAAATAATGCAGGAGACATGCTATCACTCCTTTATAACAGCATCGCGGAAAGAATTATTTCCGCCACTTTCTCTTCAAACCCAATAAAAGGAATGTTGACAATCACCGGCTTTACTGTCCCGACCAGGACTCCGGCATGCGGCATCTTTCCTACAAAAGCAAGCATCTGACTGAACGCATAACCCGACTCTACATTGGGGACAACGTATATATCAACATCTCCGGGAACATCACAGTTCAGCTTTTTTCTCGCCGCCGCTTCCCTGCTGGTTGCGCAGTCTATGTCAAGAGGACCTTCTACAACCGCATCCCCAAACTGCTTGCGCTCGGACATTTTACTCAGCACGGCGGCATCCACAGTAGAAGGAATCCGCGGGTTAACCTTTTCAATTGCAGCCAGAACGGCAACTTTCGGCCTGTCAATTTTAAGCAGTGAAGCAAGCTTAAGAGCGTTTTCAATAATAACACTTTTCTCCGGCAAATTTGGAAATGAATGAATAAACGTATCGGTAATCATGATGAATCTGTTGTCCTTCGGGGACATAAGCAAAGAGACATAGCTGGAGGAATTCCTCCCGGCCAGGCCCTTCTCAGGGTCAAGAACCAGGTTTAAAAAATCCCTCTGGCTTGTATCGCCCTGCATCAGGATATCCGCCCGGCCTTCTCTGAGCATTTTTACGGCTAGTTTGATTGATTCAAAATCTCCCGGCTGTTCTATCAATTCAAGGTCACTGACAACAAAACCGTATTTTTGCGCAACTTCGGCAAGAAATCCGGTGTTTCCTATGATTACAGGCTTGCAGATGTTTAGTTCAACGGCTTTAAACAAAACGTCGACTGCATTTTGGTCTTTAGCCGGCGCCAGGACTACTTTAGGTTTTTCGCCCTGGCGGGGAAATTTTGAACTCAGATAGTCAAGCATCTTAATTCAGTCCCATATTTTTTTCTTTGATGCGCGCCGCCAGAACCACTCCCAGAGCCACGTCCCTGACTATGGATTCGGTAAAATCAGAACGTGAGGGAATAGCAACCGGCCCTGCAGAACAGAGTACAGTCGCGCACCTTTTTACCGGGATAACGTAATTTAATTTGGCCATAATATTGCCGGTGTCAAGTTCGGGCGCAAGAAAAATATGCGGCAGAGACGCTTTACCGGAGTCAAATATTTCAGCAATCGAATGCTCCGGACGAATCTTAAACCCGCCATTTCCATCGCCGTACTCCTCGCGCGCCCTTTGGACGTCAAGGTATGATTGAAGAGTCGGGCCATAATCCCTGTTTGCGGAAAGCATGACCACCTGAGGGAACTCGTAACCAAGCAGGTTCATCAATAAAACCGCGTCTTTGATTATTTCCACTTTCGCCTCGTAATCCGGAGTGATGTTTACACCTACGTCGGTTACGACAACAACGTGATCACATCCCGGTATTTCCAGAAGCGACGCCACACTGATATTATTTTTGACGATTTTTTTTTTGCTCTTCTTTAATGATCGCCCGGTAGACGTACGAGGTAGGAATCTGGCCTTTGCTAACCAGGCCGGTTTCTTTATTAAACAACATGGCAATACCATAATCGGCAATTTTCTGAGGATCGGCGCAGCTGATCTTTTCAATCTGATCAATGTTAAAATTAAGCTCATCAGCCGCAGCCTGCATCTTTTCCAAACTGCCGACAAAAATTGGCTCAACGTACCCTTCCTGCCGGGCGATTTTAACAGCGTTCATAAACTCCCCCTCGGGAGCCAGAACAACCAGTTTTTCCGGCCCTTTTTCTCTAGCCAGTTGATATATTTTGGCAAAGTTGTCTATCATTTTTACTACCTGCTCCAAACGCTTTTTTAAACCTGCTAGTTGTTCTCAAATATATCGCCAACAACATCACCTATGGTAACGTTTTCTTCCTTTGTTTCCGGCGGGGTATTTTTCGGTTTTTGAGCTTCCCGTTTTGCTTCCCGGATCGAAAGACGAATGCGTTTTTCTTCCGGTTCAACACTTAACACCTTGACACTGATCTCTTCACCTTCATGAACAATTTCACCCGTCGATTCCACATGATGATCCGCCAGGTGGGAAATATGAACAAGGCCTTCAACACCGGGTTCCAGCTGAACAAAAGCGCCGAACGGGGCAAGCCGTATTACCTTCGCCTCAACTATGCTCCCGACGGGATAATTTCCGACAACCTGCTTCCACGGATCAGGCAGCACCTGTTTTAAACTGAGAGAAATTTTCTCATTTTCCTTGTCAAGCTGAAGTATCCTTACTTCTATTTCATCCCCTGCACTCAGCACATCTGAAGGATGATTGACACGGTACCAGGCCATCTCAGAAATATGCAGAAGCCCGTCGACACCTCCGATATCGACAAAAGCGCCGAAATTGGTCAGCCTCCGGACTATTCCTCTTACTGTCTGACCTTCTTCCAAACTCTGCAAAACGCTCTGCTTCAGCAAAGCCCTTTCTTCTTCAAGAACAGACTTGCGTGAAAGGATAACTTTTCTGCGGGCGCGGTTTAATTCGATCACTCTGGATTTAACATTTACCCCTATGTACTTGTTTAAGTCTTCAACATAACCCTGTTCGACAAGCGAAGCCGGCATAAAAGCGCGCAAACCTACATCCACCAGCAGGCCTCCCTTGATTACTTCCCTGACTACACCCTCCACAGGGCTCCCGTCGTCCAGATGAGCCTGCAAGTCGACCCAGGCTTTTTCCGCGTCCGCCCTGGCCTTGGAAAGAATCAGCCTGCCTTCGTCATCTTCAACTTTTACTACGGTTACTTCTATCTCATCACCCAAGGATACCACATCCTGGGAAGAAGCAGCTTCGTATGCGGAAAGTTCACGGAAAGGCACAACCCCTTCCGACTTCGAGCCCACGTCGACAAGAACTTCGTCGGCGCCTACCTGCACAACAACACCTTTGACTATCTGACCCGGGCTTAAGGATTTAACCTCAACAGTACCTTCCATCCCTTCCTCGGAAACCGCATCAGACTCATCTGTTGAATCAGATTCCTGCACTGTCTCATCTGTGCCGGCCGACGTTTCCCACGGGCTCCCGGAAACATCGACGGCATCTTCCGGAACGGCAGTCTTTACTTCCTCTGTTTCAAGAGCGTTAACATTGCTGTTTTCATTTTTTTCATCCTCAACCATCACTTCGCCCAACTCCTTCATCCGTGTTTGAACTTCCTCTATTATCCAGTCCGGTGTCGACGCTCCGGCTGTCAGGCCTGCAACTTCAACATTTTTAAACCATTCTGCTTTTAAATCACGGGCAGTTTCAACATGATATGTAGGGGCGCCCGATTCCCGGCTTAGTTCAGCCAGCCTTCTGGTATTGGCGCTTGTTTTTCCTCCCGCCACTACCATTGCGCCCACCTGCCGGGCAAGTTCCAAAGCAGCCTGCTGCCGCATACCTGTTGCGTCACAGATAGTGTTAAAAACTTTAACAGAATCTGTCTTGCTCCGGAGAACATCTATCACAGACTGAAAATTGCTCAAAGGCTGTGTTGTCTGGGCCAATACGGCTACTTCAGGGAAAGTATCCAGTAATTCTGCCTGATCAGGACCTTCCACTATTAAAGCTTGTTCCCCGGCATAGCCTATTATACCTATTACTTCGGGGTGTTTTTGATCGCCCACGATAACTACCTGTGTACGCCGGCCAAGATAATGCGCCAGGTTCTGCGCTCTGCGAACAAACGGACAGGTAGCGTCGACAACACATACCTTTAATTTATCAAGCTTGACCATCACTTCCGGTCCAACCCCGTGGGCCGGAACAATCACTGTAGATCCGGCCGGAATGTCCGCCATATTTTCGGTTTCTTTTATTCCGGCCCGGGCTAATTTCTCGACAACTTGCGGATTATGAATCAAAGGCCCTAACGAATAAACCTGATTCTTCTCCTGGGCGGTATTCCTGGCGATTTCAACCGCCCGGGTTACCCCGAAGCAGAAACCGGCTTCTTTTGCTAAACGCACTTCCATCCAATCACCGTTCTTTATCGCCCATTAATCCTGAAATTTCATCCATTATTTGAAGGCTGATCGCCCTGTATTTTTCTTTCAGGTCACTTTTTGTTTTTGGTTTTGAAAAGTTTAACGGCTTGCCGATAACAACCTTTACCCTGCCAAGAAATCCTCTCGTACCTATTACGGCTACCGGAAGCACCGCCGCATTCCCATGAACAGCCAGCATAGCGACTCCAAGATGGGGATCTAAAAGTTCGGATGTATGGCTCCGCGTTCCTTCAGGAAAAATACCTACAACCTCTCCCTGCTTGAGAAACTGCAGAGCTGTTCGCACCGCCTTCTGATCAGTTCCCCCGCGGCTTACAGGGAAAGCTTCGCACCATGTAATTATTGTTCCAAAAGCAGGCATCGCAAAAAGCTCGGCTTTGGCCATAAAATGAACCTTGCGCTTCAGGGCGGACCCAACTGCTACCGGATCCCAGTAACTGACATGGTTGCTTACTACCAGCAGGCCTCCCTGCCGGGGAACATTGGCGCCGCCGGATACTTTCATCCGGCGCAAGAGAAGAACAACCCGGCAGATAAACCGGCCAAACCAATAAAACACTATCCGCTTCTCCTCCTGATCAGCTCCAGAATAAGTTCAACAACATCACGAGTCTGCATCTTTGAGCTGTCAATGACTTTTGCATCAGGAGCAGCAACTAAAGGCGCCACTGCGCGGGAACTGTCCAATTTATCGCGTTCGTTTATTTCTTCTGTCATATCACCCAAAGTCATTTTAAAACCCTGCCCGGCTAAATCCTCTAAACGCCTTTTTGCCCGTTCATCTGCGGAGGCGGTTAAAAATATTTTAACCTGGGCATCCGGTACTATTACTGTGCCCACATCGCGCCCCTCCATTACTACATTACTTGACCTGGCCATCCTTCTTTGCTGGTTGACAAGCTCTTTTCTGACACCCGGCACACGGGCAACAAGGGAAACGCTGCGGGAAACTTCCGGAGTCCTTATCGCAAGGGATACTTCTTTTCCATCCATAAACACACGGGTACATTTATTGCAGCCGGCGGACAGTTCAATCGCGGTTGAAGCCGCAAGGCAGGTCAGCGCTTGCTCATCCTCCAGGTTTATGTGCCGCTGCAGGGCATTCAATGTTACAACCCGATACATTGCCCCCGTGTCAACATATATATAATTTAATCTTTCCGCAACCATTTTAGCGACAGTGCTTTTACCGGCTCCGGCCGGCCCGTCAATTGCTACACAAAAAGGCATCAACCTTTAAACCGCCAGTTAATATAATATTTAGTGCAAGGAATTCGACATAATAAACCGGTTTCCTGTTTTTTTGAGTAATTTTTAAAGCAAAAACCTAACCAAGCGAATAAAGGGTTTTGAAAAATCCGGGGAAAGAAACATCAACACATTCAGTATTTTTAACTACAGTTTGCCCCTGGGCTGATAGTCCGGCAATTGCCATGGCCATAGCTATGCGGTGATCTCCGTGGCTTTCACAGACAGCTGCTTTCAGTGGACGGCCCCCCTGAATCGCCAGTCCGTCGGGCAGTTCCTCCACAGCTGCGTTAAATTTGCGCAGTTCTCCGGCCAGAACAGCTATCCTGTCGCTCTCTTTTACCTTTAACTCCGCTGCGTCTTTAACCACGGTTTCACCTTCGGCAGCCGTTCCCAGTACCGCCAAAACGGGAACTTCATCAATAAGCCTGGGAATAAGTTCCCCGCCAATCGTAGTCCCTTTTAGTTTTGAATGTCTTACGCGAATGTCGGCTACAGGTTCGCATCTGACCTCCCGCCTGTTAAATACTGTGATATCTGCGCCCATCTGCTCCATTACCTCCAGAATACCGCAGCGGGTGGGATTAACCCCCACATCCTTTATTGTGAGATCCGAACCGGGAACTGATGCGCCTGCCGCCAAAAAAAAGGCTGCCGATGAAATATCTCCGGGAACAACCACATGCTGCCCTTTAAGTTTTTGTTTCCCGCGGATCCTGATTGCTTTGCCGTCGACCGTTAATTCCGCTCCAAAAAGCTTCAACATGCGTTCCGTATGATCCCGGGACTGGAGAGGTTCCGTCACTTCAGTTTCCCCCGAAGCCAGCAGGCCGGCCAGTAAGATGGCTGATTTTACCTGGGCGCTGGCAACGGGCAGGGTGTACTTAATGCCTGCGCAATTCCCTCCCTGCACGGCCAAGGGGGCAAGTTTCCCTCCCTGGCGCCCCCATATCCTGGCGCCCATCAAACCCAGCGGGACGGTCACCCGGCTCATCGGCCTGCTGCGCAGTGAAGCATCTCCTGTTAATACACTAAAAAAAGGCAATCCGGAAAGAATTCCTAAAAGCAAACGTATTGTTGTTCCTGAATTCGCCGCGTCAAGCGCCATTTCCGGTTCCCTCAGAGCCAGGGGTCCGCTCCCGTGTACAACCAGATTCCCCTTTTCGTTGGGTCCGTCAAATTTCACTCCCATCAGACGAAAACAGCTCATTGTAGCCAGGCAATCCGCGCCTGTCAAAAAATTTTCAATATATGTCTCCCCTTCAGCCAGCGAACCCAGCATTACTGCCCGGTGAGAAATTGACTTATCTCCGGGCACGGAAATGGTTCCGCGTAAACCGGCAGGGGATTTAATCCTGTATTCCATAAACTACCCCTTTACTACCTGCATTCCTTCTCTGCGCAGCTCTTCAACCGCAGAATTCTGCTCCGCCTCGGTAGCGAAAGCAACTCTGATGCTCCCGCCAACTCCTTCTCTTACTCTTAAAATCTCTATATCTGCAATATTTATTCCCGCTTTGCCCAGCTGGGCAGACAAATCGCCTATTACACCCGGCCGGTCGGGGACTGAAATCAATATCTGATAAAGCACCGGTAAATAACCTTTTGTTTTTGCCGGCACCTGCCGCCGGACTTCCCTGGCTTCCTCAAGGAGCTTTATAATCCGCGGGCCGTCTTCAGCCGCCACGGCGTTTTCCAATAATTCAAGCTGCTGTCTGAAGACCCTGCTCATATTCAGCAGCATATCTTTATTGGAAATAAATATATCACGCCACATTGGGGGATTGCTTTGGGCAATACGCGTAGAATCCCGGAAACCGCCTGCCGCCAGAGGCAGAATTTTTTCCCTGTCGGAAAGGCTGGCCAGAGACCTGACAAGAGCAACCGCGGCAAAGTGCGGCAGGTGACTCACCGCAGCAACAGCGCGGTCATGTTCTTCAGGCGTCATCTCAATTACCCTTGCCCCAACACCTTCCGCCATAGCTTTTACTCTGTCACAGGCAAACCCCGGCGTGTCCGGCAGAGGGGTTAAAATATAATAGGCATTCTCGAAAAGATACGGGTCCGCGCCCTTTACCCCCTGCTGTTCCGAACCGGCCATGGGGTGACCGCCTACGAAAAAAACCCCCGGCGGCATCAATTCCGAGGCGAAGCGCACTATTTTAACCTTGGTGCTGCTTACATCCGTAACTACAGTTCCCCCGGACAGACAGGGAAGCATTTCCTTCAGCAAACCGCCTACTGCCTCAACATGTGCGGCCAAGACAACCAGATCGGCGCCGGCAACAGCGTCCGCCAGGTTTTCCGCAGCCTCATGGATCGCCCCGCATTCAACAGCCAAACGCAGGTTTTCAGGGTTTCTGCCCACACCAATCACAGTAGACGCAAGTGAGCGGCCGATCAGCGACAGGCCCAAAGACCCGCCGATCAGTCCCACTCCGACGATAACCACTTTATTAAACATATATGGGTCCAACCCCTTTAAAAGTACCCTCTACTTTTTTTTAGCTTTTGGGGGTTTTTCGGCTTCCTCTTTAATCAGCTTTCCTTTTTCCGCTCCGCAGGAAGAACACTTGCCCGGCTTGCACCTTACTTCGACGAGGTTACCGCATTCCGAACACTTCCAAACTGCCACAGGATTCACCTCCTTGCTGCAGCTTCTTTAATATTTCTAACCGCCTGGGCAGGATCAGGGCTGCCAAAAACCGCCGAACCGGCCACAACAACATTTGCGCCGGCCTCGGCAACCGAAAGGACGGTCTCAGGACCTATCCCGCCGTCAACGCTTATCTCGGCGTTATAACCAAACGTGTCAAGCATTTCTTTAACAGCTTTAATTTTAGGTATGACTTCAGGAATAAACACCTGCCCGCCAAAACCAGGGTTTACTGACATGATCACGATCAGGTCGACAAACGGCAGGATATATTCCAGGCATGAATGATGGGTAGCCGGATTTATCGCTGCCCCGGCCTTCCTGCCGCGGTCCTTTATATATTTCAGTGTGCGGTGAAGGTGCCTGTCAGCCTCTGCGTGAACTGTGATCAGGTCGGCGCCTGCCGCAATAAAGCTATCTAAATGCCTGCCCGGTTCCTCAATCATCAGGTGAACATCAATAGGCGGCGCCCAGTAAGGGCGAAGGGCCTGTACAACCACCGGCCCAAAAGTTATATTGGGCACAAAGCAGCCGTCCATCACGTCAACATGCAGGTAATCGGCGCCGCTTTTTTCTATTTTCTTTACTTCCGCCATGAGATTGGCAAAATCGGCGGAAAGAATCGAAGGCGCTATTTTAATCATTTCATGTATTTCCTTTCCCGCCCGGCAATTTCATTTAACAGTCTCAAGTAATTATTATACCGCAGGCTGCTGATTTCTCCCGCTTGAAGAGCTTTTTTTACGGCGCAGCCAGGTTCCTGCATATGCAGACAACCAGTAAACTGACATATATATATATATGGCTCAAATTCCGGGAACAGCCCGGCGAGCTCAACCCGGTCCACCTCCGGGAGACCAAGTTTGGAAAAACCGGGTGTGTCCGCCACAAATCCTCCTTCGGGAAGGGGCAGCAACTCGGCATGACGGGTAGTATGCCTGCCCGTGCCCGCTTTGCCGCTGATGGCGCCGGTCTTAAGCATTAAGCCCGGTGAAACAGCATTCAAAAGGCTGCTCTTTCCCACTCCGGAAGGACCAGCCAACACTGTTATGCCATTTGAAAAGATTTTGCGCAGCTCGTCTATTCCCGTTTGTTCCTTTGCGCTGGTTAAAAGCACACTATAGCCGATTTTCAGGTACGTTGCAGTGAGTTTTTGAATTTCTTCAGTTCCAATATCGATTTTATTAAAAACAATATAAGCCCTGATACCCGCATCCTTTGCCTGAATGAGGAAACGATCAAGCAAAAGCGGATTGGGATAAGGGTTACGAGTTGCCAGGACGATAACCGCCTGCTCGATGTTAACTACTCTGGGACGTAAAAGAGCGTTCCTCCTAGGAAAAACAGTTTCAATAATTCCGGATCTTTCATTCTGAATAAAAAATTCTACGTTATCCCCCACCAGCACACGCTGCTGGCCGATCCGGAAACGTCCCCGCAAGACACATTCCCATACTGCATTTCCCGCTCTTATGTAGTAAAAACCGCCGTAAACCTTAACTACAACCCCTTGAGTGAGCACAAAAACCTCCTAAATGTTGTTTTAAAAGCCAAATCAATAGGTTTTATCTTTAACCAGCGAGCCGTCAATGTAGACTTTAATTGTAGCATGCCCGTAATAACGGACAATTTGGGATACCACATCGCCAGGAGCCTGCGTGCTGACATAGACATCCCTTGTACCTCTTATATCTTCAAGGCTTATCCTTACCTCGTGATCTTGTCCATCATCCGGAACCGGTACCTTTACTTTAACACTAGTAGGCGAAGGGCCGGGCCCCCTGCTTAAGACAACCTTGACGGCAGTATCTTCAGTCACATCGCTGTCTGCTTCAGGCTCCTGCGACAAAATTTGGCCAGAAAGATAATCGGCGCTGTCTGCCCATTCAAATTTTTCATCCAGTTTCAGATTTGTTTTGCTCAACTCCTCCCTGGCCTGTTCTATGGTCAGGCCAATGAGGCGGGGGACCTGTGTTTTAGCTACATTTTTACCCAGTGAAACATAAACCGTAACATAGCTCCCGGCAGGTTTTTTTGCGCCGGGGGATGGATATTGCTGATATATGCAACCTTCCGTGACGTCATCATTATTTCCCTCTTGAACCGGTTCGCTTATTTTTAATCCTGCCCGGACAACCTGGGCTTTGGCGTCAAGCAGGGTTAGTTTATACAAGTCGGGTACTTCCCGGAGATCTTTGCCCAGGCTGACAGTAAGCTTGATTAGCCTTGGCGGCTTGACTGCGGGATCATCCGGACCTATATCCTGGTCAATTACGTGACCTTCAGCCACATCGTCATTATGCTCTTTAACAACCTCAACTTTAAGTCCCAAGTCGGCGAGGGTCTTTTCAGCTTCCTCCTGGCTTTTGTTAACAACATCCGGCACTTTAATTTCGGGTATATTAAAATAAAACTTGTTAAAAGCAAAGGCCGCCCCGGTTACAATCAAAATTAACAGCAGGCTGCCAATCAGCACACTCAAAGGGCGCATTTTTCTTTTTTTTACAACGGCAATATCAGGTTCCTCCTTTTCTTCCTCTTCAACTAAAGGTTCAAACAATCCCGTCGCTGTATTTTCAAAGGCGCCGTTTTCCGCCGGCTCACCCTTGTTTTTTGACAACGATTCCCGTAAACGCAGGGATAGTTCCCGCCCGTTTTGAAATCTTTTAGAAGGATCCTTGGCTATCGCACGTAGGATTACTTCTTCCAGCTGCGGAGTTATCCTTTCATTTAACTTTGAAGGGCGCTCAGGTTCGTCCTGAATGTGTTTTAAAGCCACTGCAATAAGGTTGTCCCCCTGATAGGGAACGGAACCCGTTAACATTTCATAAAGGACAACACCCAGTGAATAAAGGTCGGACCTCTGGTCAGCCAACTGCCCGCGCGCCTGTTCCGGTGACAGATAATGCACCGAACCGATAAAGGAACTAGTATAAGTAATCGTGGTTCCTGTTACGTCCCGTGCAATACCAAAGTCGCTTAATTTTGCCCATCCTTCCCTGGTTATCAAGATATTATGCGGCTTTACGTCACGGTGAACTATATTATTTTCATGAGCATGCGTAAGCGCTTCACAAACTTGACAGACTATATGGATTGCCCTTGCCGGGGACAAAGGTCCTTCTTTGGCAATGATTGCCTTCAGATTATCCCCGTGTACATATTCCATGACCAGGTAATGTATATTTCCTTCCTGTCCGACATCGTAAAGACTGACAATATTGGGATGGCAAAGACTGGCAACCGCCCTCGCCTCGTGTTGAAAACGCCTTACAAAATCGTAATCGGTTGTATATTCCGGCCGCAGGATTTTAATTGTCACGGGACGTCCAAGGGAGTTGTCCAGTCCTTTGTAAACAACGGCCGTTCCTCCGCTGCCGAGTTCCTCAATTATTTCATACCTGCCCCCAAGCGTCCTGCCAATCATAATGTCCAACTCCATAAGTCCTTATGGTTTAATTACCCAATAAGTGTATATACGCAAGAATAACGGATTTTTTGTCTTATTAAACTAGTCAACAGCCACTAAAATTACTGAAATATTGTCAGCTCCTCCGGCATCTAAAGCGCATTGAACAAGCTCATTTACTGCCTGGTCAAGATCGGCGGCGTTTAAAACTACCTGCAGGATAGTTTCATCGTTGACAAAACTGGATAAACCATCCGAGCATAAAAGTAACATATCCCCCGGCTGAAGCTGAAAATGATCGATATCTGTTTCCATGTTCAGTTCTACACCCAGCGCCCGTGTCAAAACATGACGGTAAGGGTGGCTTCTTGCCTCTTCTTCGGTGATAACCCCTTCGTTCTGCATCTCCTGGACCATCGAATGATCCCGGGTTAACTGTTCAATGGTTCCGTTCCTGAACAGATAAATCCTGCTGTCGCCTACATGAGCCAGGTAAAATGTATAGCCCCGCACTATAATACAGCTCAAGGTCGTGCCCATACCGTGGTAATCCTCACTCTTGAAGGAAGCCACATAAACAGCCTTGTTTGCCCTTTTAACCCCTTCCGCCAGAATCACACCGGGATCCTGATTTTGGTCCGGATAGGAAATCAAAAAGCTTTCCAGTTCCTGCAGGATTTTACGGCTGGCTACTTCGCCAGACAGGTTTCCGCCCATACCGTCGGCTACGGCAAAAAAACCGAGCTCGGGACGGACACAAATGCTGTCCTCATTTACAGTGCGTACGTTGCCAATATCACTGGCCTGGCTCCACCTCATAAGTCCACCTCGCCATATTAATAGGTAACCGGTCTATTTTTCTTTTTTTTCCAGCAGTTTTACCAAAGGCATGATCAAATCCATCGGCAGAGGGAAAACAATCGTGCTGGCCTTGTCTGTTGTAATTTCCCTGATCGTCTGCAGATAGCGAAGCTGCATGGCTGCCGGCGCCTGGGAAATGATTTGAGCCGCCTGGGCCAGCTTTTCAGAAGCCTGGTACTCACCGTCGGCGTGGATTATCTTTGCGCGGCGTTCACGTTCGGCCTCCGCCTGGGCGGCCATTGCCCTTTGCATGGTTGAAGGGAGTTCAAGGTCCCGGATTTCAACTAAGTTTACTTTAATCCCCCAGGATTCTGTTCCTTCATCAATCGTCTTTTGCAGGCGCTGGTTTATTTCTTCTCTTTTAGCAAGTATCTCATCCAGTTGTGATTGGCCCATGATACTGCGTAAAGTAGTTTGAGACAATTGTGAAGTGGCGCGAAAGTAATCTAAAACATTTACGACTGACTGAACCGGGTTAACCACCTGGAAATAGACTATGGCGTTTACCTTAATTGTCACGTTATCATTTGTGATGGCTTCCTGGGAGGGGACATCCATCGTTACTACCCTTAGATCTGCTTTTTGCATGCGCTCAATAAAGGGAATCAAAAAAATCAATCCGGGACCCCTCGCTCCGACAACACGGCCAAGGCGAAAAATTACTCCCCGCTCGTATTCCTGCACTATCCTGATAGCCGACGTCAAAAGAACCAGAATGACAATGATCAGAATTGATGTGGTAAAATATCCCATTGTTCTTACCTCCTTTTTTTAACTGTTATTCTTCTTCATAACCGTTAATTTTAAGCCTTTTACCGATTTTATAATAACCTCTTCACCTTCGTCGACAGTTCCTTCTTCAGAAACAGCATTCCATAAACCGCCTGAAAAAAATACAATCCCCGCCGGGTTTAGTGTTGAGCGCGCAACAGCCGTCTGCCCAATTATTCCTTCCGTTCCGGTAATTACATGCCGTTTTTGCCCCCTGACAACCGCCAGAAGCAATAAACCAACCAGGGCTATGAAGAAAGCGGTCGTGACGACGATTAACCAGGGACTAATGGCAAGCCCCGTCCCGCTGCCTGAAAAAAGCAAAATTGAGCCCATCACAAATGATACAGCGCCGCCGGCGCCTATTACACCATGGCTGGTTACAAAAGCCTCAGCGGCAAAGAGCCCGAAGGCAAGCAGTAAAAGTATTATACCAACCCAGTATGCGTCGAGGGTCCCAAGGCCGTAGAGGCCCAAAAGAAGGCCAATGGCGCCTACCAAGCCCGGGAATACAGCTCCCGGATGGTAAATTTCCGCGATCAGGCCAGTCATACCTAAAGTAAAAAGAAGATAAGCAACTTCCGGATTGCTTATCGCCGTTAAAAATTTCTCGCGAAAGTTCATCGCTACGGGAAATAAATCCACATTGCCCGTCGTCAGGATAATTATCCTACCGTCCCGGATGGTTAATTCTTTCCCATTTAAATTTTGAAGCAATTCGTCCATTGTGCGGGCACGCGCATCAATAAGTTTAATTTTTAAAGCTTCTTGATCGGAATAGGATTTGCTTTCACGCACGGCAAGCTCCGCAGCCTGGACATTCCTGCCGCGCAGCTGGGCAAGCGAACGGACCCATGCTGTTGCGTCCTCGGTGATTTTTTGACCCGAGACGCCGGATTCTTCAGTTTGTCCGGAACCCGCGGAAACGGGATGAGCCGCGCCAATCCTGCTCCCGGGCGCCATAACAGCATAATGAGCGGCTATGGTAATAAAGGTCCCGGCAGAACCTGCCCAGCCTCCCTGAGGAGACACATAGACTATCACAGGTACCCCGGCGTTTAAAATATAGTCAACAATCTTCTGGGTTGAAGCGTACAAACCGCCTGGCGTATTAAGTTTAATTATACAGGCAACGCCTTCACTTTCGGCAAGATCGATCCCCCGCTGGATATAACTTGCCGTTACCGGAACGATTGGGCCTTCAACTGAAAGCACGACAATACGGCTGCGATTGGCGCCTGCACAGGCGGTACACGCCGGCAGCAACCAAAAAAGCAAAACAGTCAAAAAAATAAAGGCTTTGGTTTTTTTTCTGATCATCCGAATCCTCCACCAAAATTGAGATCTATTCTGCCAATAATAACAATTTGAGGAAAATTACAGATACCCAAACTACAGGTAATTATACCATGAATTAAAAACCTGTACCAGCCGCCTATTAACAGGCAGCAGGGTTACCTGCTCCAAAACCAGAAAGAACATTCCCTTTGAGTCACCGGATAATTCTGAGATGAGCGCAATAGAACGCCAGATTAGCCCTGAAATCACGGGAGAGGAACGAGCCGTTATAGCCCAGATGATGAAAACCCTTGACATAAACATTACACAATGGAAAACTCATCCATCTTATATTTCCAGCGATATATTATTGTAGGACTATCATTAATTTCTTTGATGTAGGCATAGATTCTTTCTTTAAGTTCCTCTTTAGATTTCACACGAATTGCTCGAAGCATAGTTTGAGCCATTTTACCAAAGAATCAGTTTTGATAATAAAAAGCCCTGAAAGATTATTACCTTCCGGGGCGATAGAACAGTAATTTTATTTCATGTGTTCAATAAAGGTCCTATACTATACATGATCCAAATCCATGAAACGCCTTATGCAAAAAGCAACAGACATAAGGCCATAACTCCCATTCCCGCGATAAGACCATATATAGAAATATGATGCTCCCCATATTTTTCAGCAGCCGGCAACAATTCGTCCAAAGAAATATATACCATAATGCCAGCGACACCGGCAAATACTAAACCAAACAAGGAAGCATTTAAAAATTTAATCAATAGGAAATAACCGATTAACGCTCCTACAGGTTCGGATAAACCCGAAAGAAAAGAGTATTTAAAAGCTTTTTTTCTGTCACCTGTGGCATAAAATATCGGAATAGAAACCGCAATGCCTTCAGGGATATTATGAATTGCTATCGCAACTGCTATGCTGATACCTATTTTGGGATCTTGAATATTAGCAACAAAAGTAGCTAATCCCTCGGGAAAATTGTGAATTGCTATTGCTAAGGCTGAAAATAAACCCATTCTTAATAATACCGGGTCAACTGTTCCATCTTCTGTCATATCTTCTATTTCACATATTTCGTGAGGATTATCTTTACTTGGAATAATTTTATCAATTAAAGCAATCAAAAAAACCCCTGCAAAAAAAGCGATCACAGTAACCCAATATCCCTTTGGTGCGCCATATATAATTTCTAAAGATTCTCTCGCTTCTGTGAAGATTTCTATCATAGAAACATAAATCATTACACCTGCAGAGAAACCTAAAGAAGCTGATAAGAATATTTTGTTTGTTTTCCTCGCATAAAAAGCAAATAAACTCCCTATTCCCGTAGATAACCCCGCAAATAATGTAAGCGCAAAAGCAAGTAGAAATTTATTTGTACTTATATCCATAAGCGTTTTCCCCGATATCCACTATAATTTATAGCAGCCCTTTTTTATCCCTATTTCAATCTGCTTAAAATTTAGACTATAAAAACCCTTACTATACTAAGAATCTCTTCACAGTCATCCTTGAAAAAGGATTTCACCCTTCTCCAGAGAATCTTTAAACAAAGAATTCCAGGGAAGGTATGAATTTGGAGTGACGGATCCCATTATACAAGTATACAATTTAAGCAAGCAATTTGGAAATTTTAAAGCCGTCAAAGACGTCTCTTTCTCAATTGAAGCAGGAGAGATTTTTGGATTTCTCGGACCCAATGGCTCTGGTAAGACCACGACTATCAACATACTCACAGGACTTGCAAGACCCACATCAGGCTCAATTCGTATTACCGGTCAAGACGGTATTATGAACATCAAAAGAGTTCAGCAAATTATTGGGATTGTCCCGGATGAGAGCAATCTATATGAAGATTTAAGCGGATTCGACAATCTCGTGTTCTGTGCTTCTCTTTACGGCATAAGCAAGAACAATAGGGAGACACGGGCAAAACTGTTATTGGAGCAGTTTGGTCTTGCTGATGCCGGTAATCGACCCTTTAAAGCATATTCAAAAGGGATGAAAAGAAAACTTACCTTTGCCGCTGGAATTATCCATGAACCTAAAATTCTTTTTCTCGACGAGCCTACTACCGGCATTGATGTCGAAAATGCAAGGCAAATAAGAAAGCTTTTGACGTTCTCCCCATGGCTAAAGCCAGAGGATTCAAAAATCCATGACTCAATGCCATAGTTTGATTCTCGGTTCTTCTGCGGGAGCCAGCGCACCCACATCCCCGAAGGCTCAGTCCGAGCCCTTTATTTTGCTGGATTAGGATGCAAGGGCGATTTTTAAAATATTCCTGGCTGCATTTACATCCCGGTCGAGAATTAAGCCACATTCAGGACATTTATGTGTACGTTCAGCCAGATTTTTTTTAACGATTTGCCCGCAATCAGAACAAATTTGAGAAGTATACGCAGGAGGTACCTTCACAACTTGGCGGCCAGCTTCTTCCGCTTTGCTCGCCAGGATGTTGAAAAAGAGGTTCCAGCCTGCATCTTGAATATTTTTAGCCAGGTGGTGATTCTTGAGCATATTGTTTACCTGCAGGTCTTCATGGGCAATTAAGTCATACTTATTAACCAGTATTCGGGCTGTTTTATGAGCTATGTCCCGGCGTTGGTTGGCAACCTTCTCATGGGTCTTGGCCAGCTTCCGGACGGCCTTGCGCCGCCTATTTGAGCCTTTCTTTCGCCGGGAGACTTCACGTTGCACCCTCTTGAGTCGCTTTTCGGCTTTGCGGTAGGTATTGGGGGCTTCAAAAATCTCCCCGTATGATGTGGCTACGAAGGCGGAAACACCCATGTCGATGCCCGCCTGGTTACCGGTTGGCGGAAGGATTTGTGCCTCTGCTTCACAGGAATAGCAGGCATAAAATTTCCCGTTCTTATGAACGACCGTACAGGTTTTGGGTGTCCCTTCAAGTGGACGTGAGAGTCTGATTGGAATTATCCCGATCTTTGGGAGGTTTATGGTTCCGCCTAACGGCAGCATTTTAGAGTTTGGCTGTGGATAGACAAAAGAGTGGTATCTGTTTTCTGCTTTGTACCGGGGAAAACCAGGTCTTGCGTCACCTTCCCGTATACGCCGAAAAAAGTTTTGGAATGTCTTGTCAAGTTTCTTTAGTACCTCCTGGAGAACTTGAGAGTGAACGTCTTTGAATTTCGGGAACTCGCTCTTAATGTCAGGCAACTCGGCCATTTGCTCATACTTGTTGACGGTTTTACCAGCCCTCTTATATGCCTGGATACGGTGCTCAAGAGCACAATTATATAGATATCGGCATAGGGTTAGGACATTTATGATAATGGCTGCTTGCCCGGAGGCAGGATAGATGCGGTATTTGTAGGTTTTTAACATTGTTTCGCCTCCTTTCGTTGTCTAGTTTCAGAACGTTTTTGGTTTTCAATGTACTGCTTAATAATCTCTAAAGGCGCTCCCCCTACGGTAGATACAAAATAGCTGTTGGTCCATAAGGTGGGAAGTCGTTGTTTTAACCGTGGAAACTCCTGGCGAAGTATTCTTGAGGTAGCTCCTTTAAGTTGCTTAACCAGGCGATGAATACCATATTGCGGGTCTACCTCAACCAGTAGATGCACATGATCTGGCATAATCTCCAACTCCATGACTTCTGCTTGATGCCCGGTTGCGATTTGGTGTATTAACTCCTTTAACCGAACATCTACACCATGGACGAGAACCTTTCGCCTGTATTTGGGACACCACACCACATGATATTTACATGAGTAGACGACATTATTGTTTGATTTATAGTCCATGAAAACATTATATACCGAAATGTTACATAATGCAACATGACGGTGATAATCGGGCTTCGCCCGATGCGCCTTATATCCCCAGGCTTAAAAAAAAAGCAGGGGCTTTACGGCGCATTCTGGTAAATTGCAAACAAAATTGCCGGGCTATCGCCCAGCCGCCCATTCACCACCCGCCTATAGAGGCGGGAGTCCTCTGGGCGAGTGGTGATAGATCGGGCAGAAGATCAGCCGGCTTGATTAAGATAAAACTTACCACGGCCCTGTTCCCCTGCCTGTTTTAACTCTCATTTTACTGCCGTTTGCAGATAGGATTATTGCGCCGTCCTTATCCGTCCGGTAGACGGGGATATTTAAATCTTTGAGCAGTTTTACTGTTTCAGATGAGGGCAGAAAGAAACGGTTATTCTTACCTGCTGAGATCAGGGCAAATGAAGGGTGAACCCTCTCAACAAAAGACCTGAGCAGGTTACTGCTGCCATGGTGGGGCATTTTAAGGACATCAGCTCTAAGATCAGCTCCTGATTTTAAAAGGCTTTCCTGAGCTTCAACTTCTATATCCCCGGTTAGAAGAAATTTTTGTCTCCCGTAGCGGATCATCAAAACTACCGAACTGTTATTTTCATCATCCGCCTGGTAAGTCCGCGTCGATGAAGGGCTTAGGACCTTTATTTCCACATCCGGATCAAGAAGCAGCCTGTCTCCCTCATTAACGGCTTGAATAAGGATCCCCTTTTTCCGGAAACCCTCCAGAAGGCGGGAGTATGGATCTTCTTCAGGCGAAGCCCCGGAAAGAGAATTTGCTTTTTGAGCGGCGGAAGATACTATTACTAAAGCTGCCGGAATGCTGTTTACCACTGCGGCGGCGCCCCCCGCATGGTCCTCATGAGAGTGAGTGAGCAACAGGACATCCAGTCTGCGTACTCCCAACCTTTGCAGGTAAGGCAGGACAACCTTGCTTCCGGCTCCTTCGCCGGTAGCAAATTCACCTTCCCATCCACCGGTATCAACCAGCATGTTTTTTCCCGAGGGGAATTGAATCAGAATACTCTCCCCCTGTCCGACATCAATCATATGCATAACAAGCTGTTTTTCCGCCGGTGTCTTGAAGAACAATAAAGATATCGCCGTCACGGCTAGAATAAGAATTAAAACAGCGGCGTTTCGATTTTCAGATAAAAACCGTACTGTGGTTGAAGCGTTCTTTTTGTTGAAAATCCTTGCTGAAAAAAACAAAACAATAAACCAGGCAGGTATAAAAATTAGAGGAGGGCTGGGTATGGAAATAAACGAACCGGGCAGGTTATTCAATAAAGAGACAACCGCAATAAATATATCTAAGACCGCAGACGTACAGGCATTGATCAAGCCGGCCAGAAAAACAGAAAAAAGACCCAGAATACCGGAACATACACCCAAAGCCAAAATTGCGGTGGTTAAAGGAACGGCTAAAATATTGGCCAACATGGAGACGGGTGAAAAAAGATTGTAATACAGGGCTACGAGCGGCAGTGTGGCCAGTTGCGCGGCAAGTGAAACCCAAATGGTCGCCTGAATCCAGGCAGGCCAGCGGGTATGCTTTTTTAACAGTTCGTCAATAACCGGGCCGAGGTAAAGTATCCCCCAGGTGGCGGAAAAAGAGAGCTGAAAGCCAATATCATAGATAGCCGCCGGTTTCCAGAGCAGAATTATCAAAGCGGCCAAAGAAAGGGTCGTCGGCCAATCCTGTTTGCGCCCCAAGCGATACGACCAGAGAAACATTAAAGCCATCAGGGCTGAACGGGTCACCGCCGGACCCATGCCGCAAAAAAGCGAATAAAGAATAACCAGCAAAGATATCAGCAAGGTACCCTGAATAACCGGGATGTTTAAAAATCCGGTAAGAGCAATTGCCCCGGCTAAAACAAGGCCCACGTGCATTCCCGAAACGCTTAAGATATGAACGATTCCAGTCTGGCTGAAAGCTTCCCACAGCTTTTCCGGGATCTGGCCCTGGGTTCCGAAAACAATCCCGTTTACCAGGGCGGCCTTGTCGGCCGGCAGGGTTTGCTGCTGTACCATAATGATCTTTTTCTTTAAAAGCAGCAGTTGACGCATAAACGGATTGCCCCTGACACCAAGCAAAACAAAATCTTCAGAACCGGAAGCCCTTAAAATCACCCCTATTCCCTGCCTGGTCAGGTAAGTTCTGTAATCAAATTCACCTGGATTCCCAGGCTCATCGGGACGGACCAGCAATCCGTGAATCCTTAATAAATCTCCAAAGCAGTATACTTTGTCCGGCTTCGGCGCCTGCACCAACACCCTGGCTTTTAAACGGCTTTGTTCTTCCCCAATTTTTATTCTGGTCAGATCCAGTTTGTAGAAGACCTTATCCGGCCTTAAATCAGGTTCAGAGCAAACCACCCCTTCCAGAGTGACCCAGTGGCCGGTATACCGGAATAGATCAGGGTTCACCCGATTGTTGGAAATAGTCCCGTAGAAAATGCCGGTCAGGAAAAATAACAAAGAAAGGACGATGCCGGAAGCCCTCCACGAAAAGAGATACCCTGTTACGGCGGCGAAGAAGGCAATACCCAGCAGCAGCAAAAGAAAACCCGGGGAAATATTGAGATAACCCGACAATACTATCCCGGAGATTACAATACCGGTAAATAACAAAAGCGGCCTTGAAACCAAAAAGTATACCACCCGGGTAGAATTACCGTCCATTCATAAAAGCTGGCGCCGGAAATTGCTCACAACGGCAATATTTAATACTATTGGATCGCAAGAAGTTTTTCCTTCAGGGAAAATGTCGATTATTGTAGAGAAGCAAATTTTTTATCACTACAATGAACAATAAT
>DIEU01000030.1:0-417 GCA_002418775.1 Firmicutes bacterium UBA5766
GGTTTGGGAGGGGAAAGTTGGGTTATGTATTTTTTGTTGGTTGATTGATTGACTAGTATATAAGTTTTAAATATACTAATTCAACTGCCGGCTTTCTCATGCCTGCTGGTATATTGTGGGAAACAATAAGCTGTTTTGGCTATCTAAAATACAGCAATGCTGATATGTTTCTAATAGTCAGAACAGTTTATCGATTCTTATCTTATAATATATTTTATCATTAGGGACACGTCAAGTACTCTTCTTAAAAATTTTAAAATAAATTGCTGAAAATTAAAACTATTAAAAAGATATTTTGGATGATCCTGGCCGAAATGGTCGTATAAGATTATTTTTTGTCGCAAACGGAAGGTAAAGGGAAAGCTGGTAGCGGCGCAGGGACTCGAACCCCGGACACCGCGGGTATGAACCGCGTGC
>DIEU01000030.1:425-12007 GCA_002418775.1 Firmicutes bacterium UBA5766
AACCGGGCTCGAACCGGTGACCTCGTCCTTACCAAGGACGTGCTCTACCTACTGAGCTATGATGGCAAATAAATTATCAAAGGGCGTCTTTTTATGCCGTGACGTGAGTTTAACATAAGAGTAAGGCATTGTCAAGACGGGACATCGCAGCTTCTTAATGTTCGTGGCGCCGCTGGCGGCATGTTGAACTATCCTGCAAAAATAAAACCCGAAAGATTACGGCTCCACTCATAAAAATTCGCTCTTGGTAAATATTAAATAAAAGCAACCCTTTTTGTACCTTCAGTGAAAACTCTTTAAAGGGGCGGTAGAATGAATAATAGATGGCGGATTAAGCCTATAGAACACCTGCTGGCCGAAAAGGAAGGCGGGGCGCATCGCCTTGCCAGAACACTAGGTCCGTTTGATTTAACGGCGCTTGGCCTTGGGGCAGTGATCGGCACAGGCATTTTTGTTCTAACGGGATTGGCGGCCGCACGCTATGCCGGCCCGGGTATAATCCTTTCTTTTGTCATTGCGGCGGTAGTAAGCGGCCTTACCGCGCTAATTTATGCGGAACTGGCCTCTTCGATTCCGGTTGCCGGCAGCGCCTATACATTTGCCTATACTTCTTTGGGTGAACTGCTGGCCTGGCTGGTCGGCTGGAACCTGGCGCTGGAATACGCGGTCGCATCGGGCGCAGTCTCCATCGGTTGGGGATCTTATTTCGTCAGCCTTCTTAAATCAGCCGGAATAGCCCTCCCAACCGCACTGACTACCTCTCCCCTGGCCGGCGGAATAATCAACCTTCCTTCATTAGTTATTGCCGCCTTGATTACCGCCCTGATCATTTCCGGAACCCAGCACAGCGTCGCTGCCAATAAGTTTATCGTGGGCCTAAAGATAAGCATACTGATCCTTTTTATCTTCCTCGGATTCAGGCACATCGACACCGCCAACTGGAACCCTTTTCTCCCGTTTGGAATGTCCGGCGTCTTTAAGGGCGCGGCAATTATTTTCTTCGCCTTTATCGGCTTCGACGCGGTTTCCACAGCAGCCGAAGAGGTTAAAAATCCCCGCCGGGACCTTCCCTTCGGGATTATCTCCTCGCTTGCCCTGGCCACTGTTCTTTACATTGCGGTTTCAGCCGTATTAACCGGAATTGTCAAATACCCTTCTCTTGATACCGCCTCACCCATGGCCAGCGCCCTTCTGGCTATCGGTTTAAACTGGGGTTCAGCGCTTGTTTCCGTCGGCGCCCTGGCCGGCCTGACCTCGGTTATGCTTGTAACAATGTACGGGCAGAGCAGGATTTTTTTTGCCATGTCCCGTGACGGCCTCCTGCCGCCGTTATTTTCCTGGGTCCATCCGAAACTGGCCACTCCTGTCCCGGACAGCCTGATTATAGGGATCATTGTCGCTTTGATGGGCTCATTGCTGCCCATACAAATCGTCGCCGAATTAGCCAACATAGGCACTCTCTCGGCTTTCATGGCTGTTTCGATAGGCCTCATCGCGCTGCGGAAAACCAGGCCCGACCTCCCGCGGCCCTTCAGAGTTCCTTTTGTACCCTGGCTGCCCCTGGCGGCTTTTGGATTTTCGTTTTACCTGGCCTTCAACCTGCCTGTCCTTACCTGGATCCGCCTGTCCATCTGGATTTTGATCGGCCTGGCCATATATTTTGCATACGGGTACAGGCACAGCAAGCTAAGAAGCGCACAGCCGAGACGGCTGCAGCCGGCGGACCTGAGAAATATGACCCCCGCCCGCAAGCCGGAAGAAAAAAGAGAAAAATAAACCCCGCTATACTATAGAAACGGGGCAATGTTGTCGCATGGCTTAAATTCAATTCTTAACTTCATTCTTAATTTAGAAGGATATCCCCTTAAAGGCATCCGTTTGATAGCTTTCTATCTCGCCACGGTCAGCCAGCGCTGCAAGTTCAGGATCAACGGGCAGCTTATCGATCAGCCTCATGCCGGTTTCCAGAGTAGTCTCGAAGACTTTGCTGGGACCGAAAAGATATATTTCTTTGCCGCAGTCGGGGCACTTTAAATAACTCATGTTCTCTACCATGCCTAAAATTGGTATATTCATGTGCTCCGCCATTTTAACAGCTTTTTTAACCACCATCATAGCCAGGTCCTGAGGGGATGTCACTACGACCAACCCGTCTAAAGGCAAAGACTGCATGGCTGTTAAAGGTATATCCCCCGTGCCCGGCGGCAGATCGACAATTAAATAATCGAGATCTCCCCAAATAACATCCGTCCAGAATTGCTTGACTACGTTGGCAAGCACAGGCCCTCTCCAGATCACAGGTTCGTCCTCCTCAGCCAGAAATAAATTTAAGGAGATAACGAGGATTCCTGTAGAAGTCTTGACCGGTAAAATGTGATCGTCCAGACTTTCCGGATGGGTATTTAATCCAAACATCTTAGGAATGCTTGGACCGGTAATATCTGCGTCAAGTATACCAACTTTATTGCCCTGTTTCCTCAAACCAATGGCCATCAAAGCGCTGACGGAAGATTTGCCTACTCCCCCCTTGCCGCTGACTACGGCAATTACTTTTTTGATATTGTTGTATTCGCTCTGTTCGATAATCTTGGGTTTATTATTACTTTCTGCTGCTGCTGACGCTGCCGGACATGTGTTTTCGGACATTCAATATTTCCTTTCCTTCTTTAAATAATCTTTTGAAAAATAGTCTCTTGAAATAATTTTGCCAGATGAATTTGTTTTTAAATGTGACATGTTTGCAATTGACATATTCGAAAACGCTTTCTCTTTCCAGGTAGTTTCCCCCTCTGATCATGATTGTCCGTCCCTGTAAAGAGTCTCCGTAACTTTTTTTCTTGAGTCTTTAAAAATCCGCTGAAAAGCCTGACGGCCCAAACATATTTTCCTTCCTATTGAACATATGCTCATAAATTCTATTGTAAAATGCCTAAAATTGCAACAAAAACTTTTCTGCTGGTATGTTTATTTTTAATATGGTATCATCTAATCGGCTTTATGCTCAACTCCCGGAATAAAAAAATAAAAAACATTAATTTTAAAAGGTGATGATTATATGTCCGGTAAAGTATCGTTAACAGAAATTGACCATTTAGAAATCCTTTCTTTGATTGATAATTACGCCGACGCAAGCCTCAACTCTTCTCCTGTTGTGGAAAGGTTTGGATTTTACGAAAAAGGAAGGATCAGACTCGACACCCTTTTTGCTGAACATGGCTTATCCTTGCTTTTAAGGGCAAAAAGAGGGAACGAAGAAAGCGCGGTTATACTGGATGCAGGTTGGTCGGGAGAAGGAATAATCCACAATCTCAACCTGCTCAACGTCAATTTGCCGGAAATACAAGCCGTGCTTTTGAGCCATGGGCATATAGATCACTTTGGAGGATTAACCAGGCTGGCGGCTGCAATTAGAAAAAATTTTTCTTTTATCTGCCACCCGAAAGTTTTTTCAGAGTTACGCATACGTTTAACACCCGGCGGGGAGAAAATTAAATATCCGGTGTTGAAAAAGGAACAAATGGAGGCCAAAGGAGCGCAGGTTATCGAAAATAAACAGCCCATCCTTTTCGGAAACGGTTTTTTTGCCGCAACCGGTGAAATTCCGATGATTACAGAGTTTGAACAGGGCACTTCGAACTTATTCCTTGATGACGGCATAAACCTGGTTAGGGACGATGTTTCCGAGGAGCAAAGCATCGCCGCCAATGTGCGCGGCAAAGGGCTGGTCGTTATTTCCGGCTGCGCTCACCGGGGAATCATTAATACAATTGAACAGGCCAGGAACATGACCGGTATAGAAAAAATCTACGCTGTTATAGGAGGCTTTCACCTCGGCGGCCGGCTTTCCGGACAAATTATTGAGCCAACTGTACGCCGTCTGAAAAAAATGAACCCCGCCTTGCTGGCGCCCATGCATTGTACCGGATGGGAAGCCATGCATATTCTGGCCGGGGAATTTGGCGATTCATTTACTTTAAATAGTGTAGGTAGTTTGCTAAGGTTATAAATTATTTATTAAACTTCATTATTCAAACGTCGCTTTCTTTCTCCAACGCCGCCTTCAGCAGTTCTCCAAGGTTATTTCCGACGGAGCTCTGATCGCTGTATCGGGCGATCAGCTTCTGGTTCATTCTGCTCTCGTTTTTGGAAGCCTGAAAACCAAAACCGTCGCTTTCCGGCTGCCGGTGTCCGCAGGCCCTGTCCTGGCAGACCAGCATTCCGCCTCTTTTGCCCTTGACCAGCAGCATATATTTACCGCACACAGGACACTTTGTTTTGGAAATGTTGTCCGCTTTGTACGAAGCCGTATCTGCAGCGATGCTTTTAACCAATTCAAGCGCGTTTGAGCGTATGTCAGCAATAAATTCGGTCTTGCTGCCCTCGCCCCTGGCAATATTGGACAGCCTTTGTTCCCACTGCGCCGTTAATTGAGGTGACTTTAACGCCGGAGAAACCAGTTTGATTAACTGTATACCTTTGGATGTAGGGGTGAGTTCTTTGCCCTGGCGCTCAATATAGTTGTTGTAGAGCAATTTTTCAATGATCTCGGCGCGGGTGGCCGGTGTTCCCAATCCGCATCCCTTCATTGTTTCACGCAGTTCTTCATCTTCGATAAATTTGCCCGGGCTTTCCATGGCGGTAAGCAGGGTGGCTTCATTATAACGGGCGGGCGGTTTGGTTTTCGCCTTGTTGATTTTAATACCTTTTACCTGCTTAGGAGCGCCTTTTTTAAATTTCGTCAAAACCTGCTCGGGAAGGGCTTCATCATTTAAAGTATCTTTTTCATCCGTTTTGGACGTTACCGATCTCCAGCCCTTATCTTTGACAACCCTGCCCCTGGAGTAAAATTTCTCTCCATTAACTGCTGTAATCAGGGTGGTTTGATCATACCGGCAAGGAGGATATAAAACAGCAATAAACCTTCTGGCGATTAAATCATATAAGTTTCTTTCTTCCGCATTCAAGGACGCCAAACGCAAAGGCTCTCCAGTGGGGATTATCGCATGATGGTCGGAAACCTTGCTGTCATCGACAAAGCGTTTTGAAGTTGTTACGGGTTTGAGCAGGAGCGGCTTCACAAAGCCGGCATATGGAGGGACAGCGATGCTTTTTAGCCTGGCGGGCAAAGTTGGAACCATATCCGAAGTAATATAACGTGAATCGGTCCTTGGATAAGTAACGAGTTTGTGCTGTTCGTATAAGTCCTGCAAAACAGAAAGCGTCTTCTGCGCTGAAAATCCGTAACGCTTGTTGGCATCCCTCTGCAGTTCGGTCAGATCGTAAGCAAGTGGAGGCGGTTCGCTTTTACTTTCCGTCTGGATATTCTCAATTATTCCCTGATGACCCTGCAGCTTTGCAGCCAAAGCTTCTGCTATTGTGTAGTCAAAAATACGGCTGTTCCCTTTTTTATCCCGCCAATCGCCGAAAAAGTCCCCGAAATCTGCCCGGACAGTCCAGTAATCAACCGGAATAAATTGTTTTATTTCCTCCTCCCGGTTAACAATCATAGCAAGCGTTGGAGTCTGAACCCGCCCGGCGGTCAGCTGGGCGTTGAATTTGCAGGTTAACGCCCTGGTTACGTTTAGTCCGATCAGCCAATCGGCCTCGGCCCTGCAAACGGCAGCGTCAAACAAATTATTATAAGAAGATCCGGGCTTTAAACTGGCAAACCCTTCCCGGATGGCGGCGTCGGTCTGTGATGAGATCCACAAGCGTTTGAAAGGTTTTTTCCAATGTGCGGCAGCCATGATCCAACGGGCCACCAATTCTCCTTCACGGCCGGCGTCCGTGGCAATGACCAGTTCTTTTAAATCTTCCCTTTTCATAAGATTTCTGACTACCTGAAACTGGTGGGAAGTCTGCCTGATTACTTTCAGCTTCATGTTGGCCGGCAGCATGGGCAGGTCTTCCAAAACCCAGTTCTTATATTTCTGATCATAATCTTCCGGTTCGGCAAGGGTAACCAAATGACCCAGCGCCCAGGTCACCACAAATTGAGGTCCTTCCATAAATCCCTTATTTTTCATACCGCAGTTTAAAACCCTGGCAATTTCCTTCGCTACGCTGGGTTTTTCAGCAAGCACAAGCGATTTTTTCATTGCCCCTCCTGTTTGACTGTCATCCTTTAAGCTTAATAAGCGAATACCGGCCCTCATTCCGGATAAATTCAGACTCGGAGGAATTAACAACACTGTTCAGCACATCTTCAGCCCATGATTCGGGTATTGAACCCAGGGTTCTGATGGCAAGTACCTTCTTTTCGACTGACGGCGGATACATACGACGGGCGGTATTGTTATGAGGATTAAAATAATTAATAAAACCTTTACGCACCGGAGAACCGTAAACGTGAATAGTAACTGAAGTGTTGTTGTTCACAGCCTGCATCTGGTGAATGCCTTCATTCAAGGCCAAAACATAAGTTGTTTCACCGGGAGAAAGAGTAGCGTCAGCCGTCTGGACAACCTCGGCAAAATTGCTGTCACTCCCGTCATCCACCCGGGCGAACTTTCTTTCTCTTATTTGATTTATATGGGCGCCTACGATACCCCAGGCGCCATGGTCATGGATGGGATAGAAAACATTTGGCTCCCAGATAAAGGCCCGGACGGTAAACAGTTTTTCAGGACTGCGGTATATCTGAAGATCATTGGGGTCAATGGAATGCCATTGTGATTTCAGAAAAGCATCGTCAAGCGCCAGTTTTGACAATACCGGTTTGAACCAGTTGGGGTTGGAAACCAGTTGGCTGAGCATTTCCCGGCCGTTTTTCAACAAGTCGGGCCATTCTGGTTTGCCCTTCAGCAAAGTACTGAACTGATCTGCGAATTGTTCCAGGTTATTAATCTCCACGATCATTTCCCCCGCTTTCTTGATTTGTTTTTACCGCATTGGCGCGGTCACTCTTGGTCCAGCTTCCGTATTTACGCACATGATTCCATGACCTGTACCTCGGGTCGTCGGGAAGCGCGGCCAGCGCTTCTTTTTCATCAAGGTACTTTTTCATAATGCCCTTTTGCTTATAGACAAGACGATCCTTCCCGACGGGGCAGACTTTAGTGCATATCCCGCACGGATACGTTTTTTCATTGACCAGTTCAATATGCCGCTCCAGGCAGGAAAGCATATGAAAGTGGCTTTTTAATTTGTCCTCACTTAAAATTATCGCATCCACGGGGCAGCATTTGGCGCAGGCGCCGCACTTGATGCAGACGTCTTTTTCAATCACCGGGTCGGGTTCCAAAGGTTCAGAGATAAAAACAGACACAAATCGCACCCGGGGACCAAACTCGGGAGTAACCAGGCAATTGCTTAAACCGACAGTCCCCAAACCCGCATATTTAGCCGCCATTTTATGGCTGAACGCCGCCGTTGGCTTGTATCTTAAAAGCCTGAGGCTGCTGTAACCGTCCCGGGTAAAAAAATATGCGGCGTTTCCTGAGCGAACCAGATAACGGACAAGGTTGAAGGCCATCGCATCCAGAACGCCGTTCGATGTGGTATAGGTCTCTTTGTGCAGGATGGAAGGTGTTGTTTCAACAATCGGAAGAGGCATGCCCACTCCCATAACGATTACTGTACGCGCAGGTTCCCAGAGCGATTGGGGCCTGAATTGGACAGGAACCTCATTTGCCTCATCCCACCGCTCAACCGGTGCAAAACCGACCAGATCTGCGCCTGCGTCCAGGCAGAATTGTTTAATGCTGTTCTTAAGTTCGTTATATGGAGTCACTTTATAATTCAACCTCATTATTAAAGGAGGATAATGTCATTATACTATAAATTACTTACTGTTTCTTCATCTTCAGGTTTTTAATGCGTGACTTCCAGAAACGGGGTTTTCTTTTTTCAAAAAAGGCCTGTTGTCCTTCTTTTATTTCCAAACCGGTAAACCAGTCAGGATACATCAAACCGGACAGTTTACCCAGGGACCCGGCCAGATAGTCAATTTCCATGTCAAAGCTGGCCTTCAGGACTTCAATGCATCCCGGGCTCAAGGCCAAAATTTCCTCACACCATTTATCCACTTCCTGTTCTATTTTTTCCAGGGGGACTACCATATTGACTAATTTCATTTCCAGCGCTTCTATTGCGGTATACCGGCGGCAGAGCATAAAAAGTTCACGCGCTTTTTTTGCTCCCACTACCTTTACAAGATAGGCCACTAAAAAACCGTCAACCGGGCTGCCCACAGTAGGCCCGGCCTGGCCAAAGACCGCATTATCGGCGGCAATGGTAAAGTCGCTGAAGGAGGAGAGCAAATTGCCCAATCCCAGGCAATATCCTTTGACTGCCGATAGAACCGGCTTACGCGACATCCTTAAGATGTGTACAGGGGACTTGCCCTGGTAGATCATATCCTTTAAACCTTTTTTCTCCCACTCTAAATCTCCCCCGGCGCAGAACGCCTTGTTTCCAAAAGAAGTAAGCACTATAATTCCTATCGACAAATCGTGGCTCGCGTCATAAAAAGCCTGGAACATTTCGTTTATTGCATGATCCGTCAAAGCGTTTAGCTTTTGGGGCCGGTTGATTGTAATTCGGGCAACGCCTCCTTCCAATTCCCGGTGATATTTTTTTTCATACAGAATGTCTGTGAAATCATATTCCTTTACCTGCTTATAATCCGACCAGATCATAATAAACAGCCTCCTTGTCCGGCAAAAGCAATCCTTAGCCGTTAACTGATTGTCTCTTTACTTGAATTAACTTATTTGCCTTTTAGTATTCGATTACTTTTGCTTTTTCCCTTTTAAGACCTGCAGAGAAACAAACACCGGGCTATATAAAACAGGCCCGGCTATCAACGGCTGTAAAAATGATTTACAAGCTTATTTAAAACAGATGGCCAGGATGTTCATTGTTCACTATAAACATGGTTATTTTTTAAAAGGATTTTCAAATAAGGACGATTTTCCAAGCCCTGACTCAATTTCTATCAGCCGGTTGTATTTTGCAATCCTTTCGCTGCGTGATGCCGAGCCGGTTTTTATCTGGCCGCCGCCCATGGCCACAGCAAAGTCTGCCATAAAAGTGTCCTCGGTTTCTCCGCTGCGATGCGATATCACGTATCCCCAACCTACTTTACGGCATAAATTAATTGCTTCTATTGTTTCGGTTACGGTACCTATCTGGTTAAGTTTTATTAAAACGGCATTCGAGGCTTTTTCCTTGATGCCCCGCTCAATAAACCTGGTATTAGTTACATATAGATCATCGCCAACGATCTGAATGTTATTCCCTAAAAGAGCGGTATGCTCAACAAACCCTTTCCAGTCATTTTCCGCCAGGCCGTCTTCAATAGAAACTATGTGGTATTTGTCAACCCAATCTTTATAGAATAAATTCATTTCAGCGCTGGATTTTTGCCCCTGACCGGATTTAATTAGGTTATAACTATCATTTTCAAAAAAAGAGCTTGCGGCAGGATCAAGCGCTATAGCGATGTCAATCCCGGGCTTATATCCGGCTTCCTCTATAGCGCGTATGATCAATTCACAGGCCTCATCGTTGCTTCCAAGGTTAGGAGCATAACCACCTTCATCACCAACACTCGTCGCATAATTCTCTTTCTTTAAAATGCCGCCCAAAGCATGGAAGGTTTCTGCCCCATAGCGCAGCGCTTCAGTAAATGTTGGGGCGCCAACAGGCATAATCATGAATTCCTGAAAGTCCACACTATTGTCCGTATGTTTCCCACCATTGAGGATGTTCATCATTGGGACCGGAATACGTACAGCTCCAGGACCGCCCAAGTATGCGTAAAGAGGCAGTCCCGCCGCTTCAGCCGCAGCACGGGAGACAGCCATCGAAACACCTAAAATAGCATTGGCCCCAAGAATACTCTTGTTGGGAGTCCCGTCCAGTTCGATCATCAAGTGATCAATCATTGCTTGCTGTGAAGGGTCCATACCGACAAGCTGGGGAGCAATAATTTCATTAACATTTCCAACAGCTTTTAAGACTCCTTTTCCGCCATAACGCTGCTTATCCCCATCTCGAAGCTCTATTGCCTCATTCTCCCCCGTGGAGGCCCCGGAAGGGACGGAAGCCGAGGTGGTAATACCGTTATCGAGACCAATAAAAACACGAACAGTTGGATTGCCCCGGGAGTCAAGAATTTCAATGGCTTTTACTGATTCAATCTTTTTCATTGTGCCAATCTCCTTTTAGTTAAAATAAAAAAACTCCTCCAATTTTACTGTAGGAGCTTAAAACTTTAAATAATTCACTCCTACTCTTATTTTCTTCCATAGCAGGAGTCATCAACCCAATCAGGTATTTCCGGCGGAACCCCATCACCTTTTATAATTTTCAAGCCTAAGACATTTCCCTTTATATAGCATTATCATCATAATGTCAAGGCAATCCTTAAAAAACCTTAAAAACCAAGCTTAAAGAACAGCCTGTTACTATTTATACCCTGAAATAACCTTTTATTTCCCTGCATAAATCTTCGGGCATAACCACACTGACCGGTTCCTGCATGATTGCTTGAAAGAAGTTCAGATCAGGCGCATAGTCCCTTGTATTCAGAAAGGTCCTGGGTACAATCCGAAAATGAGCAGGAAAATATTCCTGTTCTCCCGGGCCAAAAAATAACGAGGCATTGAAGCTGTATATATTCTTTTTTAGATAATACTCAAAAATTATACGGAGCCCGGACACAAGCTCGTCAATGTTTTGATCAGTAAATTGTTCAATGTAAAAAACATTGGGGAAAATACACAATATTTCTCCGAGAATGCCGAGTGAAATAAAAGATGTAAGCCAGTATGAGTCTCCGAGCTGCCCTATATATCTTTCTCCCCTTTTCCGCTCCTCCTGAATAAGTTCCGACCAATAATCCACCCGGCGCTGCTCAAAAAAATTTTTCGATGCTATCAGTTCATCCATAAATTGATTGCCGGGGTATTTCGTGGCAAAGTATTGCTGGTGCGGATGAACCAGGCCGCCGCCCGAGGGAGGCATGTAGTTCCAGGCCATCAGATGAAAAGGTATAGACGGGTCCTTTGATTTGACCTTTTTTAAAAACCCAATTCCAATTGAAAAGGAATCAATTAACCTTTTATTATCAAATTCGTCCAGCGGAACAACGTGATCATCTGTCATTATATTTACGGCGCTGTATATATCATAAGGATACAGGTTTGGAACAAGTAAAGACTCCCCCTGTGTCATCCGGCCTTTTGAGATTAGACTTTCCGCAAATTTCGGCGTAGCTTGAGTTTTCCGCTCGCCGCAAAAAGGGCAATAACCTTTAACCAATGGGTCCCGGTACTTTTCCAGGTCAAGTTTCTGTGCATTAATCGCGCCGACATGCGAAAAGTGGCCTGTCTTTCCGGTTAAGGGATCATAACGCACTTGAATATTTTCTTCAGTTAAATCAAATCCCTTTCGCGGGTCTAAAAATGCGCTTTTCATATAATCAGTTCTAAAAGATATTTTAGGAAGCATGGAAACGACCCCAGTCATATTTTTATTCTTACTCTTAATTTATAATGCCTTTTACAATAAACAACCCCGCAATTTCTTGCGGGGCTCGCTTTTCCTGGTTGCGGGGGTAGGATTTGAACCTACGA
>DIEU01000031.1 GCA_002418775.1 Firmicutes bacterium UBA5766
CACCAATCCTTTATTCTTCCAGGCTGACAAAAATGCCGGCCGCCTCATTTTTTCGCAGGCTTAAGCGGTAGCCTTTAATTTTAATCTCCATAGGGTCGCCTAAAGGAGCCATCCCCTCCACTATCACATCTGCCCCTAAAACTACCCCCATATCCAGGATGCGCCGCCGCACCCCTTCTGGATTAGTAATACGTACTACCTTACCTTTAGCCCCTGGTGACAGTTCACTCAAAGCCCGGGTGTTAACCGTTTCCATTTTCCATTCCTCCCTATTTTCTTTTTTATCTTTTAAAGGAGCGGTTTGCTCAAGGTATTCCGTCAGTCTAAGCAGGGTAACCGGGCTGATTACATGTTCAATTAAACAGGCGTCCTTTTCAGCCGTTTTTGGGTCCACATGAAGAATGTCCGTTAAAAATCTAGCTAACATCCGGTGCCGGTACCAGACTTTGGCAGCCTGTTCTTTGCCTTCCGGAGTTAGCTCAACCAGACCGTATTTTTCATGCTTTACCAGTTTAAGCCCGGCCAAAATACCGACGGCTTCGTTTACGCTGGCCTTGGCAATACCCAACGTGGCCGCAATATCAGTAATTCTTACCAAATCTTGTTTTTCCGTCAAATTTAAAATAGCTTCCAGATAATCCTCCCGGGCAGCAGAAAGGTTTAATCCATTGGTCATGTTACCACCCTCCTTAGGTGGGATGGTGTTAGGCATTCCTAACTGCTTTATAAAAATAAATAGAGAATTACTCTCATCTTTATNNTTAAAAACCAATGTCAAGAGAAAAAATTTTTTCGCCTTTTCAGCAGTCCCAAAATTAGACAAAACCCTGTAATGAAATCAAGAATAGCCTGGCCGCCGCGAAGGCAGCAGGGAAAGAAAAACCCAAACCAAGCGGCCGGAAACGAAACCGAAAAAAGAAGGAGGAAAGCCAACTTTCAGAGTTATAACCGGGTTTAAAAATATTTTTTAAACTTTTCAAATCATGGCCGATTTCACAACATCCTGTAGCAATTAATAAATCCCTCAAAGTGGCTTTATTGACCGCTTGCGGGATTTTTTCGTGCCTCGAACTGCCGAAAACAGGATTCTTCGATGAATTATTTAAAAAATAGTTCCTTCTTTCTTTAGATAATCAATGCACCTCTGTATTTCAGCCTGTACCTTCTTGTATTCAATTTCCCTCCAGGCTTTCAGTATTGGTATGAATTTTGCATTGCCCGTCAGCTTTATTTTCTCAATCAATAACAAGATCATTCCGCGGTTTCTATCCTTCAGATCCTGAACAAAACTGTAGTCCTTACTTTCAAAAAGATTTGCAAGCTTTTGCAGCAGTTCCCCGGCATAGGTTTCCCGCTCGATTTCCCAGCCAATTTCTGAAAAAATAATCATGGGAAGCCTGTCTTTGTATTCAATTTCAAGGTAGCCCTTTTTTATCATCCAATCTATCCGGTTGGTTATTTCCTGTATTTTTAACTCCTGGTAGTATCCATAAACAGCTCGTATCTTACTCTTTGGTCTTTCCTGCTCATAATTATTACATGCTCCACCTGGGGCATATCCATTTATTTGCTTTGTATTTAACAACTCAATCTTTTAAATCTTCCAATCTTTCCTCTATAACTTTTTTATCGTATTTATCTTTTGCCACCAAAAGCTCCCTCTCATACATCTCCTTAGCTTTACTTGAATCCTTAATTACATCCTCTGCAAACCAGTACATATCCCCGTACGCGATATAGCTCCAGGGGTTATCGGGATAATCCCTCACTAAGCTGTCCAACTCATTTTTCGCTTCGTCAATTTTCTTTAACTGCAAATATGATTCGGCAATACTCCTTCTCATATTATGAATTATCAACTTATCTTCAAACCAACTCTCCGATAATTGTTGTGCGGAATAAAAATTTTCTACATCTTCTAAAAACGTCTCTTTTTCAAACGAAATACCAATGCTCTGCAATTTGCCTATGATCTCCTCTGTGCTCATTCCATTTACTTTTTCGTATGACCACAAGTTTTCCAAACCCCGTTTTAAGCTATTTTGCGCTGCTTCCGGAAATGGTTTACCAAGACAACATTTTTTATATTTCTTGCCGCTGCCACAGGGACAAAGATCATTTCTTCCTACCTTACTCATTGTGTCTCTCCTTTTACAATTAACTGTTGCATTTTTTACAAAAATGAATTATTAGCGTTCATAAATAGTGCAGCTATTACCATTCAAAATCGTCAGGATAATCAAATCCCTGCAGTTGAATATCCCCCTGAACACATCCATGCTCTCTCGCCGCCTTAATAACAACTTTCTTGATTTCTATATGGTCTTTGTCATATCTAAATTCTGCGATTCTCCTGGCAATGGAGTACAGTTTTTTAAGCCGCTTTTCTCTGGTCATATTTATGTATTTGAAGTTCAATAAATCAATATACTGCACGGCAATATCTTCAACGCCTATATAATCGCCGTTCATAATGTTTATCCATCTGACAAAGGTAGTATCTGTAAAAGTACTTTTGACGCATTTTACAAATTCAGCCTGGAAAAGCCGGATAATAGCGATTGTCTCATCCCAAATAACTTTTTTATCCATAGCTCGCTTGTATGTGTATTCTGCCTTTGTCAAATCCTTATTTCGCAACTCCACAAGCTCGTTAAGAGCAAGCATGACGAAAAACATCTCCGGATAGAAACAATTGCAGCTGTAATACACATTGTTTTTTGGAACAATGATGGAGTGCCATCTCATTTTATCCTCATTCATGTGATTATCAACAAGCTCAACCTCCCGGTCTCCCTGGCAGGCATGTCTTATATCATAGCATACCCCAAGGATACGGGTTGAAATATCAATGAATTGATGATGTTTTTTGGAGTATTCATCAATAACGATGTCATGGAACGCTCCAACAAGGTTATAGAGGTCGTTGAAATCTCCGCTGATGGATACTCCGGTAAGGTTTGGAGTATTCTTAATTGTTATCATTTTTGCGCTCCTATACAAATCAGCTTTGAATATTCAGCATTCCATCTTAAAAATCAAATTATTTCATTTCGAACCCATAAATAACTACCTGATATTATAACATTTTGAGTAATCTCTACGCTACAATAAATGGATACGTAAGACAGGCATCCAGGAGAATTTTGCTTTCAGGCATATCATGTCGCCGCTTCAGCGGCATGGACGTCTACTCAATTATTCGCCATGCTCATCTATTCTAAAACATGACGCCTGAAGGGTGTTTTATTATGGCTGCCGAGATTTACTATTTTTCGGGCACAGGGAATTCTCAGACCAGCCCCAGCAATCGAACACTTTGAGCAACGGCAAAACACAGAATAATTCCTGTAGCAGTCGTAATGGCAAATGTTATGAGTGTCCATTTTATGCTCTGAGTTTCCTTCTTAATGGTCATCAGTGTTGTTCCGCAGGGATAATGATTCAAGCAGAACAGCATTGTACATACCGCCGTCAGCCAGGTCCATCCATTGGCGAGAAAAAGTTCCCGCAAGGCCTGCAGATTGTCTAATTCAATCATCTGGCCGGCGGACATGTAACTCATTACTAAAATAGGAATGACAATCTCATTGGCCGGTAAACCAAGGATGAACGCCATTAGTATAAAGCCATCCAGGCCTAATAAACGGCCAAATGGACCCAGCAGGTTTGCTCCGTGCTGTAAAATGCTGAGATCTCCTACATGTATATTGGCAAATACCCAGGTAATCATGCCCGCCGGCACCGCCACGATGATTGCTCTGGCAAGAACGAACAAAGTACGGTCATAAAGAGAACGAACAATAATTCTTCCGATCTGCGGTTTGCGGTAAGGGGGCAGCTCCAGGGCAAAAGATGAAGGAATTCCTTTCAGGATCGTTTTTGACAAGAGTTTTGATACGATAAGAGTAATTATGACACCTGTTACTATGGCTGCCAGGATGATTAGAGAAGCTATGACAGACTGATGGCTTCCCAATTCCCCGGCAATAAAAACGGTGGCTAGGGCGATCAAGGTTGGGAAACGCCCGTTGCAGGGCGCATAATTGTTGGTAATAATTGAAATGAGCCGCTCCCTGGGCGAATCAATGATTCTGCAGGAAATTACGCCTGCCGCATTGCATCCAAATCCCATACACATAGTCAATGCCTGTTTGCCATGGGCGCACGCCTTCTTAAAATAATTATCCAGATTGAAGGCAATGCGAGGAAGGTAGCCCAAATCTTCCAGCAAGGTAAACAAAGGAAAAAAGATGGCCATCGGAGGCAGCATAACCGATATTACCCAGGCCAGGGTTCGATACATTCCTAAAACAAATACACCGTGCAGCCAATCAGGCCAGCCCGCAGATAAAAAGAGCTGTGTCAGGCGTTCCTGTCCCCAGAAGAGGCCAGTCCCCAAGATCTGTGAAGGATAATTGGCCCCCTTGATGGTAATCCAGAAGACCAGCCCCAACAGCGCCATCATCACCGGAATCCCCCAAATCCTGGAGGTAAGAACGCTGTCTATCCTGCGGTCCAAGTCGTTGTAATTTTGCTTCTCACACCGCAATACTCTTTGAGTAATTTCCTCAGCCTGAGAAACAATGCAGGTAACGATGTGATCACGCAGGCTGTCCCGGTCCAGATGATCTTCCAGAAGCATTTGATCAGCTAACGCCAAAGCATCGGATAGTTCTTTGCTTTTACGAATCCTGAAAAAGGGAAGCTGCGCAAGCGAAGCCTCAGCGTCCCAGTCTCCGTCAAGCAGTCGAAGCGCAACCCACCTTCTGTTTACATTTTTATCAGCAATGCCTTTAACTGCGGGTTCAAGCAGGTTAAGACATTCTTCCACTGCAGAACCATAACGGATTTTTAAAGGCGCAGTTTGTATTTCACCCATCGCCACCTGATAAACTGCATCTTTTAACGCATCCAAACCCGCTCCGTCCCGCGCGCTGGTTCCGATTACCGGTATGCCAAGTATTTTAGACAGCGCAGGCAAATCAACCTGAATCTTCTTCCGCTTTGCTTCATCCAGCAGATTTACACAAAGTACTACATGATCAGTAATTTCCATTACCTGCAGCACAAGATTGAGGTTTCTTTCCAGACAAGTTGCATCGGCAACAACTACGGTTGCCCTGGGTTCTCCCGAGCAAATAAAATCACGGGCAACTTCCTCATCAACCGAGTTTGCAAACAGGGAGTATGTTCCGGGCAAATCAATGAGAACGAATCTTTGATGCTGATGGATATACATTCCCTGTGCGTTGGTGACTGTTTTTCCGGGCCAGTTGCCGGTATGCTGTTTGAGACCGGTCAAACTGTTGAAAACTGTACTTTTCCCAGTGTTGGGATTGCCGGCTAAGGCAATCATTAAATCCCCGTCAGGCGAATTCGTCCTATACGTTTCTCCTGCTATCCGCCCGCCGGACACTTGTTTAAGGCCCACGATTTATAGTCCTCCGCTTTTTAGCTCTAAAGCAATTCCACGAGTATTTGGGACGCCTCTTCAGAACGAAGGGCAATAACAGCTCCGCGAATTTCATAGGCCACTGTGTCGCCCGAAGGACTCTTTTGCAAAACTTCAACCCGTGTACCGCAAATCAATCCTAAATCAAGCATTCTCCTTCTTGTGTTGCCATTTGCGGTCAATTGACTGACCTTTCCGCAAGTACCGGGTATTAGACGATGCAACGGTATCAATCTATCCATATCCAAATCCGAACCCCCTGAAATATTCATGCTTCAACCCCGGCGATCATAAGTTAGACTGGGGAAAACATTTTTCCCACGCCTCATTTTATGAAAAGAAGAATAAATTGGTTACTGCATTCATCTTGAATTAAATTTCAATTATTGCTTTAGCCTCACAGAAAGTTCTTGGGAAAAGGAGTGGGAAAGATGAATAACAAAGAGTTCCACACATTCCGCGGCTATGAAATGATTAAAAAGAATGAAGACTATCTTACTCCGAGTATGGAAGACTACCTGGAAATGATTTATAGAAATTGTCAGAAAGAAGGGTACGTAAGAATTAACCATCTGGCCGAGCAGCTAAATGTGAAAGCGCCTTCGGCTTCCAAGACAGTACGCAAGTTGTCATCAATGGGGTATCTCAATTATAAAAAATATGGAATTATACAGCTGACACCAAAAGGCGAAATGATGGGAGCATTTCTGCTGGACCGGCATGAAACAGTGGAGGTATTTTTAAGTAATATCGGGGTTTCGGATACGGTATTGCTTGAGACTGAGCTCATTGAACACTACCTCAGCATTGATACTATTAAAAGTATCAAGCTATTAAACGACTTTTTGGTCCATTCTCCAGGAATTTTTGAGAAATTCCGGCAGTTCAAAGCATGTTATGAGGAAGGAAAATAAGAAAGAAAAGTTCACCCAGGCGCCAGGAGATAGGGAATAGGGAATACCGAAGAGCAATCCGTTACGGCTGTTGTATTTACCTTTGTTTTTCCAGGAGTATTACTATTTCATAAATGCTGTATAGAACACCACAAGACCGACAATGATACGATAGTATCCGAAGGGTTTGAAATCTTTCTTTTTTATGTAATTCATAAATGCCGCAATTACTAACCAGGCTACCAGGAACGAAACGACAAATCCGATACTTAGAATTTGCCATTCAGCTGCACTTAAGCTTGCGTCAGCTTTCAGAAAAGAATAAGCTGATGCGGCAACCATGGTGGGGATGGCCAAAAAGAAAGAAAATTCAGCGGCAACGCTCCTCGATGTTCCCAGAAGCATGGCGCCGATAATCGTGGCTGCCGACCGTGAAGTACCCGGAATCATTGCCAGACACTGTATTAAACCAATAAAAAAGGCTGTCTTATAGTTAAGCGCCGAAATTGAATTAATCGTACTGAATCGGACGCCATTCTCTACAATAAGCAGTATGATTCCTCCGATAACCAATGCCGTTGCTACAGTAAGCGGATTGAATAATGCATCTTCCACAAGCTTACCTATCGTTCCCCCAACCAGCAAAGCCGGGATGACCCCTACCAGTGTCTTTCTCCACAGATCCCAAGTCTGGTTTTTTTCCTCATCCGTCTTTCTGCTGCTAAACGGGTTTATTCGATGCCAAAAATATACGACGACCGATAGAATAGCTCCAAGTTGGATAATTATATCAAACATATTGGCAAAACTACCGGTAAAACCAACCAGTCTGTTTACAAGCAGAAGGTGCCCGGTTGAAGAAATAGGCAAAAACTCCGTTATGCCTTCAACAACACCCAATAACACTGCGATTATGTGACTGCTCATTAATATCCCCAGATTTTCTCATAAATAATTAGCCTGAATGATTAACCTGATTTTTTATAATATTCACCAGGTAATTGTACACAAAACATTTTACGGTTTAACTTAAATAAATTAAAAAACTATCTTTTCATATTTGCCCGTCCTATCGAAGAATTCGGCTGCAGCATCTACCAGATATACAGGCGCAATAGTGTTGCCCGTCTTTTGGTTATATATCTCTCTCAGTCTTGGCATAACATTAAATACAGCCTCTTCAACCTCCGGCCTGTCATCTGCAACTACCTTTCCTGAAATACGTATCCATTGACCTTTACCATTGGCGGCGCATATTTCAATATTAGGGTTTTCAAGGATTTGCCGGTATACTTTTTTATGCCTGCCCATACTGAAATACAACTTTCCCTCATATTCCATGAAAAAGCTAAACGGTCTTACCCTTGGTTTATCTCCTTCTTCTGTTGCAAAATAGAATACAGGGTTTTCTTTCAAAAACGCCAGGACTTTTTCCATCGTCAATACCTCCTGATATTTTAAACTTTACCATACTTTAATTGAGCCGGGTTTTAGTTAATGCGGCCAATATAAACCTGAAGACCTGAAATTTCTTAAGTCAATTCTTCATTGCATTACTGTTTTCCTTTTAATTTTTAAAAATTCACAGGAGCGGATCAAGAACCTGGCAGAAGCTTTAGAACAGGGTGATTATCTTCCGGCGGAAGAATTGTAACCGGCCGCATAATTTAAGTCCTGAATAAGTAATGACATTTAACTCTTCCACCGGAAAATGACTTACGTTGTAGCCCATAATGAAAAAAAATGATAAAGTAGATAATAAGGGGCAGAACAGTTATAAAGAGATAAAAATTCACTGGTGAGAGCAAATTGTCTTTGCGCAAGCAGACAGTAACCTGGGCGCCTATCAGGCAGACGGCTGCTGATCTGAACCTGGATAAAGCCATGCTGCAGAATGTTCTGCAAAGAAATAGCCAGGTATCTTATAAAAGTTTAAATTAAGGAGCACAGCGGGTGGGAGAAATTAACAACAAAGCGGAAATTAAGGACTTTCATACTCTTAGCGGACAAGACGTAATTGAGTATTTTAACTCAGACATAGATGGCATTACAGATGAAGAAGCGGCAGGAAGGATAAAAATATACGGAAAAAATGAGATAGCAGAGGGCAGAAAAAAGAATTTACTGGAAAAATTTATAGAACAGCTTAGGAACGTAATGATTATAGTGCTTTTGGCCGCAGCAGCCATATCGTGTTTCATGCGTGAATATACTGACACCGTAATAATATTGGTAGTTGTTGTTATTAATGCGGTACTAGGTATTATACAGGAGAATAAGGCGGAAAGATCTCTTGAAGCATTAAAAAAAATGTCATCACCCCATGTAAAGGTAAGAAGAGGCGGGGAAGTAAAGCAGATAAAAACCGGGTATGTAGTCCCCGGTGATATAGTTTTGCTGGAAGCCGGTGACTACATACCTGCAGATATGAGGCTTATAAATGTATCCAGCCTTAAAGTAGAAGAAGCTTCAATTACCGGAGAATCCGTTCCGGCAGAAAAAACATCAGCCATACTGGACAAACCTGACCTTGTTATAGGAGACAGATTAAATACTGTCTATTCGGGAAGCAGTGTTGTTTATGGCAGGGGTGAGGGTATAGTGACCGCCATCGGGATGAACACAGAGGTGGGGAAAATTGCCCGGCACATATCAATAACTGAGAAACAGGATACACCGCTACAGGTAAAACTTGCTGAAATGAGCAAATATCTGACTGTCGGGGTAATATTAATTTTGATTATTATTTTCCTTGCCGGTGTATTTCAGGGAAGAACATTTTATGACATGTTTTTAATCGCTGTTAGTCTTGCTGTTGCAGCAATACCGGAAGGATTACCGGCAGTGGTGACCATTGTCCTGGCCATGGGAGTGCAGAAAATGGCCGTGAGAAATGCCATCATCAGAAAACTGTCTGCGGTTGAAACACTTGGCGGCGCCGAAATTATATGTACAGATAAAACCGGCACACTTACTCAAAATAAAATGACAG
>DIEU01000007.1 GCA_002418775.1 Firmicutes bacterium UBA5766
CCTTTAACCACTCGGGAACCCCTCCTGGATTTCTTCATATCTGGAGCCGGCGAAGGGACTCGAACCCATAACCTGCTGATTACAAATCAGCCGCTCTACCAATTGAGCTACACCGGCACTACAATTTTAAAGCCGCCTGGCGGCTTTATTAATGCGTGCAATGCTTATGATAGCAAAAAATACTGTCTGTGTCAATAAGGTTGCCGCTTTTTAATTAACAGCCGGCTAAATATGTCGGTTGTTTTAATAATTATTTTATTCAAGAAGGATTCAGCCGGATACTGTCAAATAAAAACCATACCGGATAATAAGTTGAGTTTTTGCTAAAACTTTTAATAAGAGGACATTCGTTATAACAATAACCGGAGGTATTAATTTGAAAAAATCTCTTTTAATCCTGACAGGAGTATTAGTCGTAGCGGTGATTACCGGCTATGCAAGCAAAAATCTGTATTTTTCCTGGAAAGACAATTTAAAAACTGAACAAACCAGCCAACAGGCTAAATCGGAAAAAATTCTTCCGAAAACCCAATCCCAAAATGATTCAAGTTCAAATAAATCTTCCACTAAGAACTCACCAACTCAGAAATCTGAAACCCCGGCAAACGGGGAAAAATCAGAAAATATACCCGTATCTTCCCAGAACGGCGGCCTTTCCAATTCCCTGCATGGCTGGGGCCTAAAAAGAAACAGCAGCCATCTTCAGCCCGAAATGCCGGCCGGCATCCGGCAAACCTTGGCCCAAAACAATGCCTATTGGATAGGCAGCCCGGATGAAAAAACCGTCTACCTTACTTTTGACGAGGGATATGAAAACGGCTATACGCCGGGTATTCTAGATATCCTTAAAAAACAAAACGTTAAAGCGGCATTCTTTATCACGGGGCATTACCTGGGATCACAGCCGGAACTGGTTAAGAGGATGATTCAGGAAGGACACATTGTAGGAAACCATACGGTAAACCATCCTTCTATGCCCAGTCTGACAGATAAAAAGATCAAAGAAGAGATTGAAAAACTGGCGTCCGATTTTACTGCCCTGACAGGAAATAAAATGGTTTATTTCCGCCCTCCAATGGGTGAATACAGTGAAAGGACACTGGCCGAAACAAAGAACCTCGGCTACTATACTGTATTCTGGAGTTTTGCCATGGCTGACTGGATACCTCTGCCGGGCGGCCCGCAGGAGGCCTATCAGACTGTAATGGACAACCTGCATAACGGCGACTTGATACTTTTACATGCCGTATCCAAGGACAATCTGGAATCCCTTGATAAAATGATCAGCGATATCGAGGCTCAGGGGTATACGTTCAAAACGCTGGATGACCTGGTCAAAAAATAAGCGCTTTATTCTTTTTTAGTAGTACTGAGCACAGCCATAAAAGCTTCCTGGGGAATTTCCACATTGCCGACCTGCTTCATGCGCTTCTTGCCTTCTTTTTGTTTTTCCAGAAGTTTGCGCTTGCGGGTAATATCTCCTCCATAGCACTTGGAGAGCACATCTTTTCTCCTTGCCTTGATTGTTTCCCGCGCTATTACCTTATTGCCCACCGCAGCCTGAATGGGCACATCAAAAAGCTGTCTCGGCATAAGAGAGCGCAGTTTTTCCACCAACTGCCGCCCGCGCTGGTAAGCCTTATCGGCGTGGACTATACAGGTAAGAGCGTCAACAGGCTCGCCATTAACCATAATATCAAGCCTGACCAGCCTGCCTTCCCTGTACCCGGCGAGTTCATAATCCAGGGAAGCGTACCCGCGTGTGCGGGACTTTAAATGGTCAAAAAAGTCATAAATAATTTCACTTAAGGGAATTTCGTATGTAATCATCACCCTGTTTTCTCCAAGATACTCCATGTTCAAAAAGACACCACGGCGCTCCTGGCAAAGTTCCATGACGGATCCGATATATTCCTTGGGCATCATGATCACAGCAGAAACGAAAGGTTCTTCCGTTTTTTCAAGACTTCCGGCAGAAGGAAGCTTTGCGGGGTTTTCGATATAAAACTCTTCTTTGTGAACAGTAGTTACTCTGTAAACTACACTGGGCGCGGTTATAATCATATTTAAACCGTATTCTCGCTCTATTCTTTCCTGAACAATTTCCATATGCAGCAGGCCCAGAAACCCGCACCTGAAACCGAAACCCAGCGCAATGGAAGTTTCCGGTTCAAAAATCAGGGATGCGTCATTTAACTGCAGTTTCTGCAGGGCATCCTGCAAATTTCCGTAATCCCCTGTTTCAACCGGGTATAAACCGCAATAAACCATGGGAGTCGCCTTGCGGTAACCAGGCAATGGTTCTGATGCAGTATCTCCCTTTGCGGTAATCGTATCGCCGACCCGCGTATCTTTGAGATTTTTTATACCAGCCGCAATAAAACCGACTTCACCGGTTCTTAACTCGTCTACAGGGGTCATGGCAGGCCGGAAAAATCCAACCTCATTTATTTCAAAATCTTTGCCTGACGACATTACGCTAATCCCCATACCATTGCGGAAACACCCGTCGACAACACGCACATAAGCTATTACGCCTTTATAAGGATCATAATGGGAATCAAAGATAAGAGCCCGGGCAGGGGATGATTCGCTGCCTCCCGGCGGAGGAATATGCAAAACTATCTGCTCCAGCACTTCTTCAACACCAGTCCCCAACTTGGCGGAAGCAAGCACCGCGCCGGATGCATCAAGGCCCAGGACCTCCTCGAGTTCCTTTATAACCGCTGCCGGTTCCGCGTTCGGCAGGTCAATTTTATTTATCACAGGAATTAAAACCAGGTCGTTTTCTGCGGCCAGATAGGCGTTTGCCAATGTCTGCGCTTCAATACCCTGGACTGCGTCAACAACCAGCAAAGCGCCCTCACATGCGGCCAGGCTCCGGGACACTTCATAATTAAAGTCCACGTGGCCGGGAGTATCGATGAGGTTCAGTTGATAAACCAGACCGTCGCGCGCCCTGTAGTTAAGCCTTACCGCCTGCGCTTTAATTGTAATCCCGCGTTCGCGCTCCAGGTCCATCTGGTCTAAAACCTGATCAGTCATTTCCCTTTTGCTCAATGCGCCGGTATATTCAAGCAGCCTGTCAGCCAGGGTTGATTTTCCGTGATCGATGTGAGCTATAATACTAAAATTCCTGATTAGCTCCTGGCCATTTCCCATAAAACGATTTACCTCCTAATTAAAAACAAGGTTTATTATACATCGGACATACAAATCTTACAAACTCCTTTACATAGAAAAACGGTTGTTAAGAAAAACTATTACCAAACAGTTGTAGGAGGGAACAAGAAAATGAATAAATACAAATCAGCTGTCCTTTTATTCATCGCCTTTCTTGTCCTGGGTGGTTTTGTAATATTCTCAAACGCTGAAAAGGCCCCGGCGCAAAACCGGACGGTATACTGGGGCCTTTCGGGAAACGATGTATCCCGTCTCCAGCAGACATTGTACGATTGGGGTTACTACCCCGGCCCGGTTGACGGCGTGTTCGGGAACAGCACCTACCGGTCGCTGATCAGTTTTCAGGCCAATAACGGATTGGCAGGTGACGGTGTTGCGGGGCCGGCGACGTGGGCAGCGCTGGGTTTTTCATCAGGCAGCGACCCTGATAGCCAGCCGGAGCCGGTCAGCGTTTCCCGGGGTGTGAGCAACCGTGACGACACATACCTTCTGGCCAGGGTTATCGAAGGAGAAGCTGCCAACGAATCCTTTGCCGGCAAGGTGGCCGTAGGCGCTGTAATCCTCAACAGGCTGGAAAGCGCAGCTTTTCCGCATTCACTTGCAGGTATTATATACCAGCCGGGGGCTTTTGAATCGGTCAGCAACGGGCAATACGACCGCCCGCTGACAGACGATTCGTTCAGAGCGGCTACAATGGCCATGAGCGGTTGGGACCCCACCGGAGGCGCCCTGTTTTTCTGGAACCCGGCCAAACCGGTCAGTCCCTGGGTTTGGACCCGTAATGTAATTACTCAAATCGGGCGCCATATTTTCGCCAGATAAGGATTTTAGTTCCTAAAATTTTTAATATCTTACGGGGGGGAGTTATTAAATGTCTACAATACGCTGGCGCCGGCTTCTGCCTTTAGCAATCGCAGTTGTATTGGTGGGCGGCATATTCCTGTGGGGCTACCAGCAGTATACTGTCCGTAAAAAACTTGAAGTTTCTTTAAACAATAAATATTACCGCTCATTTTATGACCTTCTGGAAAACGTCCAAAACGTCGAAGTACTTCTTTCCAAAGCGCTTATAGCACAGGCGCCTGAACAGGATAGCAAAATTTTTACAGAGATATGGCAGAGGGCCAATGCCGCCCAGGCAAACCTGAACCAACTGCCGCTGACTGACATCACAACAGGCCGTACTTCCAAGTTCTTAACCCAGGTTGGAGATTATTCTCTCACATTGCTTCAAAAAGTAGCCGCTGGGCAGCCCAAGTGTCAAAAAGACTGGAACACCTTGCAAACACTGTATAAACAGACCTCAACACTGAATACCAAGCTTCAAGATACTGAAAGAAGAATTGCTGAAGGCAAACTATACCTGGGCGAACTGGCTCAGCAAACGGGTAGGGTCGTTCAAAAAGAAGGGCCAAAACTGGCCAACGGGAACTTCCAGAAAATCGATGACAATCTGAAAAGCTTTCCAACACTGATCTACGACGGCCCCTTTTCAGATAAACTGGAAGAAAAGTCAGCAAAGGGACTCACAGGCGCAAAAATTAATATCTTTCAGGCAAAAACCCGTATCTTAGGGCTTATCGAACACAAGCCGGGAACTAAATATACTGTTGAAGGGATCCGAAAAATTGAAGGCAAAATACCCGCTTTTCAGGCCGATCTCATTTCAACATCCGGAAGTTCCGGAGAAAAAGAAAGACTGAGTGTAGCTGTCAGCAGGCAAGGCGGCAAATTGCTCTGGTATACATTATCCCGTAAAGTCGCCTCCAACAAAATAACCCTTACCGGGGCCAGGGAAAAAGCTGTGCAGTTCCTTTCGAAGAAAGGTTACAAAAATGTGACCCCCATCTATTATGAACAGGGGACGGGGATGGTTGTATTTAACTTTGCCGCAACACAAAACGGGGTAACCCTTTATCCTGATCAAATCAAAGTGACAGTAGCCCTGGATAACGGCCAAATTCTCGGAATCGAGGCAACGGATTACCTGATGACTCACCATCAACGGATCCTTCCTAAACCAGTCCTGACGCTTGCCCAGGCCAGGGAAAAACTAAGCCCCCATCTCACAAAAATAAGCAGCGGCCGTCTGACCTTAATCCCCAGGGGAACGGCCAATGAAGTACTTGCTTATGAATTTCGGGGCGAACTTGATCAAGACACATTCCTGATTTATATCAATACATCAAACGGGAAGGAAGAGCAGGTCCTGCGGCTGGTAAAAAACAAAGAAGGAATCCTGACTTTTTAAATCCGGTAATCAAAGAGGCCCTCTTTACGGTCAAAGGAGGACCTCTTTTTATTCTATGATCTATACACATCCGAGCGGCTTGGGTAAACCCGCAGTTTTACAGGCGCCTTTTGCCGGCCCTGACGGAAACAGTTCATAAATATACTTCAGGTTAAAACCGGTTTCTTTACAAAGCTTTCTAATCATCGGAGCAACCTGGAAATTTAAATAGTATTCTCTTATATAACTAATTACTTTCCAGTGATCATCACTGAGTTCGGAAACACCTTCCGTGGCTGCGAGGGCAGCGGCAATATCCTTGTCCCACGAATCCGGGTCCTTGATAAAACCATCGTCATCCACTTCAATTTCCCTGCTGCCGATCTTAATTGCTGACATTTAAAAACCTCCTTACCCATATGCTGTAAAGTTCAACGCATATTAAGATCTGTAGACCAAGCCCCCGAGAGAAGATAATTTATCTTCCAATTTGTAATAGCCCCTGTCAATGTAATCTGCGCCGCTTATTTCCGTTTCACCTTCAGCCATCAATCCTGCGACAACCAGAGCTGCCCCTGCTCTTAAATCAGTGGCTCTGACCTGCGCGCCGTATAATTTGGGAACACCTTTAATTAAGGCCATTCTACCTTTTACTTTAATGACTGCTCCCATGCGCCTGAGTTCGTCAGCGACGCGAAAACGGTTTTCAAAAATATTTTCAATAATTTCACTTGTTCCGGGCGCAGTCGAAAGCAAAGCCATCATCTGTGACTGGAGGTCGGTTGGAAAACCGGGATAAGGCATCGTTTTAATATCCAGGGAACGCAGGCCGTCAACTGCCCTGATCCTAAGAGAATCCTCCTCCTCGACAACCTCCAATCCGGCCTCGCGCAGTTTTGCGCTCAAAGGTTCCACATGAAGCGGAATAATATTTTCCAATTTGATATCACCGCCCGTAGCTGCGGCGGCAATCATAAAAGTACCGGCCTCTATACGGTCGGGTATAACATTGTAGTGAGTACACCCGTTCAGGTATTTTACTCCCTCAATTTTGATAATATCAGTGCCTGCGCCTCTGACTTTTCCGCCAAGACAGTTCAAAAAACTGGCCAGGTCGACTATTTCGGGCTCTTTGGCGCAGTTTTCAATAACAGTTTGTCCTTTAGCAAGGCAGGCTGCCATCATTAAATTTTCGGTTGCCCCTACGCTGGGAAAATCCAAATAAACTCTGGCTCCTTCGAGATGGCCTGCTTCCGCCTTCATGATTCCTTTTTCAAGGGCCATTTTTGCTCCTAAAGCAGCAAAGCCTTTAAAATGAAGATCCATGGGCCTTAAACCTATATCACAACCACCCGGCAGGCATATTTCAGCCCGGCCGAAACGGGCAAGCATAGGTCCAATGAGCAGGTTCGAAGCCCTTAATTTTTTCGCCAGATCGTAAGTTGGCATTCCAATATGCTCACCGGGCATGGATATTGTTAAAGAGTCGTCTTCCGTCCATTTTAAAGTAGCGCCGATACTCTTAATCATTTCCGTCATAACCCGGAGATCTTCGATTTTCGGGATGTTTTCAAGCAGTACGTTACTTTGAGCCATAACGGAAGCGCATAAAATAGCCAGCGCAGCATTCTTGGCGCCGCTAACCCGGACTCTCCCTGAAAGTACTCCGCCACCCCTGACTATAAGCTTACTCACACTTAAAGGGCCTCCCGCCGCATATTGAATTAATTCTTATCCCTTAAAAGACTCCTAGATCGCCCAGTTTTCCCAGCCGGATTGAAATTCTTCAAGATTCACTCCCAATATATCGCCGATTGCTTTTCTTATACTACCACCGCCTGCCAGTACTTTCAAGATTTGATATACACTATCCGGTCCATATTTATTTTCCATATACTGAATCGCGGAAAAGCATTGCCGGTAAGCAAGAGTCTGATCAGGCAGATTGTCAAAGTCCTTGTCCATCTTTCCAAAATCATACGGGTCTTTTTTATCAAAAGAGTAATTGCCTCCGCCAAACTGGAAACCGGTCAGCTTATACTCTTCAGACTGAGCGATTCCTTCAGTAAACCAGCGGGGTATATTTCCTTCTGTTACTTTATCTAAAACAAGGTGGGTTAACTCATGCGCCATCGGCCCCGAATTCATGAAGACACTTTCCATTTGCGCCTCGTCCCTCTGCAAAATCCACGCCCGGGGGGCCAGCACGCGTATTATCCCGGCGTGATACGCTCCCATCGCGCTTATACTGGCGGGCCAGCCAAAAAAGTTGTTCAGCTCCTGACGGGAAGAATAAACTACTACTACCAGAGGTTTTGCATTTGTAAAACCGTACTTATTGGCCACGGAATCATAATAGCATTCTGCAGTTTTAAGCACAATCCGGGCGCCTTCAAAATCACCTTTATTATACTTGACTAAAAAATGTTCTCCAGCCAAAGACGGCATGTCGTATGTATTGAGTAAGACTTGAATGCGACAGGCTTCCCAGAATAAACTGCGGGCGTATACTCTTATTTCGGAAGGAACTCTGATTAACAAAGCAATAATAACAGTTAAAACAACAGTAAAAAATTTTACAAACACGGATGGTGATAAACACTTGCCGTAAAGCATATGAAGTTTCTCAAAAGAGGTTATGTTCATTTTTACCTTTCTAATCAACTAAAACAATTAATTAGATATTTAGTTGAATTAACCGGTGGCCGGTAAATTTGCCTTCCACCCCTCGATCATCTGCATTGCCTTGGATTTCTCATCACTGTCTTTGGCCATCGAAATATATTTTTCAACATCCTGAATGCCCTTTTGATAATCTTTCTTGCCTTCAGCCAAAACTATTCCGCGAAAGTAATAAGCTTCTGCATTTTCCGGATGACGTTTTATCTCCTCTTCCAGATACTGGGTTGTTTTATCAAACTCACTTAGCTGAAAACCTATCGCAGCCAGTTCTAGAACTAAATCGCTGTCATCCGGTTTTTCCTGAACAGCCCGCTCATATATGCCAAAGGAGTCTTTATACCGCCCTGCGCTTGCATAAGCCCTGGCCAACTCAGTCAACGCCCCGGCATCGTTTGGATTACTTTTTACACTGGCTTCCAGATTTTTAATATTATCTTGCGGCGTTACATTTTCTTGCTCTTTTTCCACAGGCTGTACCAGACTTGATCCCCCGGCTATCCAGACAATCGACGAACCGATTAAACCGACTGACAAAACCACAGCAAGAATAATAAAAACAATTTTTTGTTTATTCCTGCGCTTTTCATGATAGTTAGTTTTTTTGTTCTTAGGCATACGTCCTCCTTAACCTTTTCAAACTTTTAAGCGATTTATCCCGTCATTGTTATTCTCTTTCATTGCCCGGTAAGCCTTCAAATAAAGCGCGCATTCCAGCCGTTTTTTGATTATCCGGCAGGCAAGCTGATCCGGCTTATAAATCGAACCGTTAAACAAATGCGCGTTCGCGTGGCAGCCCCCGCTGCAGTAGTTCCTGGCCCAGCATGACCCGCAGCCTTCTTTCTTATATATATGGGCATTGCGGAACAATTGGCGCAAATCCTCCCGGACCACCCCGGAATTCACATCACCCATTAAAAAACCCTCCCGGCCGGCAAACTGGTGACAGGGATAAAGATCTCCCTCAATGGTTACAGACAGGTATTCAACGCCTGCGCCGCATCCCCCCAGCCGTTTGGGCAGGCAAACTCCTTCGTCAATATCAATATTGTAGTGGTAAAAATCTACTTCTTGCCCTTTTTCCAGCCGTAATATTATCTCCCTGGTCAGTTTCTCGTACTCTTTTGCTATAACAGGAAGGTCTTTCTCCGCAATCGCATAATCCTCCTGAGCAAGGGCTATCACAGGTTCTACGGACACCTTGCTGAACCCATGCCCAAGCATATGGATTACATCACTGGAGAAATCCAAATTATAAGCCGTATAAGTCCCCCTCAGATAATAATTTGCCTGAGGGTGAGCTTTAATAAACTCCGAAATATTTCTAAAAACTGATTGATAAGACCCTTTCCCGTTTGGAAATACCCTCATCCGGTCATGGACTTCCGGGCGCCCGTCGAGGCTAAGGATTATGCTGATCTCGTTTTCGCACAGGTAGTCTCCTATTTCTCTGGTAAGCCCCAATGCATTTGTGGTTACTGTAAAACTTATTTCCTTGCCGAGCGCTGAAGATCTTTTCCTGCCGTAAGAAACAAGACGCTCAAGCACGGGAAAATTCAACAAAGGCTCGCCGCCGAAAAAATCTACTTCCACTCTGCGGCGGGGCCCGGAAGAGTTAAGAAGAAAATCTATCGCTTGAGAACCTATTTCCTCTGTCATCAAGCCGGCGCCTCCAATAGAAGAAACACCCGGTCTTGCAAAGCAATACCTGCATTGCAGGCTGCACCTATCGGAAAGAAACAAGCACAAGGCTTTTATAATCCGGTTGTCAGGTTGTTCCCAGGAACCATGAAAAGGATCCCCGGTAAATAAAAAACCCTGTTCAACCAGGAGTTCAATCTCCTCTACAGCTTGCTCAACTTCCTGTCTTGGATGCAGGGCAGAGTATTTATTGACGAGTTCTTCACACTTGCCCGGAATGTACCCGTCCAAAACGTCCCAGGCCACTTCACTTACCGAATGCAGGGCTCCGCTGTTGACATCAAGCACAAGTCTTGTCCCATCAAAAATAAACTTATGGATCATTTGATTATCTAAAAACAAGATCTATTTATTCTTTTTTTTGAGACATGTCTGATTGCTGACCGTAATCGATGTCTTGCAGGCAGACTGACAGGACGTCTGGCACTCACCGCATCCACGGCCATCAATCGCTTTAGTCAGGAATGGCCCAATAATAATTTTGATATGCTTACCCATATTGATTTTCTACCCCCTGATCAGAAATACGTTAAAAAGCTACCTTTAAAATTATACTAGCGGGCACGGGAAAATACAATAATAATACAATCCCTATTGCTTTTCCCGCAATATAATCTATAATAATAGATAGTAAATATGGCAAGATATTGAATATTCTATAAAACTTTTTCCAGCCAGGAAGAAAACATGGAATCTTAAGGAAGTGAAAATTATGATTCCGATTGACTCTGCAGCAGCCGAAATTTTAGCGGCGGCAAATAATACAATCGCTCTTACAGGAGCTGGAATTTCGGTTGCCAGCGGCATACCCCATTTCAGAGGATGCGGCGGAATATGGGAAAACTATGATCCTGAAGAATACGGAACAATTCAGGCTTTTCAGCGGAACCCGGCCAAAGTTTGGAGCGCATTAAAGATTTTTTGCGATATTATGGATAAGGCCAGGCCCAACCCCGCCCATTTTGCCCTGGCCAGTCTTGAAAGACTTGGATATTTACGGACCATCATCACTCAAAACATAGACGGGCTGCACCAGGAAGCGGGAAGCAGCAATGTTATTGAGTTCCATGGCAATAACAGGTGGCTCGTCTGCCAAAAATGCGGGGAGCGCTATCCAATCACGGAAGTTGCAATCGATCTGCTTCCTCCGCTGTGCGCCTGCGGAGGAGTTTTAAAGCCCGACGTTGTGCTTTTTGGTGAGACGATACCGCGTGACGCTCTTTATCGTTCTTACCTGGAAGCAAATAACTGCAATGTTGTTATTGTTATTGGAACTTCCGCCGCTGTTGAGCCTGCGGCGAGCATACCACGCATCGCCAGCAAGGCAGGGGCAAAAATAATAGAAATAAATCCTGAGGAAGAAATGCCTTCAGATATTCACTTAAGCGGTTGCGCTGAAGAGATATTGCCAATTCTGCTCGAAAAGATCAACTGTCTTTCGATTCAAGAAACGTTACAGCCCAGGCAGCCATCCCTTCTCCAGTCCCAGTAAAACCAAGCCCTTCTGTTGTGGTCGCCTTTACATTGACTTTTTTACTGCTGATTGCCAGGGCGCCGGCAATTTCCTTTTTCATTAAGGGAAGGTAACCGGCCAGAGTTGGTTTTTCTGCTGCTATAACAGCATCAATGTTACCCACTGAATACCCTTCCCTGGCCAGGATCAGCCCAACCTTATTCAGCAATAAAAGACTTGAAATACCCTTGTAAACGGGATCGGTACTGGGAAAGCGCCTTCCTATGTCTCCTTCGCCGGCGGCTCCTAAAAGCGCATCCATTACCGCATGCACAAGCACATCAGCGTCTGAATGACCATCCAGTCCTTTTTCAAAAGGTATTGTTACCCCTCCCAGGATCAGGGGACGCCCTGTTACCAATCTGTGTACATCATAGCCAAAGCCCACCCTCAATGACATCCGTATTCCCCCAAACTATCCCGTTGCTGCAGGAAAAATTCGATCATCGATAAATCCTCGGGAGTGGTAACTTTAATATTTCTATACGAGCCCTCGATAATCTTTACCGGGATGCCCATCGCTTCCACTAAGCCGGCGTCATCGGTGGCAGTCCTCTGGTCCCGGCGGGCCAGGCGGTGGGCATCCATCAAAAGGGAATAAGAAAAGGCTTGCGGTGTTTGAGCAAGCCATAAAGATTCTCTATTTAAGGTCCGGGCAATGAAATTTCCCCTACCGCTCTCCTTGACAGTGTCTTTTACAGGAACGGCCAGCGCTGCGGCATTCCAACGCAGAGCCCCCGAGACAACCTGATCGAGTTGATTAACCGTAACAAGGGGGCGGGCGCCGTCATGAACAATTACCACCCGGGTATCTGCAGGCAGGGCGTTCAATCCTTCCCAGACTGAATCCTGCCGTGTTTTACCTCCCTTTACCAGGCTGATCATTTTTGTGCAGCCCCATTGCTCCGTAAGCGTAAAGTATGCGCCTAATTCCCTTTCACCTGCAACCAGGACAAACCCTTTTACAAAGGGCGCTTCCTGCAGCGCCGCCAGGGAATAAGACAGAACAGGACGTCCGGCCGCGGGTAAAAGCATTTTGTTAACATTTTCGCCCATCCTCCTGCTTTGGCCAGCAGCCGCCACCACAGCCAGAACATTATCCAAGAACATTCACCTCATCGTACCTGGCCGTGGTATTGCTTTCCTCTTGACGCAACTTTGCAAAAATCATCCGTCCCGCGGCTGTTTGTAAAACACTGGTGACCAAAACATGGGCGGTTTGCCCGACGTACCTTTTGCCCCCGTCAATTACAATCATAGTGCCGTCATCCAGATAGGCAACGCCCTGGCCAGACTCTTTGCCATCCTTGATTACCTGAACATGCATTTCTTCTCCCGGCAATACAACTGACTTAATGGCATTGGCCAGTTCATTTATGTTTAAAACCTCAACACCATGAAGCTCGGCAACCTTATTCAGATTATAATCGTTGGTAACGATTTTGGCTCCGATATGCTGGGCAAGCTTGACCAGCCTTGTATCCACATCACCCGTGCTTTCCAAATTCCTTTTATTATCATAGATTTGTACTCTTACCTTGGAATTTTTTCTGATCGAATTTAAAACATCCAATCCGCGCCTGCCGCGGTTACGCTTGAGCACATCTTCAGAATCGGCAATGTGCCTTAATTCCTCAAGTACGAAAGCGGGAACCAGCAATGTCCCCTCCAGAAAACCGCTCTCGCAAAGATCCGCGATGCGCCCGTCGATAATTACGCTTGTGTCAAGGAGTTTATGAATCCCGGACTTTTTCTCGCTCCTGACACCTTTTTCCTTCCCCAAACGCGGCAGATTGTTAAATATGCCCATTAGTTCTTCTCTTCTTTTTACTGCAACACTAATTCCAAGGTAACAGACGAAAATAGTAATTAAAATCCAGGCAATTATACCCATGATTCCCATTACTATTAGAATTGAACGGATTAAATTACAAATTATAAGTCCGATAATCAAACCAACTGCGCCTGCAATAAGATCCTGAAGCGGTGTTTTTTGCAGATTCTGCTCTATAAAAATTGCCATCCCCTTAGAACCGCGCATAATCCATGGCGCCAGAATCAACCCCACTACCAACCCAGTCAATGCTCCCAGTGCAAGAACCCAAAAGCGAAGCTGTACGTCAGTGTGAAAATGAATTAAACCCAACAACAATATCCTCGATGAAGCATAAAGACCTGCTAAAGCAAATAACGCGCCGATAAGAAAAAAAAGTGTCCTTCTTAGAATCATCTCTTTCACCTCCTTTTCCCTTCAAATAATTTATCCCCTAATTATAAGCCTTTTTACAGTTCAACGTCCAATACAAAAATTGGCGAAATTTGTCTGGAAAATTTGTCTGGAAAACAAAAGATACGCCGGTTGCCCGGCGCATCTTTAACCACTATTTTAGGCTAATGCGCTGTCAATTAAAAACTTGGTTTTTTCTTCTTCAAGCTCAATTGCCAGGGCCAGTTCACTTATTAAAATCTGGCGTGCATTTTCCAGCATCTTTTTTTCTCCGGAAGAAAGGGCTTTTTCTTTTTCCCGCCGTATTAAATTACGAACAACTTCAGCCACCTCAAAAATATCACCGCTCTTAATTTTTTCAAGGTTAGCGCGGTAACGCCTGTTCCAGTTTGCCGACATTGCTGTAGAGGTTCCTTTTAAAATCCAGAAAACCTTCTTTATTTCATCCTTGCCGACAACCTCCCGCAGACCTGCTTCCCGCGAAGTCATAATCGGCACCATTACCTTCATATCGCCTACGGGGAGGCGAAGAATGTAATATTTGTTTCTCTCTCCCAGAACTTCTTTTTCCTCAATAGCCTCAATAACCCCCGCGCCGTGCATTGGATAGACAACCTTATCACCAATCTTAAACAACAGCCAACCTCCTTTTTGGGAGAACACCTCGTTATTTGGGGGAAATTTTAACTTTATTTTTATAAAAATAATAACATACATTGTAGCCTTTGTCAAATAAAACAAAGGCTTACGCATCCATCTGCAGGATTGTTCCTGATCTTAAATTTAAAATATTTAAACATTTGACAGAACTTTCGATTCAAGCTATACTTAAAAAAACAGCAAGGAGCGAAACCGTTATGGTAAAAAACTTAATTTACAGCGAATTTCAGAATACGGTTTCAGAGGTGCTAATCTGCAATAGAAGTGTTCTTGACGTCCTTTCCCAGATTCAGGAAGCAAACGCAAGACTCACCAGGGCTGTCACAAAAGCGGTAACCGGCTGCGGTTGCCTTAAGATTCAGGCCGGCAAAAAAGAAATCCCCTCGGACATTCTGCTGGCTGATTTAAAAAATATTCTGGAATCCCATCTTATAGGAGAAATGTGTGAGGACTGCAAGGAAACAGTTGAAACAGCTGTTGGGCGGTCCCTTTTTTATTTGGCTGCATTATGTGAACTTCTTGAACTGGATCTGCACGATGTTTTAGTTAAGGAGCAGAAGCAGCTTAAAATCCTCGGTATTTTTAACCTGGCTTAAATCAAAAATGCCTTTCCTGGAAAAGCTGTTTGCGGTAACGGGCAAGGCCTTCCTTTATTGAACGGGCGCGAGCTTCGCCTATGCCTTCCACTTCATCCAATTCCTGAATAGTAGCATTGAGGATATTTTTCAATACCCCGAATTCCCTGATCAAGTTTTCTATAACCGGCAAGGGCAGACGGGGAATTTTGCCTAAAATACGGTATCCGCGCGGGGAAACCATTTGGTCCAGAACGCCCACGTTTCCAGGATACCCAAGTGTGCGTGCAATTAGTGAAAAATCCAGCAGGTCCTCCGCCGGCCAGCTGTTAATTATATCCATAATTTGAGCGGGCGTTTTTTCCCCTACGGCAGCGGCGTAGTCCTGAATGATCAGCAGGCTTTCCGGCTCGACATTGCTGACCAGTTCTTCCATTTGCATGGTAATCAGACGGCCTTCGGCGCCAAGTTCGCTGACATACTTTTCAATTTCACTTACTACACGCAGTACCATGTCAACACGCTGAATATACTTTGCCACATCAATAAGCGCCACAGAATCTTCAAACTCCAGGATGCCCAGTTCATTGACAATCTTATCAAGCACAATACGGTATTTTTCAAGTGTTTGAAGAGCCTGGTTCGCCTTGGTAAGAATTACACCCAGATCGCGTAAAACGTATTTCAGATTCCCTTTATAAATGGTAACTACGTTACGCCGCTGTGATATGGAGATAACCATAGCGCTTGTTTGCCTGGCAACACGTTCGGCTGTCCGGTGCCTGATTCCGGTTTCAGTGGACGGAATGCTTAAATTTGGAATGAGCTGCGTATTTGCCGCCAGAATTCTCTTGGCGTCCGAGCTTAAGATTATAGCCCCGTCCATTTTTGCCAGTTCGTACAGGCTCGCGGGGCTAAAGTCAGCATTAACTGCAAAACCGCCCTCTGAAATATCCATAATCTCCTGGCCGTCACCCAGAATGATCAGGCCTCCTGTATTGGCTTTTAAAATATTATCCAGACCTTCCCTTAAAGGTGTTCCCGGCGCTACAGTTCTCAGCATCTTTAAAAGTTTTTCTTCGGACCTGTCTTCTCTCATCTAAACTACACCCCCAAGGCCGTTTCCATAGCTTCAGACATGGTTTCAATACCTAGTATAAGCATACCCGGCTCGTTTATTAAAGACGCGTTGTTTAATGGCGCCAGACACTTTGTGAAGCCCAATTTCACCGCTTCATTAATCCTTTTGGAAATCCCGCTGACAGGCCTTATTTCACCTGTTAACGCCACCTCTCCAATAGTTACCAAAGAAGGGTCAACCGCCCGATCACGATAACTGGAAGCTATCGCCAGAGCAATACCCAAATCCACGGCAGGCTCATCAAGATGTACCCCGCCGACTGCTTTCACATAAATATCATATCCGGCTAATGGCAGCCCCGCCCTTTTTTCGAGAACCGCCGCCAGTAAAACCACCCGGTTGTAATCAACTCCTGCTGTCATCCTGCGCGGCGCTCCAAAAGCAGCCGGCGAGACAAGAGCCTGAATCTCAACAAGCAGCGGCCTTGTTCCTTCCAGCACCGGGACAACGACTGTTCCCGGCAGGGGGGCTTTGTGGTAGTTCATCATAAAAAAAGCCGACGGGTTATTGACCTCAGCTAAACCGTCCCCGCACATTTCAAAAACACCAATTTCATTTGTCGAACCAAACCTGTTTTTACATGCCCTTAAGATACGGTAGAACTGGTGCCGTTCCCCTTCAAAGTAAAGCACAGTGTCAACTATGTGCTCCAGGAGCCTCGGGCCTGCGAGAACACCTTCTTTTGTTACATGACCGACTATAAAAATACTTATACCCTTATCTTTGGCAAGCCTCATCAACTGCATCGTACACTCGCGCACCTGGCCGACGCTCCCTGGCGCCGAGCTGATTTCACTTTTAAAGACGGTTTGAATTGAATCAACCACCACCAGGGCGGGCGCCAGGTCGATGATGTGCTGTTCAAGCCTGTTTAAGTCTGTTTCAAAAACCAGGTACAGTTCACATCCGGTCTCCTTCAGCCGCCGCGCACGCATCTGTATCTGCTGGACCGATTCTTCACCCGAGGCATAAAGCACTCGCCGTCCGCTGTTGCTTACCCGTTCGGCAGCCTGAAGAAGCAAAGTGGATTTGCCGATGCCCGGATCCCCACCAAGTAAAACAACCGAAGCATTGACGATTCCACCTCCTAATACCCTGTCAAGCTCTTCTATGCCGGATGAAAACCTTTCTTCCGCTTCCGTCTGAATTTCGGATATAATCACCGGCAAAGCGCCCGGCAAAACAGCCGGATTGGCTGCCGCCGGACCCGGTTCCTCTAAAAAAGTATTCCAGGAACTGCAGCCAGGACAGCGGCCCAGCCACCTGCGTGACTGGTATCCGCACTCCTGGCAATAAAAAGTAGTTTTAACGGCCATTACAGGCTCCCCAGTTTAAAACATTTTATTTTATTTTAACTTAACTCTGCGAATTCATCCATAACTTATTGCAGCCATTGATGCAAATTAATAATTTTTTTAACCATCAGTTACCTTAATGGTAAAACCACTATCCGTTCATCCTTTACATCAATGACTACTTTATCGCCGCGTGAAAATGTACCGCGCAGCAGCTCTTCAGACAGACTGTCCTCAACCTGACGCTGGATGGCCCTCCGCAGCGGCCTTGCGCCGTATGCCTCATCAAAGCCTTCCCTGGCCAGCCAGTCTTTAGCGGCTTTGGTGACACTGATTTCAACCTCGTTTTCCTTCATGCGTTTGGCAACATCTTCAATCATCAGGCCGACAATCTCTTTAATGTGTTCAGAGCTGAGGAAATGAAACACGATAAGCTCATCGACTCTGTTTAAAAATTCAGGCCGGAAGGTCCGTTTTAGCTCATCTGTAATTTTACCTTTCATTCTTTCATAACCGGCCTGCTGGTCATCCGCAGTATGAAAACCAAGCGTCCCCTCGCGGCGGAGCGTCTGTACACCGACATTTGAAGTCATAATAATGACCGTATTTCTGAAGTCGACGACACGCCCTTTGGAATCAGTCAAGCGGCCGTCCTCAAGCACCTGCAGAAGAATATTAAAAACGTCCGGATGGGCTTTTTCAATTTCATCAAGCAGTAAAACCGAATATGGTTTTCGCCGCACAGATTCAGTAAGCTGACCGCCTTCGTCATACCCCACGTAACCGGGGGGCGCTCCAATCAGCCTTGATACGGCAAACCTTTCCATATATTCGCTCATATCCAGGCGGACAAGGAGATCTTCGTCACCAAAAAGCGCCTCCGCCAAAGCCCTGGCAAGTTCAGTCTTGCCAACACCTGTAGGCCCAAGGAAGATGAATGAGCCAATTGGCCGTTTTGGATCTTTTAAGCCAGCCCTAGCCCGGCGGATAGCCCTGGAAACCGCCTGGACCGCTTCCTCCTGGCCGATAACCCTTTTATGAATCAATTCCTCCAGGTGAAGCAGCCTTTCCGATTCTTCCTGGGCAAGTTTTTTTACCGGAACCCCCGTCCAACTGCTCACAATTTGAGAAATATCTTCTTCTCCGACTACCAGTTCCTCGCCGCGTTTTTGTGTCTTCCAGGCCTCCTTCATGGCCTCTAAATCCTTTTTAGTCTGCTGTTCCTGATCCCGGAGCTGGGCAGCTTTTTCATACTCCTGGTTATTTATAGCCGCTTCTTTTTCTTTGCTCGTTTCTTCAAGATGTTTTTCCATCTCCTTGATTCCCGGAGGAGCGGTAAAAGCCTGAAGTCTTACCCTTGAGCTGGCTTCGTCAATAAGGTCGATAGCCTTGTCAGGCAGAAAACGATCGGTAATGTACCGGTCAGACAGACGCGCCGCTGCGTTCAGGGCGTCATCTGTAATACGCACCCGGTGATGGGCCTCGTATTTATCCCTTAATCCCTTCAAAATTTCTATTGTCTCATCAACAGTCGGCTCGCTTACTTTTATCTGCTGGAACCTGCGCTCCAAAGCAGGATCTCTTTCGATATGTTTCCGGTATTCGTCAAGGGTGGTTGCGCCAATACACTGCAGCTCACCCCTGGCCAGCGCGGGTTTTAAAATGTTAGCGGCGTCTATTGCGCCTTCCGCCGCTCCGGCCCCGATAAGCGTGTGCAGTTCGTCGATAAAAACGATAATATTGCCGGCCTTGATTATTTCTTCAACAGCTTTTTTAATGCGTTCTTCAAATTCACCGCGGTATTTCGTGCCGGCAACCATAGAGGGCAGGTCCAAGGTTACTACACGTTTGTTCAGCAGGATCTCCTGGACATTGCCGCTAACTATACGCTGCGCCAAACCCTCGGCTATAGCGGTTTTGCCCACCCCGGGCTCGCCGATCAACACAGGGTTATTCTTTGTACGCCTGCTTAAAATTTGAATTACCCGTTCAATCTCCTTTTCGCGACCCACTACGGGATCAAGCTTATCTTCCTGAGCAAGAACGGTCAAATCCCTGCTGTAACGGTCAAGGGTGGGGGTGTTTGAAGACCCTCCTTTTCTCGTTTGCGGCTGCCCCTGCGCAGGGCTGCTCCCCAACATCTGAAAGATGCTTTGCCTGACTTTTTCCTGGTCGGCCCCCAAAGAATTAAGCACTTGCGCGGCAACGCCTTCACCTTCACGGATCAGTCCCAGGAGAAGGTGTTCGGTTCCCACATAATTATGCCCCATCCTGCGGGCTTCATCTACCGCCAGTTCCAATACCCGTTTGGCCCGGGGCGTCAGCGTCATCTCGTTTGAAGCAGGACCCTGAACGACTTTTTCAACCATTCCCTCAACCATTGTTCTTACCCTGTCCGCCTCAATTCCTAAAGAGGCCAGAGTACGGGCGGCGACACCTTCACCCTCCCCGATTAATCCCAAGAGCAAGTGTTCAGTGCCGACAAAAGGATAATTAAGCCTTTTAGCTTCTTCCTGCGCCAAATATAATACTTTTTGAGCACGTTGTGTAAAACGGGCAAACATTTTAAATCCCCCCAATATTCTTATGCCTGCTCTACTTCAGCAAGCTTTTCCCTGATCATTTTCATGCGGTATAAATCACACTCAAAAGGAGTCAGATCCCTGCCGGCTTTTTTAATTAGAAAGGCCGGTTTAGTCAATACAATAAGCTCACTGACCAAATTGGCCGGGATGTCCTTAATAAAGCCAAAATCAATACCCAGCCTGAAGTCGGATAATAACTGCATTACTTCGTCAGAAGACATCAGATTGGCATGTTTCAGCAATCCGTAAGCCCTTCCGGAGCGGTCCTCCATCTGTTCGCGACGCTGTTTGAACAAAGCCTCCCTGGCCGCTCTTTCCTGATTGAGCAGCTGCCTGGCGACAGAAATGAGGTTTGTTATAATATCTTCTTCCGTCTGACCAAGTGTTATTTGATTTGAAAACTGAAAAAGGTTGCCTGAAGCCTCTGTGCCTTCCCCATACAGGCCGCGAACCGCCAAACCAAGTTTATTAATCGTAAATAAAACACTTTTAATTTGATTGATCTTCACCAGCCCGGGAAGGTGCAGCATGACTGAAGCCCGTATACCCGTACCCACATTGGTCGGACAGGCGGTCAGATAACCCAGGTGTTCGTCAAAACTGTAATCCAGGACTGCTTCCAATTCGTTATCAAGCAGGTTAATCAAATTCCACGCTTCATTCAGGTTAAGTCCGGCCATAAGGCACTGCAGCCTTAAATGGTCTTCTTCATTAATCATCACGCTTAGAATTTCATCTTTCCTGACAGCAACAGCCTTTTTTTGAAAATCGTCAAGCAGATCAGGGCTGATCAGATGCTTTTCAACTAATACCTGCCTTTCCACTGACGGCAAATCCGTCATCCTGATTAATTCAAAATCACCCGTTTTACCAGGCGGTATATTTTTCCTGATGGCATCTCCAACTGAAGAGATGACCTGATCAGCCTGTTCAAAAGACAACAAATGAGGAAAAGGCAGTTTGGCCAGATTCCTGGCAATTCGGATGCGGCTGCTGATTATTATATCTGATTCCTGCCCCTGCCCGTCCATCCAGGGACTGTGGGAGTCTTTTAAACTATGTTTTATGGACATAAATCCTACTCCTTTTTTAAGTCGTTTTCCAGTCCCCTGATTTCATCCCTCAGCAGGGCTGCCTGCTCAAATTCTTCCCGGCTGATCGCTTCCTTAAGCCTGGTTTTTAAATTGTCAATTTTATTTATAATCCTTACTTTCCCCCCGGAGCGCTCGGGAACCTTGCCGGTATGACGGGCGGCGCCATGTATTCTTCTAAGCACGGGTTCAAGTCGTCCGCTGAAACTGCTGTAACAGTCGCCGCAGCCAAGCAGTCCCTGTTTGATAAACATTGATTCCGTAATCCCACAGGACGAGCACTTTGTCTGCCCGGAGATATCTTCCTGCGCCTGAGATGCCGACGCTCCGAAAAACTCGTTGTTTAAAAGACTGGAAAGAAAGCTGTGCAGGTTCATCTGCGGCATTTGACCAAAGCTTTCCGCCTGCATTTTACGCGCGCAGTTTTCACATAAACGGATTGTTTTTTTAGTATTATTGATAATTTCCGTTATATGAACTGTAGCGGGACGCTGGTGACAACGTTCGCATTCCATAATTTTTAGATACTCCTTTTAAAAATATTTTTTATTTGCTGTCCCGCAGGACAGCAAGAATCATAGCTTTTAATACAGACGCCGTAAGCTGATCGCGGCCCGGCAAATTTGCTTTGAGAGCGTTCCTGCTTACAGCCGCAATCATTAGTCTGGCTTCTCTTTCAGTAATCAGCCCCTCTCCGAGAAGGTATTGAATTATACCCACCGCTCTTCTGCCGGACATTCTTTCTCCGATTAAACCATACAGATAGGAAATAGTTTCAATTTCTTTTCCCAGAGGCAGTTTTAATATGCGGACATAACCACCCCCACCCCTTTTACTTTCTACAATAAAACCATGATCAACAGTAAAACGGGTGGTTAAAACATAATTAATCTGGGCCGGGACACAGTTGAAAAAAACTGCCATTTCATTGCGCTGGATCTCAATTGCGCCGCCATGACTCTGGGCCAATAAACTCTTTAGATGTTCTTCAATAGTTTCTGAAATACTTGGCACTATAATTCACCACCCCGCAAAGCGCAAACTGTCCTTAATTAGACTTTAACTATCTTTAACTATATATATTATAACCACTTAACATAGATTATAGCAAGTAAAAAATATCATTAAAATTATTTATCCTTTACATTCCATAATCAGATAGTTCTTGATATAATAGTGAAAACATACCAGCAATTGCTGGAATAGTGTAGAAAAGTAATTGGAGTGAAGTAAGGTCAGTGAATCAGAAACACATATATTTCTTTCTTATTCTTTTGCTCTGTATAACAATTTGGCAGCGCAGCGCCCTGGCCGGAGCCGATTCTTCCCCGGAAATCATCTTAAAAATTGGAGAAGGACAGGCTTTGATAGCCGGGAAAACTTTCCAGCTCACGGCAGCGCCGGTAATTCAAAATGAAATTACACTGGTACCCCTGCGGTTTATAGCTGAAGGCTTAAAAGCAGAAGTTATGTGGGAACAGGATACCAAAAAAATATTTATCATTGCCCCCGGCAAAGAAATCCAGCTTGAGGCGGGGAAAAATGAAGCGGTGATAAATGGCAATCCCCAACCCCTTGTTTCCCCTCCTGTAATAATCGAGAATTCCTCTTTAGTCCCTTTGCGTTTTATAAGCGAGGCCTTAGGAGCACACGTGTCCTATCTGCCCCAGACCAAAGAAATTCACATAGTACTTTCCCTAACACTTACGCCACCGCCGCCACCGCCCAATCAGCCGCCGGTAGCAAGTTTTAGCTTCGCTAAAACCGTATTCGACCAGGGAGAGACAGTAGAATATATCGATTCAAGCTACGACCCTGATGGCGACAAAATAATAGCCTGGGAGTGGACAGGAAAAAAACGCGCCTTTTTCATGCCGGGCGTAAATAGAGTTACTCTGCGGGTCCAGGACAGCCATAAAGCCTGGAGCGAACCCTTTCATGCAATTATTACCATAACTAATCAAGTGCTCATGGACGAATTAACTTATAATTTTACATATCCCGTTCCCGGGGAATTGTTGGATATGGCCCAAATTCCGGTTCTTGGCCTGCAGGTTGTTAATCCGGTTAATACAGAGGAGGGCAGTGAAAAAGTTTTTTTAAGCAACAGCCCGGAAATAATTACCGGAGACGGGATATTATTTACGGAAAATATTTTGGGACCAGCCCGTATTTGTTACCATCACCTAAATGGAACCACTGCAAATAAATATGTTTATCTGGTTGCCACGAATAACGGCTCCGAGCCCGAACAGATAATTATCGGTAAACAGGGAACCGGCGGACCAGGCGAAGCCATGTATACAGGAAGGACGGCCGTTTACCGTTACTTTGCTTCAGGATCCTTGCCCCCTGTAACCATACAACCCGGAGAAAGAAAGATTTTTTACACCAGCGCTCCAATACACGCCGGCCAATGTATAGACGGTTTATTTGACATTAAAACAAACCATACTATTCTGTTTTCGGTTGTGGCCGCAGAAAGCCCGGACTTCTTATCAGATTATGAATTGACGGTATTGCTTCCGGAGGATGAAGAACATTCCCGCGGCATATTTCCGGTGGGTTCCCGTTTCGTATCTGTAAAACTGGACAAACATGAAAAGTCGCGGCTAATCATTGCTGACGGAAAAGATGATCTTGGCAATACTGAAAATGAATATGGAGTGCTTTACGAAATTACCATTGAAGCGAAATATAAGACCGGAGTTATCCTTGTTGCCCGGGGAGGTGTCTTTGAAGGAGCAGGCAAATGGGACAATCAATTGGTTTACCTGCCGAGCGCCGGTATGCTAAAACCCTCAATAAACGGCGCCCTGATTGATGTGCTTCTTCCGGGAGAACGCAAAACCCTGTCCTTCATCCCGCCGTCAGGATCTTTCCTGCCGGTAAACCTGGTTTTTATACCAATCACTACACCATCATCATGAAAGAGCGGCACATTCAGGAAATAAAAAGGTTTCTCGCGGAGTATTAAGCGAAAGGTAAGGGACCGGCAAAGCGCCAGCCCCTCGGGTCTTTGTCCTAAGCGCAGACAGGTCCGCCGGAGCTGATTTCCGGGGCAATTCCCGAAAACTTCCGGAAGTTTTCAGCAAAGCGCCCGGCCAGTTTTTGGGCCGCTTCGTAGTAGGCCCCGGCATCCGCCCAGGTGTTACGCGGCCTGAGCATTTCCCCCGGCACGCCCGGGCAACGCCGGGGGACCAGCGCCCGAAAGACGGGGTCCGGCTCCGCCTCTATTTCCTCCAACTGCCCGCCGAGCGCCGCCGCCACCATCGCCCGGGTCAGCCTAAGGTCGATGCGCCGCCCCGTCCCGTATGGCCCCCCGGTCCAGCCCGTATTTACCAGGTAAACGTTGGGTCTGTGCCGGGCGATCTTTTCGCCGAGCAAACCGGCGTAGACGGCCGGCGGAAGGGGCAGAAAAGGCGCCCCGAAACAGGCGGAGAAGGTCGCCTGCGGCGCGGTGACCCCCTGCTCGGTACCGGCCAGCTTGCTAGTGTAACCGGAAAGGAAATGATACATGGCCTGTTCCCTGGTTAGCTTGGCTACGGGGGGCAGGACCCCGAAAGCGTCGGCAGTCAGGAAAATAACCGTTTGCGGGTGCCCGCCGACGCCCGGGATGACCGCTTCCGGGATGTATTCCACGGGAAAGGCCGCCCGGGTATTTTCCGTGATGGCGGCGGATACATAATCGACCGCGCGCGTTTCGGCGTCCACGATGACGTTTTCTAAAACGGCGCCGAAACGAATGGCGCTCCAGATCTGGGGCTCGTTTTCCGCCGAAAGGCAAATGCATTTCGCGTAGCAGCCACCTTCAAAGTTGAAGATTCCTTCTTCGGACCAGCCGTGTTCGTCGTCCCCCACCAGCCGGCGCTGCGGATCGGCGGACAAGGAGGTCTTGCCCGTTCCGGACAGGCCGAAGAAGAGAGCTACATCCCCCTTTGGCCCCAGGTTGGCCGAGCAGTGCATGGGGAAAACGCCGCGTTGCGGAAAGAAAAAATTCAAGGCGGTAAAAACAGACTTTTTGATCTCCCCGGCGTAGCTGGTTCCCCCGATCAGAACCAGATTTTCTTCCAGGTTTAAAACGATGAAAGCCTCCGAGCGAGTGCCGTCCAGTTCAGGGTCGGCGTTAAAGCCGGGAGCGCAGATTACGGTGAACTGGGGCCGGCTGCTCTTTTGCTCCTCCGGCGCAGGCCGGAGGAAAAGCTGGCGGACAAAGAGATTTTGCCAAGCCAGTTCGTTAATGATCCGGATCGGCAACCGGTAAGCCGGGTGAGCGCCCACAAAACCGTCAAACACGAAAAGTTCTTTCTTTTGCAAGTAGGCCAGCAGTCGTCCGTACAGGTTCCGGAACTGCCCGGGCGGCATGGGTTGATTGGCTGGTCCCCAGTTAATTAGATCGTGGACGCAAGGCTGGTCCACAATAAATTTATCGTTGGGGGAGCGGCCGGTGTACTTCCCGTTAGTCACCACCAGGGCTCCGTTGCTGGCTAAAATTCCTTCTCCCCGGGCCAGGGCCGTCTCGACCAGTTGCGCCGTCGAAAGGTTGTGGTAAATTTGCCTGGAATTAGCAATCATTAACTCTCACCCCGTTTAAAAGCTAGATTGAAAGTAGAAGTAGAAGCAGGGAATCAGAAACTTAGTTAGATTCATTTGGAAATTCCCTCGAAAATGTCTCGTAATGTTCGCGGGAAGTTCTCCTTTAAACTACGAAAATCAATATACCACAGGGACAAAAAGCCCATCAAGAGCAAGCAGAGAAGTATATTGTATACTTTTTGAGGGGGCCGCCCGCGCGCTAGCCGGTATAGTTTTCCCTGCCGGGACAAAAGTCCCGGGCAAAAAAGGGACCAAAAGACCATTTAAAATAAGACAACGGCCGGATGGCGAAAAATGTCAGGCGCCGGTAGAATTAAGGAGGTTAGTAGCAACTTAATCAAAGATTAACAAAAACTTTTCCAGAATGTGCAAATGTGCAGGAACGGACGATTTGATTAGCTCAGGAGATCCTTCTCCTTACCCTTTAAAGATGCTCCCCCATGACAGCTTCACGACAAACACGCTGTTAGCTCAATTATAACTTGATGGGGCATCCCTTTTAACGTTTTTAAAACGTCATTTCCCTCCATTTTTATCCAACTCTGCATCTAATTTTGAACTGAAGCTATGGTTCCCACTCCTTAAATGATCAAAATAATAATCATAATCTTCCGGTGTTAGAAAGCTGAAGTAATATTTATACTTGTCTTGCTGCTCATTCAAAGTCTCAAAATGCTTTTTTGCAGCCTTATATTTTGCCTTATTCTCATCTGAAGGCTCTCTGGTCTCCTCATCTCCTTTTATTTCTACTACTAAAATATTATCCTTTATCTTGATGAAAAAATCAGGATTAAATCGCCCTCTCTTCGGATGCTCGCCCTTCCTCCAAGAATACTCAATCGGGTAAAAATCCTGGTCAGTGGATTTTAACCAACTATCAATTACTCTTGCATTTTCCTGTTTTATTAATTCCCTAACAAATAATCGTTCAGGTTTGTGGTCAGATATAACAAGATTGAGTGGTGTTTTGAAATTGTAAATATTTTCAATTTTATCCATCGCGGATCTCGGCAAGGACTCATCTACTTCAATCTCTCTCAAAAGATTTAATGTTTCTTCATCACTTAACTTTATTGAGTTGTCATCAAATCAACCACATTTTATCACCAGCCGGGAGGAAGAGGCAAGGTGAATTTGTAGAAACGACGGTGTCAACTTCTTGTAGGAATTTTAGTTTAAGATTATTCCCTCTTTGGATAATCGGGGGCGCTGCCCTCGAATCCCTGCCATTGCCGGGAGGCAAACGATCAGGCATTGTCTGCCCGTTTAGCAATATTCGAGCGAAGGCAGTTAATTTTCGGGCGCAAGTAGGGACTGTTCTTGCTTGCTCTGGCTTTTTTCCAAAATCCTACTCACCCTTGATTCAGTTATGCCCCCGAACAACTCTCCAGTTTGCTTTAATGAGTTTTTTGTCGTAGCCATTCTTTGCATCGGAGCAGGCTCACTTTGTATTTCTTCCGACTGGTTTTCCACACCCGGAAAACATTTTCTTTTTGGTTGAGTATTGAGGCTCACTGTGACCACGATAATTACGTTGACTACAGTAACTATAAATTATATAATAAGAAAGCAAGGAACTCTTATGGAGTCTAGAACGGGGGGACAAAAAATGTCTATAGCTATTCCTCAATATAATATTAGAGACACAAAGAAACGCTATTCTGAACTTAATAATATTGCCCTAAAAGGAATTGAAGTAATAACATATAACGCAAATGATGAAGAAGAAAAAGTGTCTCATATTAAAACTTCTTATCTCGATCTGCTTTTGAATAAACTATCTTTTAACCCCACAGTTGACTTGGATGATGAGTTAAGAATATATACTGTTTCATTAAATGAAATTGATCTTTACGGTGAAGGTAAGACAGTTGAGGCAGCAGTGGGAAATTTAATTGATAGTATACTTCAATTTCTTACTATATATATTGAAAAGTTAGACTTGTTTGCTAAAGCAGAGTCTGAAATAAAACGACTGTATTTGTTAAAGCTTCTAAGATGTAATGGGGACAGAGAGAAAATTAAGAAAGCGATTGGTTGCTGATGCCTATACGTTTTTGCCAGGGTGATATCAAAAGACTCCTCGCTCATTTCAACATGAAACCAGCCAAAGGTTCAAACATATACTTCGGTATTGGCAGAAACGGGATTTGGCGCACGTGTAAATTTGACTATCATAAAGGGAAAGACCCTGTCGCTACAGGAACTGCAAAAGTGATTGCAACATCCTTGAAATTTAATAATGTTCTTGAAATGAAAGAATATATGGATAAACATCTCTAGTTGAATCTTCTAAAAGGCGCCTTTTATATGGTCTAACTGCTTAAGCTGATTCTCTACATCAAACATTAAAGCCAGCACGTCAAACCGCACCGGCTCCTCTTCTTTCTGCACAGTCTTGAGATAATACTGGGCAACTTTATGTATTTTCAGCATTTTGTTCCGGTTGACACTCTCCTGAGGCATTCCAAACCTGCCGGAACTGCGGGCGCGAACTTCTGCAAAAACCAGTGTTTTACCGTCTTTGGCAATTATATCTATCTCGCCAAGAGGGCATCTGTAATTACGCTGCAGCAAAATGTACCCCTGCTTTTTCAAGTAGGAAGCCGCTTCATCTTCTCCCCGACGCCCCAGGTTCTGTTTTTGGTTGGACATCAATAAACATCTCCGGCAATATTAAAAAGTCCCGCGAATTCGCAGGACTAAAATTATATCCGGCAACGTCCTACTTTCCCAGGGCCCAAAGCCCAAGTATCATCGGCGCTGGAGGGCTTAACTGCCGTGTTCGGGATGGGAACGGGTGTTTCCCCTCCGCTATTGTCACCGGAAAATTTATTCTGTTGGATTCTCTCAAAATTTCACAGCCTAAGTTTGCTTTTTACCTTTACTGAAGATAACCATTTTAAGGTCAAGTCCTCGACCTATTAGTACCAGTCCGCTTAACCGGTTGCCCGGCTTACACTTCTGGCCTATCTACCTGGTAGTCTACCAGGGGTCTTACCC
>DIEU01000046.1 GCA_002418775.1 Firmicutes bacterium UBA5766
TGGTCTTTCAGGGAGGCCGGCTTTTGGGGCTTGGTTAAGAAAACCTTGAAGATAGAAACAGTAATTTTGCTGGGAATAGGCATACTGGCTGTAAGAATCTTGGTACGTCAACTCGTCCAGGGCTACCAGGGGTTCAGGCTGTACTTCCTGCGGGCAGGTGTGCAACAGCCAGTGCCAAAAAACTAATGGTGAACAGCAGTTTCCCTCACCTAAGTAAATACTTGATTCGCTTTTTACATGATAGGGGTTTCTCCTATCATGTAAAAAGTCACCCTGTAAGGGAACTATATAAAAATCAAATTCAACACAAGCATTTTTGAATCCGAAGGTTAGGCAAACCTAACATTTTAATAACGTCTTAGCATTATATGAGGTTATCAGGATAAAATCTATGTCAAAAAAGCAGGAACAATTGTGTACAAATATTACTGTAATCGGGATTTAAAACAGGAAAGAAAAAATTCTAAAAGAGAGTTCCGACTTCCCAAAATAAGAATACTGAACAAAGAAAGGTGAATTGGCAATGAGTATTGTATTGATTGGAGGCCACGATGGTATGCATAACAAATACAAGGAAATGTGCAATAGGTTCGGCCATTATATTAAAGTTTCAACAATTGGAAGAGTTGTCCCAAAACATGAAATGATTTTACTGTAAAGCAGAGTAAATTATTAATTAATCGGAGAGGGATGAATTTAAATGGCAGTTTCCAATGAAATTGTCTGGTGACACACTCTCCCCTGGCCCCTCCCGTCGAGGAAGGGGAAGAGAACGGGAATACTCTAATAAGTTCCCTCTCCCCTGGGAGAGAGGGTTAGGATGAGGGGGCTTGGAGGTAAGAAATAAAACAAGGGGCTTTTATTGTAAGGTATCATGTGTATTTCGAGTTTCCGAGAATCTACTTAAACTTTAAGGAGGTAAATCTATGGGAAAAACTTTTACTAAAGTAGCGCAGTATTTCTTAACCATAATGTTTATTTTCTTTCTTTCCGTCCTGCCAGTTTATGGAGGAACGCCCACTTCCAAAGGGGTGTTGGTAGTAGCCCATGGAGAAAAGGACCCCCAATGGACCACGCCGGTGTGGGAAACGGTTTACGAACTGCAGGATAACCTTTCTTATCCGGTAGCCCTTGGTTTTCTCGAGTTTTCTGAGCCGGATATCCCGGCCGCGGTGGAAGAACTTAATGCGGCGGGGGTCAACAAAATTGTGGCCGTGCCTTTGTTTATCTCCAGTTATTCTAATCATATTGAGGAGATCAAGTATATTTTAGGACTGCGGGAAACATTACCCGGCGGGGAATCTCTTGAACAGGCCAAGCCGCAAGGTAAAGTGGTTTTAACCCCGGCCATTGATGCTCACCCTCTGATGGCCGAGGTATTAACGGAACAACTTAAGCTTTTAATTAAAAATCCTGCCGTTGAAATAGGGGTTCTGGCCGCGCACGGCAGCGATAATGAAGAAGGCCAGCAAGGCTGGGTGAATAACCTGAAGTCCCTTGGAAGCCAGATCCAGGAACGGCTGGGAAGCAACAAACTGAAAGATATAAAGCATGGCTTTATTTTTGAAGGTCTTGACCCTTCCCTCCGGGAGGCCGTATATGGCGCCGTTTATGATCATCAAAGCACGGCGCTGGTGATTCCGGTAATGGTTAGCGAGAGTTTCTTGACCGGGCACATGATTCCCGGCATCCTCGAGAAATTTCCGGATGAGATGTACCGGTATCCGGAAAAGGGCCAACGTGCGCTCATCACTTTTAAGAAATCTTGCGCCAACCGGATTGTAGAATGGCGGGCGGCCAACGAAGTGTGGCCGCAGCCAATAGTCAAAAAAGGTGACCAGGATATTTTATTAACCCTGGATAAAGCCCAGGAAATTGCTCAGGCCGCCGGCAAAGGATACCCTTGTTCTGTGCTGGCCTTTCGCCTGACCGGCGTGGCCCTGCCTGCCTTGTGGCCGGACCTTCCGGTGGCGGCAGATGACCTGCTGGTGGTCAGCTTTTTGCCCCCCGAAGCCGGCAGCAAACCGGTCTTCGACTACCTGGCCGGCCCGGCTGGCGTCAAGTACCTGGGCAACTGGAAAAAGATCACGCCGGTGAGCCCTACTTTCATCTTTACCAACAAAGCCACCGGCGAGACGGTGTGGTTACACAACAAGCCGGACACCTTTGGCGGCGAAGATTTTTTTAATTTGCGCAACAAGGTGATAAACGGCCAGGCCTCTAAAGAGGAGCAGGCAGCTTTAAAGGCGCGGCAAGACCTGTTGCACAAAAACCTCCTTACCCGGCCGGCGGAAGTTCTTTTCACCTGGAAAAAGGCGCCTCCCTTAAGCGTCATTAATCCGGACGGCACATTACTGAAGTTTTCTTATGCGGACCTGGCGGTGGAGGAGAAGAAGTTGTGCGTGTGCGGTTCGTTTGGCTTTCGGGCGCTGGGGGAGGCCTTTGCCGTGCTTTACGGGGAGAAACTGCCCCGTCAGGGCCGGTTTACGGCAGTAAGTGGCTTTAGCACCCCCGGGATTGAAGAGACGTTGAAGATGGTGGCCGGTGAAGGTAATTATACTGTTTTAGGGGAAGAGCCTTTCAAGGAAAATAACTATTACCTTACAGTGACCGATAAGGACGCCTCCCGGACGGTTGTCTTGAAGGCAAAACCTCAACTTTTTCCGGAAGACTTCTTTGCCTTGAGAAACAAGGTGAAACAGAACACGGCGACGCCTGAAGAAAAGGTACGCTTCCAGGAACTCAGGCTGCAGGTAATCTGGCCGCTTTTGTTTGAGCCAACCGATAAAATCTTCAGCATCTACACGTACACAAAAGGCAGCTCCGGCGGTGGAGGCGGCGGAGCGCCGGCGCCATCCGCGGATAGGACCGAAAAGCCCGTGCAGGCGGGAGTGACCACCATGGCCGAGATTTCCGGTAAGGTGAAGGTCGAAGTGCCGGCCGGGGCCGTAGACGGCGCGAACGCCGTGATTAAGGCTGAAGTTATGGGTAACGAAAAAGCTGCGGGCACGGGGATGCCCCTGCTCGGAAAAATCATAGATGTTACCCTCAAGGATGGCACCCTGACCGGCGGGACTACCATCACCCTCTACTTTGACAAGAGCAAACTCGTCAAGGACCAGGAACCGGCCGCCTTCTACTACAACGAAAAGGATGGCAGGTGGGTTCGCCTCGAGGGGGCCGTTGACATTGAGAAGGGAACCGTAACGGTGACGGTCGACCACCTGACGCTCTTTGCCGTCTTCGCCGTATTGAAGGAGGCACCCAAGCCCGAAGTGGTCACCTTCAAGGACATGGCCGGCCACTGGGCGGAGGAGACCGTGGGTAGCTTGGCCGGTATAGGGGTCATCTCCGGCTACGAGGACGGCACTTTCAGGCCCGGCAACGGGATCAGCCGGGTTGAAGCTGCCGCTATCCTGGTTCGCGCTTTGAAGCTCCCTGCAGGCGCCGGGCCGGACCTGAAATTTAAAGATAATGCTTCGATCCCGGACTGGGCCAGGGGAGCGGTCGCGGCTGCGGCGAAAGAAAGGCTGGTCAGGGGCTGCCCGCAGCCGGACGGCACGGTTACCTTTGAAGCTGATCGCCCGGTTTCCCGGGTGGAGATGGCCGCACTCGCGGTAAGGATTCTGGAAAAGAAGACCGGCGCCGTAACGCCGGCAGAGCTCAGGTTCACCGATTCCGCCGCCATCCCGGATTGGGCGCAGGCGAGCGTAGGCGCTGCCGTGGCAAAGGGGGTTATTGCCGGCTATCCCGACGGCGCTTTCCGGGCAAAAACACCCGTAACGCGGGCGGAAGCAGCGGCGATGGTCCTCCGGCTGCTGGACGCGACAGAAAACAGGTAAACTTAAATGACGGCAAAAAAGGAAAAAAGTGAGAAAGGCGCTTATTCTTGATCTTAAAACTTAAACTATAGTCAAGTGGCAATGTAAGATGTTAATTTTTAAACACCGTTTAGACAATTTATTTCACGATGCCGTGGAATGCCTGGTGGCTGCCCTGGAGGCCCGGGACCTTTATTCCTCCGGGCATTCCCAGCGCGTGGCGGACAATGCCTTTGCTCTGGCCCGCAGAATAGGGTTTAAGGGTAAGGAACTAGAAATGATGCATATTGCGGCCCATTTGCACGATATAGGCAAAATCGGTGTTCCGGATCAAGTTTTACACAAGCCGGGCCGGCTTTTACCCCACGAGTGGGCGGAAATTCAGCGTCATCCGGAAATCGGCGCCGGCATCTTAGTCAAATCGCGGCAGCTTAAAAAGGTGGCGGAGATTGTCCTGTACCACCACGAGCGCTGGGACGGCAAGGGTTACCCCGAGGGCTTAAAAGGAGAGGCCATTCCTTTAGGTTCGCGGATTATTGCGCTTTGCGATGCCGTTGACGCCATGACCTCCGAACGGCCTTATCGCCTGGCAATGACCTGGCATCAGTGTTGGGAAGAGGTTGTGGCCAATAAAGCAATCCAGTTCGACGCGGTGCTGGTGGAGGCAACGGAAGCCTTGTGGCCCTGGTGGGAAAAAAAGTGGCCGGCGAAAAGATCTGGCTGAGTAGAAGGAGTTGTTTTCGTGAAGGTCTTTGGACCGGTTCCTTAAAGAAACGTTTTACGTGGCCGGTCAATATTTTTAAAAAATACCAGTTGACTCTGGTCGGCCGGGCGGAGGAGCAGATTCGAAGCCATGCCAGCGGTTTCTGGTGGACGCCGGGCTAACCGTAATTGTGGCCGAAAAAGCGGGGAACGAACTACCGGAGGTGGGCAGGCATAAACTGGAAAGACTATTACCGGGTGCTCGGTGTGGCTAAAGACATCAGCCAGGAAGAGATCAAAAAAGCGTTCCGGAAAATGGCCTTGCGTTATCATCCCGACCGCAACCTTGAGGAGCAAAAACTGGCTGAAGAAAAGTTTAAAGAGATAAACGAAGCCTACGCGGTGCTCAGCGACGAAAACAGGAGACGGCACTACGATTACTTGACCGCCTCGTCCCGGCGCCGGCAGGTCTCCTTTAAGGCAGAGGAAACTTTTGGTGAACAGTTCAGGGAGAACCTGGATGAAGAGGCTCTTCAGCAGTTGCTCAGGCAGCTTGCCGGGCTCGGCTTTAATTTCCGCGACCTGATGGGTTCTGCCCGGCGAGGATGCCGGAGTGGTTACGGCCGGTGCTGGCGGCGTTGGTAACTGGTTCCGCGCCTTTAAGACGGGTTTTAAGAGTTTCGTTGACCGGTTTGATCCGGTGGCCGCGTTGTGATGTGATCAGGTAATGGCGGATAAGCAAGGCTAATTTTTTGAACTCTTCACCACAACGAAAGAGCCTTTTCCGGAACCTTCCCGGACGGGTTCAGGACGCTTCGGCTCCCGGTGGAAAATCGTCTGGCGAAAAATAAAGTCGCTGAAACCGGCCTCCTTTAAAAACGAAACGACTTCTTCCGCGGAATAAAACGTAGCTGCGTGGTAGTACTTGTTTTTTGTTTTATTTGCCGCATATAACTTACCGAGTTTGCTGTTTTTGTCGATAAATCCAAGCAGCAAACAGCCACCCGGCTTCAAAACCCGCCGGGCTTCCCGGCAGGCGGCACGGACATCATCAAGAAAACAGAGCACGGTGACCATCAGCAGGTAATCAAAGGCGGCGTCTGGGAACGGGAGCGCTTCGGCGACTCCGGGAACAACGTTGATCCCGCGCATTTGGGCGATCGCCCGCATATTGCCAGCCGGCTCAAGGCCATCTTTGATCCCGAGGGGAACAGCGAACCGGCCCGTTCCGACACCGATTTCCAGACCTGTCCCGTTTTTCGGCAGAATGTCCCTGATTGCCTGGAGTTCTGCTTTGTAAACAGATTTATTTTTGACAAACCAGTCGTCATATTCGTTTGCGTATTCTTCAAAAGGTTGAATTTTAGGCATTGTTTTGCTCTCCTTGCGGGCAAACCTTCCAGACGCTTAAGGCCAGCAGGCGGATAAACTTCCGGCAATCTGTATGTTTGCCGGGAAATAACGGTTTTCCTACGGAAGAGGTAACTTCTTTTTCATAAATGTAGAAGAGGTTGCCGATGGTCCTCGGGTCTTCACCGTTTCGGCTCTCCAGAGCCAGCATGACGTATCGGATGAACACGATGGCAGTATGCGCCACCATGGAATCGCAGGAACGTCCCTGAAATTCCTTGGCCAGCCTGAGACAGGACCTGGGCATCTTGAAGAAAACTTCGATGTTCCAACGCTTCCCGTAAATGCGGATCACCTCTTCATCCGGAAGTTCGGTATCGGTGGACAGGAGCGCCAGCCACTTCTTCTTAGCTCTCCTGTCCCTGACGAACACGATCCTGGCTAGCACTGGTTCGCCGCTTGACATCTGACCGGTTCCTACAATGATAGAGGAAAGGATCTTGGCCTGGCCCCGCTTCTTTTTGACGGTGGCGTACAGCTGGTTCAGGGTGAGCTTTACGTCCCTGGTATTCATATTTGACCGTGGGCATCGACTTGAGCATACAGATGGTGTGAAGCTGTTGTTCCAACACCTTCCTGATCACGCCAGGAAAGGAAAACCAACTGTCAAACAGAAAAAGTTCGCAACGTAATTGGCTGACTTCTTTTCAGCAGTTATATTTTCTGGTAATATAAAAGTCACAAGAACACCCTTCTTTCCTTGGTATAATTGGGTTTTATCACTTCTATTCTACCAGATCGAGGGGTGTTTTTGTTGTTAAATTTCAGCTCTACCAAGGGTTTGAAGCTATTTTTCTAGTGCGAAAGTTGAGTTGAATTATTGCTCTACAAGGGATACCTGATCTCCTTCTTTTACCCGGCCGCTCTTGACGACCCGGCAAAAAATACCTTCTGTCTTTAAAGGCGCCAGCCCGTGGAAAGAAAAGGCGTGGAGCTCGCCATCCTTCTTCCCGATCCGGGTAACCTCAACGATCGCTTCCCCGACCAAAAGCCTGGCGCCCGGTTCAACTTTTTTTAAATTGAGGCCGCGGACGGTAATGTTTTCGGCAAAATCCCCCGGTTGAACGACAAAACCCAGCCCGGCGGCCAGTTCCTCCGCCCTTTCAGCCGGAAAGAGACTTACCTGACGGCCGGTTCCGGCGTGGGCGTCGCCTTGCAGGCCGTAGCCGGCAATCAGGTAGCCCGCGCCGGCGTTAGTTTTCTTCGTTTCTTTCCGGGTGCTGAGATTAACGCCAATAATTCGCCCGGGATCCATTCCTTAAGCACCCTCTTTCAGCATGGTTAACAAGCGTACGCCGTGGCGGCGCGTCTGGGTAAAAATTGCTCCTTCGGAAACGAAACGCAATACCTGCGGAGCGTCAACCACCCGGCTGCCGGATACTACATCGACACCGTAAGCAAACCAAAGATGAGTTAAAGGTGTCGTCGGCCCCAGGACCATAACCAGGCTATCGCGGCGGCAAAGTCCCAGCAACTCTCCCATGGCGCCGTTGATTAAGGCCGTGCCCGTAATCGCCACAACATCGGCCAGAGGAATTACGTCCGGGGCTGCGCAGGCAGGAAGGTCCCCTGAGTGGGGCCTTTTTTCCAGCACCCAGCATTTTGCAGATACCTGCCGTAGCTTGGGGATAAAGGGAAAGTGGCCGACCACCGCCACTTTTTTACCGGCTCCCCTGGTGAAAAGGATTTCGGCCGCGTTAACCTCTTTACACCGGTTCAACTCAATGGTCAACAAAGAGTTGATGGCGGCCAGTCCGATGGATTTTTCTAAAAGACTTTCGGAATTGGCCAGGCGGCAGAGTTCGAAGGCGCTTTTCGTTATTAAAGAGCCCGCGGAGGGTACCGGCGGCCCCCCTTCGTGGTCGTGGCTGGAAAAGGTTGAAGCCAGGCCGCAGTTTTTACTCCATACCGCCGTCCAGAAGGCGCCCACGCGGACATCCTTTACCGGAGCATCTTCTTTCAAAGTACTGAGGATGTCATCGATAATCATTACCGGTCACCTCACTGCGCAAAACTCTTTGGAAAAATCCCGCCCGTAAAACGAAACCGAAGTGATTTTTCGTTTTAGCAGCGCGCCGTTCCTTCCTCAAAACCAACGCTTTCAGCCTGCCTTTCCCCTGGGAGCAACAATAGTTTAACATTCCGGGGGGCGGGTGGCAAGAGACTTTTGGTTTGTTTCGGGGCGCGAAAAGGCAGGTAAGGTTTTGTTACAAAATATCAGGTTCATAAGACAAACAATTTAATTTATTTGCTTTGAGCGGCAAAAGGCGTAAAAACAATAAAATACTGGGAAGAATAGGTGATAAGTTTTATAGAGCTGTTTACCAATAGCGAAAAATATGATATATCATTAAACAAATGCCCATAACTAAACTGGACCTTAAAAAAGGAGAAATTATGATGTTTTACGTAGATAGTTTAAAATGTAAGGGATGCGGTTTATGTGTGGAAGCATGTCCCCAGCGGGCAATTAGCTTGAAAAATGAGGTGGCCTTTATCAATCAGGATTTATGCGCTGGTTGTGGAATTTGCCGGGAAACGTGTAATAACAAGGCAATTTACGAGGTAGAGATAATTACACCCAAGGTAGTAAGAACCGGTAAGCAGCAAAGCGAGCCTTTATTAGTGGAACCTGGACCGGTAATGTTCAAGAACAACACCAAAAAAACAACGCTGCTTGGTGCTTTGGCTACGCTGGCTCCCACGGTTATTGAAAGATTGGCCAATTTGACCAAACAGGGGGCTGCTCCGGGAAGAGGACAGGGCAACAAGCGGGGACGGTACAGCCGGGGCCAGGGGCGCCGGTGCAGGCGCAAGAAATGGCGGTAAGACAGGCAAGTCAGCGAAGAGGTAACGGTAACATTTAGGGTAAATTAACACTCTTATCCGTTTAAATATCTTTGTTGTTCCCGCAAACAGTGAGCGGTATAAAAAACGG
>DIEU01000041.1 GCA_002418775.1 Firmicutes bacterium UBA5766
TTGCCATTTTGGGCGCGGAGCACACAGAATCCTGTGCTGCATATCTCGTTGTCCAATTCCGATGGTACCAGTGCAGTCGCCCGAAGATAGGGGCGAACGGTAGAGATCAAAACATCATTCGCCTTTATCACTTGGCGTGCTCGACTTGGAGCTTCTGCACCTATGAGTTTCCTGTAATCCGCAATTCTGCCCAGCATCCCATCCACGCCTGCAATATCAACATACTTGAACTTGTTATCGGGTTTTTCGGATGGGTTTCGTCGCTCAACCCGTTCAACCAGTTTTTTAAGTGAGATAACCGGCCATCCTTTGGAATTCGTAGCCGGATCGCCGAACATCTTATAAAACAACGCGGGGAGGATACGGGCGGCCTTGGCGTCGGCCTCGGCGCGCTTCTTGCGTAGCGCATCAGCCTGATCGAGAATTTCGACAATACGGCGTTGCTCGGAGAGGAGAGAGAGGGGAACCCTGATCTTGCTGATTTCCGTTCTATTGATAGCTGTAAAGGTACTTCCTTGACCGCGTTTTGATAAAATAGGCTCAAGGTATTTGAAGAAGTACCACAGATATTGCTGTTCAACAATATCCGCTTTTGCTCGTATGGCAGCTAGTCCCCGTCCAATACAGCACTCAAAAGGAGCTATATTGGTAGGACCTACTGGAGCACGCACTGTAAGCAATTCTCCTCGGCGCACCTTCTGGATGATTGGGTCATCCTTCACGGCGGATAGAACGCTCGTCTCCCAATTGGTTACTCATTGACACATCTTCTTTCATAATCTTCTTTATAACGCAGTGCCCTTTCAATCTCTCTTTGCGGACAAAAATCCAGCACGGGAATATCTCCGTTTTCCTTTTTGTAGTATTCCACTTGCCAATTCATGATACATCTCTAATCTTAGTATATACTTCCAAATCTTTCATATGCTGCTCATTAGCTCCCCCGCAATGTCCATATTCTCAATTCGCATAATGCTTTCTTCCGATGTGCCATAGCTGAGAAAATTGATACTTCCGTACCATACGACCCGCTGATCCATAATCGCGAATTTCTGATGGATTCGGTCTTTGGTTCTCACAGTAATACCATGTTGTGTAAGCAGCTCTATGCACTCCGCGATTTTCGCCCTATCCTTTTCGACATAGTTTCCAGGCGGTTTTGTAACAACTGTAACCTTCGCGTTGGCGGCAGCCAGATAATTCAAAGCGGACAATACCCGCCGCTTTGTCACAAATGGGCTGACAATCAAAATTTCAGTTTGAGCCGCCAAAATATCAACGGAATAAACCGGGAAAAACGTGTGGCTGTCAAAAATTGAGTGAACTTCTTCCAACGGTTGCGGGGTTCCCTTTGCTTTGTATCCAATGGCGGCGTAACCTCTCAGACGCTTTTGATACATTTTTTCCAGCATTGCCACATGGACATCTACATAATCGTAAACTTGAACCTCATTCTTGCCTTCATATAAGCGGTGCAGCCGCCCGGCGTACTGTTGGAGCGTTCCCTTCCATGATATAGGCATAGCAAGAAAAAGCGTATCCAAACGCGGCATATCAAAACCTTCGCCTACATATTTCCCAGTGGCAACAAGAACGAAAGATTCGTCTTCAGCAATACCGGCAACGGTTTTCAAAATTTCCCGGCTTTTCTTTTGGGTTTCGCCGCCTGTTAAAGCAATCACGTTTTTTATGCGCGGCTTTAACTGAGACGCCAAGTATTTCACATGCCCGGTGCGTTCGGTGAGGATAATCGGATTCCGCCCTTGTTCCACGGCGGCGGTAACATCCTGTATGATTAAGCTGTTGCGAAACTCACTGTTCTGAATATCATTGTAAATATCGGTAATCGTCCACTTGCTTTCGTCCTGATGAGCCGGTTTTTGAAACCTCGTGAAACGCGGAATCACAAAATGTCCAAACGGACGCGCCGCCGCCTGTTCCTTCGCGTCCACGCGATAACGGATTTTTCCGCACTGCATATAAATAATTGGATGATGGCCGTCCTGCCGCGTTGGAGTTGCAGTCAGCCCGTAGACATATTTGGCGTTTGCGGTTTTCAGTATCTGCTCAAAACTGAACGCCGACACATGATGACATTCGTCCACAATTATCATGCCGTAATTTCTCACAATTTCCTTGACCTCATCTCCGGACACTAAAGACTGCATAACCGCCACATCTATGATTCCGCCCGGATTGTTTTTGCCGCCGCCGATTTGACCGATGATGGATTTCTTGCGTTTGCGTTTCTTGGGTGTAAGTTCAATTACCGGTTCTTCATTGAGGATCAAAAACTCATTCAGCCGCTCTATCCACTGGGACAATAAATTTGTACGATGCACCAAAATCAGCGTATTTACTTTGCAATCCGCTATTAAACACGCTCCGATAACGGTTTTCCCAAACGCCGTGGCAGCGGACAAAACGCCATTGTTATGCGCCAAAAGCGCGTTCACAGCCTGTTGCTGTTCGCCGCGCAGCTCGCCCTTAAACCCAACATCCAGCTTGCGCCCTCTATTGGTTTCGTCATTGAATTGTATCCCGACGCCGTTATCTTCTAAAAGTTCACAGACATCGTCTTCCAAACCGCGCGGCAAGTATAAATATTGCCCGGTTTCGTAAGAGCAGGAAATAATCCTTGGCTTATCGAACGTAGAAAGCCGCATAGCCTGCGCTTTGTAAAACTCAGGATTGCGAAACGCCGCCAAGCGCTTCAGCGCGTTAAGCGCGGGGCTTGAAATCCCTGACTTCTCAATATATAACATATTTGCACGGACAATCTTTACCGTATCCGGGAAGTCAAATCTGGTTAGCTTTTGTTCCGGTTTCTTGCTTTCCCACGGTTTTTCTTCCTCGGAATCCCGGCGCAAATCACCAAGCTCGCCTGACGGCGACAGTTGCTTAATAAACAACTCTGTTTCTTCCAGCGTATATTTTTTGACGTTATACAAATAGTTCCACTGGTCAGCATAAGCGTTGAAATTTTCATCAACAAACGCGCTGTTCCCATGTTCACGGGGTGTCTTTTGAAGCGGAAGCGCGATTAAGTTGCCGAATCCGCCCTTTGGCAATGTGTCTTGATTGGGAATCATCCGGTCATACGTTTTGAATGACAACGCATGATGTTTGCTCATAGCGTGGGTAATCAGACTGCTGCCAAATTTCCGTGCTGTGCCTGTTGGAACGTTTTCGGCAAAGAACATCCAGAAGTGAAACCCCTTGCCGGAACGTGAACGTTCCACCGCCATGCTGATACCTTTTTCAGCGCAAGCCTCGCGGATAGCGGTAACGTCGCGCCGCAAATCCTCCGGACTATAATCTTTGCCATCGAAGTCGAACGCCAAAAATCTGCAGGTTTCATCAGAAAACATCGGATACACTCCGGCGATCAGCTGCCCTTTAAGATGTTTTTCAACTGCGCCCGCATCATACTTCACAAAATTCTGATTAGGACATTCCCCGCATTTCATCTTACCGCCGCCAGATTTTGGACAAAGCGGCGACCATTTGTTTTGACAGACGGGAACATAACCGGCAGAGCCTTTTTTAGCGTTTTCCCATCGTTCGGCGTAAACGTCATCGCGCCCCGCGAACAACTTTATAAACAGTTCCACTTTTTCGGTTGGCGTACTGTAATTATGAATACCCGTTGGCGGTTCCTGTACAACCTCGTCAATATGTGTGAACCGTTTGACATGGCGCCCGTCGTGTTCGACAATTTCATTCCACATCGCCGCCGGACGCGCCCAAAGCCCGCCATCGCCATACGATGCCCGGTAAATCACAACTTCCTCCAGTGTTTCACTGTGGGTCGCCGTGCCGATAACTTCGTATTCACTGCCTTTGAAGTGGACGTATTTACCGGGTTTAATATACATATCAAAGCATCTCCAAGCATTCTGAAATAAAGACTTTTAATCTCTTTATACTGTTGCCGCAACTACAACTTTCTTAGCGTTCAGATTAAGCCGCTCATTCAAATCAACATAAATCTCTCTGTTTGTCCAAGACGAGCGACTTAATATAGAAGCAAACCGATTCCTTTCTCCAAATGAAATTTGTCTTCGACGATTTGGACGATTTCAACATACGGATAGCCGCTTGTTCTGTCTTATTCATCAGTTTACAATTATATTTTTCAGTATACTACTATATTTTTAATCTGCATGACTATCAACCTCCTGTGATGAGATTAAGGATTAGGTGGTGCGGTAAAATTAAAGGCGCTTGGATGGCCGCATATTGGACAAGCTAAATGCGATTGGGCCAAAAAGATTGCTCCTAATGTAAATGTTGATATAAATATTTCAAAAAGCTTTCAAGCCTTCCGTGAAGGACTGCTCGGATTAATTACTATGACTTAAGAGACGATTAAAACGATGACCCTTACATAAATAAGAAATTGGCCACTATTAATCTAAATGGTGTATTGCCCTGGGGAAAAAATTTAGGTCTAATCCATCAACAACAAACGCTTTGCGCAATAAATCAGGAGATATAAATTCATCGTATTTTCCCAGGAACGGGGCTTCCGCTTCATCCAGCAGCTTTAAAGGATCTGTTGTTTGTTCGGCTTTTCCAGCCGTTTGACGGCATTGGGCTGCAGGTAAGAATAGATTTCTTTGCACGAAAATTATTGACGATTTTTTCTCCGGTTCGGCCAATTATCAATCCGCCGTCATCGACACGCTGTATGTGATCGGTTTATTTCGAGAACTACCGTACCAGCCATCCATAATCCTGCCTGCAATCCACTATATAGTCAACGTATACCGTCTGATCCTTGATTTGATACAGAATGAGATACCACTTTTCCATAAACATCTTATGGTATTTATTGAGCGGTACAAACTCGGCATTGAGAAATGGACAACGTTCCGGCATTTGATGCAGGGAACGGATGACGTCCATCAGGTCGTTTTTCACCTTGCGGGAGGCGGCGGGGTTTTGCTGTGCCAGAAAAAGTATATGGCCCGCCAGCATTTGGCGGGCGCGGTCGGAAACAATCACCTTATAATGAGGCTTCTTTTCCATGTTCTACCTCGTCAATGATGCTGTCCAGATAGCTGTCCAGTTCGTCCAGCGTTGTTCCGGCGCGTCCGGCCAGACGATCTTCCTCGACGGCCAGCAGTTCTTCCCGCAGCTTCAGCATTTTTTCACGGTGGGTAAACGACTCTATATCCATCACCACGAGATCGCCCTCGCCGTTTTTGGTAAGATACACCGGTTCACCTGTAGACCTGCACAAATCCGCTATCTCATTGTAGTTCTGCCGGATGCTTGCGGACGGTTTAATCTTCATGGTATCAACTCCTCGTATAGTAATATTCTAACCATATTATAATTCCTTCATGCTATGGAATCAACCGGCAATTTTAATAAAACACAAGAAAGCAAGCCTCCTACTTTTATTCTCGCAGGAGGCTTATTATTCATGGCCGGCTCTGGTGGCCGACTGATTTGTAAAGTTATCAGCTCAAAGGTTACAGGTTAAACAGCAAATCTGCATATGTGGGGAAAGGCCAGAGGCTTTTGTCAACCATAGTTTCAAGTTTGTCGGCGTCAATCCGCAGGGTACTGATTGCCGTAAAAACGGAATCCCTGTAAAATTGAGCCTGTTTGTATACGCCGCCATGCATTTTTTCGGCCTCAGCCTGTGCCTTCTCAAGGGCGTTAATATTCTTCTTCAATGACGCCAGAGTGGACGAAACTTCCTGGAGCAGTTCTCCCTGAGCGCTGGTAAGGGCCTCTATACCGGTTGCCTTCACGGAGTTAATAGAATCGGCCAACCTGGAGGCGAATGTAATACCAGCGGGCAGAATCTGCCTCTTGGCCATTTCCAGGGCAGTCAGGGCTTCGATATTAATAGTTTTAATATAATTTTCCAGTACTATATCCCTGCGGGCTTCCAGTTCAGTCTTGTTTAAAACTCCGTGCTTTTCAAATAACTTGACGTTCCGATCATTTGTCAGTGTTGGAAGAGCCTCTACCGTGGAAGCGATATTGGGAAGACCGCGCTCTTCAGCAATCTTAACCCACTCATCGGTGTAATTATTGCCGTTGAAGATAATCCGGCTGTGATCCTTGAAAATTTCCTGTACAACTTTTTGAGCTTCGGCGTTGACATTGTCCTTACCCTCAAGCTTATCGGCAATTTCACACAGGGTCTCCGCAACAATGGTATTTAGTACAAAGTTGGGTCCGGAGATGGATTGTGACGAACCAACCATACGGAATTCAAATTTGTTGCCGGTAAAGGCAAAAGGTGATGTCCTGTTCCTGTCGGTATTATCTTTTGGCAGAACGGGAAGTGAGGAGACCCCGAGCGTGAGCTGGTTTCCTTTTTTACTGCTGACCTCACCGCCTTGAGCAATTTTCTCTATAATTTCGGTTAGCTGATCGCCGAGGAAAACAGAGACAATAGCCGGAGGAGCCTCATTGGCGCCTAACCGGTGGTCGTTGCCGGGACAGGAAGCGGTAACCCGCAGCAGGTCCGCATAGACATCGACAGCCTTAAGTACAGCGGCTAGAAAAACCAGAAACTGGGCGTTATCATGGGGAGTTTCCCCGGGGTCGAAAAGGTTTTCACCGTCATCCGTACTCATCGACCAGTTATTATGTTTGCCTGAACCGTTAATCCCGGCATACGGCTTTTCGTGAAGCAAGCCGACCAGACCGTGGTGAAGCGCTACTTTCTTAATTGTCTCCATCACCAGATGGTTGTGATCGGCGCCGATATTTACATCGTTGAAAACGGGAGCGAGTTCGTATTGGGCGGGAGCAACTTCGTTATGCTTAGTCTTGGCGGATACGCCCATCTTCCAAAGTTCAACGTCCAGTTCATGCATAAAGGCGGCAACACGCTCTTTAATTACTCCGAAGTACTGGTCTTCTAATTCCTGGCCTTTGGGAGAGGCGGCGCCGAAAAGAGTCCGGCCGGTTAAAATCAGGTCCCGGCGCTGCTCGTAAAGTTCTCTGTCGACAAGGAAATATTCCTGTTCGGGACCTACTGTGGCGATAACCTTTTTGGCTGTGGTGTTGCCAAATACCCGCAGCACCCGCAGAGCTTGTTTTGATACAGCTTCCATAGAACGCAAAAGAGGAGTTTTCTTATCCAGGACTTCCCCGGTATAAGATACAAAAACAGTAGGGATGTACAGGGTTTTATCCTTAAAAAAGGCGGGAGAAGTAGTATCCCAGGCGGTATAACCCCTGGCCTCAAAGGTAGCGCGAAGACCGCCGGACGGGAAAGAGGAAGCGTCAGGTTCCCCTTTGATCAGGTTATTGCCTGAAAATCCAAGGATTACACGGCCGTCGGGGACGGGAATAATAAACGCATCATGTTTTTCGGCAGTAAGCGCAGTCATTGGCTGAAACCAGTGAGTGTAATGAGTTGCGCCTTTTTTGATGGCCCAGTCCTTCATAGCGTTAGCCACAACTTCGGCCACGTTAGGATCCAGCGGCATACCTTCGTCAGTAGTTTTCTTTAAAGCCTTGTAAATTTGCCTGGGCAGGAGTTCCTTCATAGCCGCTTCACTGAAAACATTGGAGCCAAACAATTCATTTACGTTTTCAGTAACTGTTAAGGTTTCTTTTTTTACTTTGTCGATCATATCTTATCCCCTTTCTTTTTCTGAAAAAAAAAGCGCATCCAAAACATATTTGGAACGCCTTTGTCCAACCCTATTAAAACTCCGTTGTTATAAATATATTTGTTAGTATTCAACTCAATTATATATTTTTTCTACAAAAATAAAAAGACTCCTTTTTTTAAAAAGATATAATTTTATAATTATTATTTTGTTGTCAATAGATAATTTATATTATTTTATAATGTATTAACTTTCTGTCTATTATATTATGCACATGAAAAGTCCTGGATAATTGAGCAGCCTGACAGATGACGCCCGCAAGCTGCTCTTATAGTTTTAAGCTTGATGCCATGAAATAATTATTTTGGTTTTGCGCCGTATAAAAAATCAGAAGATGTTCTTGCCTTTTTTGAATACTTAATTTAATTATCGTAGACGCCTATCCACAGGGCGGCGGCGCGTACACAGTAGCCAAGGAGAACCTTGGCCCGGTTTACGGCCTTGTCGTGGGAGCTTCACTTACCGTTGATTATATGCTTACTGTAGCAGTAAGTATAAGCGCAGGAACCGCAGCCATTACATCGGCCATTCCCGCGCTTTTCGAGCACAAAGTAGCTATTGCCATATTTATAATTGTAGTAATGATAGTAGGAAACTTACGCGGTATAAGAGAATCATCCAGGCTTTTCAGCCTCCCCACCTATTTTTTTGTAATCGCTATAATAAGCTTGATTATTACCGGGATTATTAAGAATCCTGATCATGATATCACGGAAGTTATGTATATCCCCAGTGTCGACATTCCCTCATGGACCAGTCTATTGTTTGTTTTTCTCCTTATGCGCGCTTTTTCTTCAGGTTGCGCTGCCGTTACCGGTGTGGAAGCTATCGCCGATTCCGTTCCCAATTTTAAAGATCCGGCAAAAGAGAACGCTAAGCTTGCTTATATTTTATTGACGGTTGTAATCATAGTCTGTTTCGGAGGCATTTCTTACCTGGCGGCTATTTATCACCCTCCGCTTTCTAACAGCCAGACGCTGCTTTCCAGTATAGCGGCTATAGTTTTCGGCAAAAGTCTCGCCTATTATTCAATTCAAGCCGGTACAACTATTATTTTAGCCATGGCGGCTAACACTGCCTTCGTTGGTTTCCCCACACTTCTTTCGATTATCGCCCGGGATGGTTTTGCGCCCCGTCAGCTTTCAGTTAGGGGTCACAGGCTTAATTATTCAAACGGTATTATAATGCTGGCTATCACAGCAATTGTACTGATTATAATATTCCAGGGAGAAACCCACCTGCTCATTCCTCTTTATGCCGTGGGAGTTTTTACTTCTTTTACATTGGCGCAGGTCGGTGTTCTTATGCGCTGGTTAAAAGAAAAACGTAAGGGATGGCTGTACAAGACGTTTATTAATGGAACCGGCGCTCTAATGACATTCGTGGTATTAATTATTATAGGTGTTACAAAATTTACCGCGGGAGCCTGGATAGTCTGTTTAATCATACCCTTATTGGTATGGGTGATGCTTAGAATAAAAAATCATTATGCCTCGGTTGCTCTTGAACTGGACATTCCTAATGACAGCCTTGATAAGATAGACTTTAACTCACATTATAATCACTTTGTTATAGTCCCCATAGACAGTATAAATAAAATGGTAATTAAAGCATTACGTTATGCCAGAAGTCTTACGCCTTATGTTGAGGCGTTTCACATCGAGACTTATGACGGAGAGTCAGATAAATTAAGAAATAAGTGGCAGAAGCTCAATACGGATATACCCCTGGTAGTAAGAAAATCCCCCTACCGGGAAATAGTAAATCCGTTAATCGAGTACATTAATTCTGAAGAACACGCCTCCAGCCCGAATGACATGATAACCGTTTTGCTGCCTCAGTTTTTTGTCGCCAAGAGGTGGGAGATGTTATTACATAATAACACCAGCATATTTGTCGCTAATGTACTATTGCAAAAGAATAATGTAATAACTTCATTCCTGCCTTTTCATATCAAAGATATTGACATATACAAAAAGCATATGTGATTAAAACCAAGACAACAATTTAATACTCCATATATCGAATTTTTAAATAATTTATAAAAAATTTATAATTGCCTATTGACACAAATAAGAATATAAAGTATTATGATTATACTCTCAGAAAGGGGCCGCCCGAGTAAGAGGGATAACCCTTGAAAAAACCGGCGAATTAAGCCGGGGCTGTTAATAACCTGCTGTGGCAAAAGCTTTTACTTGGGGGATTCGAGTAGGTGTCTACCGGTTGACTGAAATTCGGAGGGAAAGTGGGAAACCATAACCAGCCAAAAAGTAAGAAAATGCCCCTAAGAAGTAGGAGTTACAAATAAGCAGTGGTTAGAGGCCAGGGCGAAAGAACTGTAGTAGGTGAAGGAGGTAGCTTAACAAAGTTATTATTCGGCAGCTATTACAAGAAGTAGCCGGTTAATCTGAAAAGCGGTCTTAAAGCGGCGGCGGATCAGATAAAAAGGGTAAATAAAAAAGGAGGATGTGCTAAATTGCACTACGCTCCTGGAAAAGGGTAGGCAGTCCGCCAGGATACTGAACCTACCCTTTTTCGTTTGTTTTCTGGGTATCCTTTCCTGGACGTTTTAATTTTACTTGGGCAATTTATCACGAATTATCTACCGCTACCTTTTAATCATCCCGAGAGATGCCTCAATTCTAGCCTTGGTTGCCTATAGTCTTCTTTTCATAGCCGGTTTCAGCCGGCGCCACTCCTCTCGTTCGTTCAATGCCTCTCCTATTTCCCAAAAAAATTTACATTCTATCAATGTAAAATTAATCTTGTTTTAACAAATTGCAGCATTAAATTAACAATTTAAAGGTACAATCCATCTGATACATCAACTGTCAGGAGGGGGGTAGTTGAAGTAGTTCAGATGGTCGTATTGTAGGGATTCTTTCAGGTTAAATGTACATCAAAAGGAATGGAGGGTAATTAATGAAAAAAAGCTTACTGATTGTTTCTTTGGTTGCAGTTCTGACATTGTTATGCGTTCAACTTGCCTTTGCTGCGGGAACTATTTCCGTGCAGGTAAACGGTAAGGCGTTATCTATGGATTCAAAACCATTCATTAAACAGGGTAAGGTTCTTGTACCCATGAGGGCAATTTTCGAAACCCTCGGGGCTTCCGTTAAATGGGACGATAAAACGCAAAAAGTAACCGCCAAGAAAGGCAGTACAGAAATAGCTTTATGGATAGGCAAGAAAGAAGCCAAGGTGGGCAGTAAGAATGTAATTCTGGATGTAGCCGCTGCAGTAGACAAAGGGCGTACCTTTGTCCCCTTGAGATTTGTAGCCGAATCTTTAGGCGCTAAAGTTGACTGGGTAAGCAGCAAGAACCTGGTTGTTGTCACCACCGGCGGGGGCGGCGCCGCTGCCGCAGAGCTCAGTGGTTCTTTAAAAATGAGCGGTTCGACGTCCGTGCAGCCTCTGGCCGAAGAACTGACGCAGGTTTTCATGAAAGAAAATCCTAAAGTACAAATTACAGTGACCGGCGGAGGATCGGGTGTAGGTATAAAAGATGCGGCGGACGGCAAGGTAAATATAGGCAACGTTTCGCGCAATCTGAAAGATAGCGATCCCAAGGGCCTTGTAGCTACGACCATTGCCAAGGACGCCATTGTAATCGTTGTCAACCCGAAAAATCCGGTTGATAAACTGACCACAGATCAGGTCAAAAAGATTTTTACAGGAGCAATTACCAACTGGAAAGATATCGGCGGTAAAAATGCTCCGATTATAGTTAATTCCCGGACTGCCCCTTCCGGCACTTTTGATTTCTTCAAAGAAAAGTTTTTAGGTGAAGACAATGTTGTCGCTACTGCCAAACAGCACGCGTCAAACGGTTTGGTCCGCCAGGCGGTGGCCGGCAACGAAAACGCCATCGGATTCATCTCCATGGGCTTCATGGATTCGAGCGTCAAGGCGCCAACTTTGGACGGTGTTAAACCTACCCTGGAAAATGCTAAGAACGGCACATACAAGGTAGTCCGCCCCTTCATTATGGTGACAAAAGGCGCTCCGACAGGACTGGCCAAGTCTTTCCTTGATTTTGTATTATCTTCAGAAGGACAGAGTATTGTTAAAAAAGAATATATTTCTATCCAATAGAATATCTGTTTCTTAAGCGGATCCCGCCTGTTTTTAATCAGGCGGGATATTTTTCAAAGAGGAGGAAGGAGGATGGGGAAAATGGAACTGGAAAATGTTTCTGTGATAATTCCAGAAAAGGCATCTTCTACAACAGGCTTTTTTACCAAACCAAGGAAGCCGTTTAAAGAAAAAATTATAGAAATAATCCTACTGCTGTTGACTGTTCTCAGCAGTATTCTCATATTCTTTGTGATGTTTTTCGTGATCAGCAAAGCTATTCCCGTATTGAAGGCCAGCGGCTTTAGTTTTGTATTTTCCGGGGGTTGGGATGAAAATTTTTTAAATGCGTGGCAGACCAGCGGTGAACAATCCGCGTTGAAATTTGGAGCTTTGCCTCTAATTGCGGGAACAGTTTTAACCACTTCCGGGGCTTTGGTTTTTTGTCTGACGTTTGGCCTGGGATGTGCAATTTTCCTTTCAGAAATGTGTCCGGCCTGGCTGAGAAAGCCCTTAGAATCTACAGTCAGGCTGTTAGCTGCCATTCCTTCCGTAATTTACGGTTTAATCGGTTTAATGATCGTAGTCCCTTTTATATCCAAACATCTGATCAGCAATGAACTTTCCTTGAGGATGATTAAAATTTGCGCCTTGGACGGAACAAGCCTTTTAGCCGGAATAATTGTGCTCAGTATGATGATCGGACCAATTTTTATCGCCATGGCCAGCGACGCGATTAAATCTGCGCCGAAAATTTATAAGGAAGCTTCCCTGGCGTTAGGTTTATCCCACTGGCGTACAATAGTGAAAATTATACTTCCGGCGGCGCGTAACGGTATCGTTGCCGGCGCCATACTGGCCGCGGGCAGAGCCATCGGTGAAGCGATTGCTCTTTCTATGGTCACCGGCAGTGTGGCCAACCTGCCTAATCCGGCGCATGGGCTGGTTTTCTTTCTGGAGCCTGTCCGTACACTGGCTTCTACAATTGTGGACAACGCTGAAGGTATGAGTGTCGCAGCCTGCGAATCGGCCCTGTTTGCCTGCGGTTCTTTCCTTCTTCTGTCATGTGTGCTGCTAAGTTTATTTTCCAGAATATTCTCAGGAAATTTACGGACGGGGGGTGTTTCGGATAAGTAAAGGAGAGAATGTGTTAGGCCATGCAGCCTGCTGGTTATCCGGTTTGCTTACCTTATTTCTTTTGCTGTTTATAGTAATATTTCTTGTTTTAAAAGGAATTCATGTTATAAGCTGGGATTTTATAGCGACTAATCCCAAACCAAGTTTGGACCAGAATCTCACCGGAGGGATTTTTACTCCCGTTATAGGCACATTTTTACTGGTCGCCATGGGAACTCTGTTTGCCCTGCCGTGGGCTCTGGCTACGGCAATTTATCTGGCTGAATACTCTGAAGGAAATTTATGGGTGGGGCCTATCCGGACGGGCATAGATATTTTATCGGGGGTACCGACTATTGTTTTCGCTATTTTCGGCCTGGCCATTTTTACCAATCCGCATCTTTCACTTTTCAGCACAATGGTTGAGGATGTCGCAAACGCCAAGGCTTTCGGACGCAGCTTTATGGTCAGTTCCATAACTATGGCAATGATGGTGCTGCCTTTTATTATTAAATCTATTGAAGAGGCGATCAAGGCTGTGCCTTCCGCTTATCGGGAGGCCGCTTACGGGATGGGGATCAGCAAATGGAGAACGATAAGGAAAATAGTTTTGCCGTCCGCCATACCCGGAATAATCACCGGCGTTGTTTTAGGCATAGGCAGAATTGCCGGAGATACGGCAATTGTGTGGCTCTGCCTCGGTGGAAGCATGACTTTAACAGGTACCCAACCTTGGTGGCAGCCGCAGAACTGGCTAGCTACACTGCAAAACACGGGCAGTACGCTGACTACTTATATTTTTTATTCCTCACCCGCCGGTGAAGGAAACTCACCGGATAAGGCCTTTGGCGCAGGTTTGATTTTGATCATAATTATATTTGCCTTGAATTCTCTGGTTGACTATTGGGGCCGGTACAGAACCTTAAGGGAGGAATAAAGAGGCGATGGAAAATAACAGATGTAAAATAAAGGTTAAAAACCTGTCGGTCTGGTACAAATCATTTCAAGCTTTAAGAGAAGTTAGTATGGAGATTTACCCGCAATCAATTACAGGCTTGATTGGACCTTCGGGATGCGGCAAGAGCACGTTTTTGAGATGCATGAACAGGCTGAATGACCTGGTCGCTTCCTTCAGGCTGGAAGGAAATATAGATATAGATGATTACAATATATACAAGCCGGAAACTGACGTGGTTATGATCCGCCGCAAAGTCGGCATGGTTTTTCAGCAGCCCAATCCTTTTCCCATGTCTATCTTCGACAATGTCGCCTTCGGGGTACGTGAACATAATCCTAGAATTAAAAAAGGAGAACTGGAAGATATAGTGATAGACAGTTTAAAACGGGCTAATCTCTGGGATGAGGTAAAAGACAAACTGAATGTGTCGGGCTTGAGTCTCTCCGGCGGGCAGCAGCAGCGTTTATGCATCGCCAGGGTTCTGGCTGTCTCACCGGAAATAATTTTGCTTGACGAACCCTGCAGCGCTCTTGATCCAGTTTCCACAGCAAAGATTGAAGAACTTCTTTTCCATCTGAAGGATTCATATACAGTGCTGGTCGTCACCCATAACCTTGGACAAGCGAGAAGAATTTCCGATTACATTGGTTTTTTTCTTAATGGGAACCTCGTCGAATACGGAAAAGCCGCCGATCTGGTTGTTAAACCCAGTGAAAAGTCAACCGAAGATTATCTTGCGGGTAATTTTGGCTAAAAGTTAAGTTCAACACCCCCCCCCTTTACTAGAGGATGGGCAACAAAAAGGCGCTTCCCATCCTCTAGGCAACTTTTTAAGATAAGAACTTTTTAAGATAAGGATGCAAGAAAATGAAGGGAGATGATCTTTTGAAACGCTGCAGATTACTGTCAGCAATTGTTGCCCTGATCACAGGTGTATTATTATTTTTAACCGGCTGTGGCAGTAGACCGGCAGAAAATATTTTGCAAAACACAGAACCGGCAGTTCAAACGCTTAAGCTCTCCGGAGCAGGCGCGAGTTTCCCTTACCCTCTTTATTCCAAATGGATTGAACAGTACAAGCAGGTCAAACAGGATGTGAAAATTGACTATCAATCTATCGGAAGCAGTGGCGGTATTAAAGGTATTACCGAACATACACTCGACTTTGCAGGTAGTGATGTCCCAATGAGCGACGAGGAGATCAGCAAAGCTCAGGGACTCATAATCAATCTGCCTGTCACATTGGGGGCGGTCGTAATAGCTTATAATCTCCCCGGCAAGCCCTCGTTAAAAATGGATGCTGAAGTTATAGGCGATATTTTCATGGGTAAAATCAAAAATTGGAACGACTCCCGACTGAATTCTCTTAATCCGGGCATTAACCTGCCGGATAAGAAAATAGAAGTAATCCACCGTTCCGATGGAAGCGGCTCTACCTATGTCTTTACCGATTACCTCAGTTCAGCTAACAGTTCCTGGAGCAACGGCCCGGGAAAAGGCAAACTAATCGAGTGGCCGGTAGGAACGGGAGCCAAGGGGAACGAAGGCATTGTAGGTCAGGTGGCTCAGATTGAAGGCGCCATTGGCTACATGGAGATGGCCTATGCAATTAAAAATAATCTTCCCTATGCGAAAGTTAAAAACCCTGCCGGCAATTATATTGAGCCTACCGTTGCAACAACTACAGCCGCCGCGGCAGGAGCCGCAGCCAGTATTCCGCCCGACTTGCGGGTTTCAATCGTAAATGCTCCCGGGGCGGACGCTTACCCTATCGCTTCTTTCAGCTATCTATTAATCTACCAGCAACAGAAGAATCCTGCCAAAGGCAAAGCACTGTCAGACTTCCTTTTATGGGCAACGCATGAAGGACAGCAGTATTCCGCCGGCCTTTTTTACGCGCCCCTGCCCAAAAATATTGTTACTCTGGTTGATAATAAGATAAAAGGTTTAACTTTTTAGAAAGTCACTTTTCTTTAACAGTAAACTTTTATGACCATAAAAATCGTCTCACAAAGCAGTTGTTCAATACATCCGGTTGTTGGTGAACATTTTCAACCAATTGGAGCGCTGAAACATTAAATGAAAAGATATCGCGCCGCCAGTATCAGAACCTATCTCGTTTTTCTGGTGCTGCTGACTATTTTGCCGAGTACGGTATTTGCTGTTTATGAGGCCGTGGTTCAATACCGGATGGCGGATGTTGGGGCCCGCACCGAGGCTCTGCGGGTAACCAGGATGGCTTCGGCCAACTATGAACAGCTGATTGAAGGAACCAGGCAACTGCTGGAGGTTATGTCCCAACTTCCTGAAGTCCAGGAAAACAACACTCCTGCCTGCCCCATTCTGTTTTCCCGTACTTTGCGCAAGTATCCTCACTACTCAACCTTTGGGCTGATCAATCTCAAAGGAAATCTAATTTGCAGCACCCCGGAAAGCAAGCTTCCCCTTTCACTATCTGACTTTAATTTTTTCCGCACCGCTTTTCTGACCGGCAATTTTGCTATCGGTGAATTTCAAAAAGATCCGATCACGAATAAACCCGCCTTACATTTCGCATATCCGGTATTAAACCAAAACGGGAAAGCGCAGTCAGTTTTGTTTGCGGCGCTGGATTTGGAAAGCCTTGACGTTCTTACTCGCAGGATAACCCTTCCTACGAACAGCATTTTAACTCTGAGTGACCGGAACGGAACTGTGCTTTCACGGTTTCCGGAAGAAAAAAATCTGATCGGACAAATGATGCCCGAGACGGTAGTGGTTGAGAGGCTGCAAAGCCAGCAAGTTGAGGGGGCTGTTGAAATAAGCGGCAATCCATCAATGCTGTGCGTTTTTACAACACCCATCGGAGCGTCTCTGGGAGGTGATGTTCATGTATCACTCAGCATACCGGATACGGTTGTATTTGCTCCGGTCAACCGTTTATTTGCGGTTAACCTTGGCCTGCTCGGCCTGGTGAGCATATTGGCCTTAATGGCGTCTCTTGGCGGCGGCAATTTTCTTCTGCGCCGGCATATTCAGCCCCTGTTGGCGGCTACCAAACGTATTGCCGGCGGTGATTTTTCCGCGCGTACCGGTTTGGCGACAAGTTTATCCGAAATCCAGGAAATAACTCATGCATTTGATTCAATGGCTGAATCGCTGCAGAACCGGGAGATTTCCCTGAGGGAGGCTGAGACGAGATACAGGGATTTGGTGGAAAGATTACCGGTTGTTACTTATACAGCCACTCTTGATGAGCATTGTACTATTACCTATATCAGCCCGCAAATTGAAAAAATGCTTGGTTTTCCACCGGACGCCTGGGTTGCCGATCGAGGTTTAAAATTTCGTCAGATTCATCAGGCGGACAGCCAAAGTGTTCTTGACGCATATAACCAGACCCGGCAGTCCGGAAAAATTCTTGATTTATCCTTCCGTATGATAACGCAATCGGGTCAGATACGCTGGGTTCGCGAGAAGGCTCAGCCGGTTGCAGGAAATGAAAGAGGAGCGACTATGCTTCAAGGCATCATGTATGATAAAACAGCACAGGTTCAGGCGGAGAATGACAGGAACAGACTGGTAGAAATACTGGAATCAACTACAGATCTGGTTGCGACAGTTGATCGAGACGGCAGATTGCTTTATTTGAATAATGCCGGCTTAAAAATACTCGGATTAACACCCAGGCAAAAACTTTCAGATGTAAACCTGTTTAACTATAGAGCGCCCAGGTCCCTTTCTCTTTTAATGTCAGAAGGCATTCCCAAGGCGGAACGGGAAAGTGTATGGACCGGTGAAACAGAATATCTGAATGAAAACGGAGAAAGCATCCCGGTATCGGAGGTATTGATAGCGCATCAATTATGGGACAGCGGCAATAGCTGCCTGTCTTTTATTGCCCGGGACATCAGCGCAGGAAAAAGGGCTGAGCAGCAGATTCAAAATCAACTGGGTCGTTTAAGCGCTTTACATAAGATAGATATGGCCATAACCGGCAGTCTCGACCTGCGCCTTACCCTTAACATTTTGCTGCATCAAATAGCCGCTCAATTAAAGATAGACGCTTTGCGGATATTGTTGTACAATCCGCAAACCCGGATGTTGGAGCAAGCGGCCGGGTATCAGTTAAACCCGAATAGGATTTCCCGAAAAATTACCTTGGATGAAGGTCCGCCCGGCAAAGCTGTTTTAGAACGCCAGATGGTAGTTTCTTATGCGTCGGATGCAGATGACTATTTAAAACGTCTTTTCCCCGAAAACGGATATAAAACCTACTTCGCAGTTCCCCTAATAGCCAAGGGGCAGGTAAAGGGAGTGATGGAATTGTTCAGTTCCGGGCAATCCCTTCCATGCGAAGACTGGTTTGATTTTTTGGATGCTTTGGCCATACAGGCGGCAATTGCGGTTGAGAACACAACCCTGTTTAACGAACTTCAACGGACGAACGACCATTTGCAACAGGCTTATGAAGCCACTTTGGAAGGATGGGCGGCGGCGCTCGAACTTCGCGACCACGAGACAGAGGGGCATTCCCGCCGGGTCACCGGTTTAACTGTGGAACTGGCGCGTTCACTGGGAATTAATGAGTCCGAAATAATCAACATACGCAGGGGCGCCCTGCTTCATGATATCGGTAAAATGGGCATACCGGACAGTATCCTGCTTAAACCCGGACCCCTGACATCTGAAGAAGGATTTATTATACAAAAACATCCCGTCTACGCGCGTGAACTGCTTGCTTCAATACCATATCTTAACGCCGCACTGGATATACCCTGTTATCATCACGAAAGATGGGACGGAACAGGGTACCCGGCAGGATTGGCCGGCAATAATATACCATTGGCGGCCCGCATTTTCGCAATAGTCGATACGTGGGACGCTTTAAGGAGCGACCGCCCCTACGCAAGTTCCTGGCCGATAGAACAGGTGAAGGGATATATTTCGGAGCAGGCGGGAAAACACTTTGATCCCCAACTGGTAAAGGTTTTTCTAAAATTGGATTTAACAAATTATTAAATACTACTACCCTGAAAAAGAAATGATCTGATGATAAAGTTTTTTGAAAACATGTCGCTTCGGGTGAAAAACTTATTTATTCTTTTTATTGCGCTTGCTATGGCTGTTGTCGCTTCATATATTATTTCAGAAAATGTCCTGTTAAAAGGTTATGTCGAACTTGAGGAAAAACTGACACTTAAAAATATCGAACGACTGAACGGCGCCCTCTCGGCTGATCTTTCCGCGTTAGAAAGCACTGCCTGCGACTGGGCGGCCTGGGATGATACCTATATGTTCATTGAAGACGCCAATGACCGTTACATAAAAACCAACCTTGTAGCTTCCACTTATCCAACCCTTAATCTAAACCTGATGATTTTTTTAGATTCCAGTGGAAAAATTGTCTACGGGCAAGGTTTTGACCTGGAAAACATGAAATTTACCAGCCTGCCTGCAGGGTTAAACAGATACTTAAGCCCTGGCGCCGCCCTGTTAAAACACGAAAGCGCCGGCAGTTCGGTTAAGGGTCTTCTTCTGCTGCCGCAAGGGCCTTTACTTGTAGCATCATACCCCATCCTACCGAGCGATGAAGAAGGTCCTATACGCGGAACACTGATTATGGGGCGATACCTGAATGCTGCAGAAATAAAGCGTTTAGCTGACTTAACACATCTTTCCCTTGCTCTGCAGGTCTACGGCAAACAGGGTTCTTCCGATTTTAATACAGCGTATTCCCTTTTATCAGCAGATAAACCGGTGCTGGTCAGATCCTTAAACGAAAATTCAATTGCCGGGTATTCGCTGCTAAGAGATATTTATGGAAAACCAGTTCTTATTTTCAGGGTGCTTATGACCAGAGATATTTATAATCAGGGAAAGCTAAGCCATAGTTATTTTGTCGCCATAATCATAATTACCGGGTTTATTATGTTGTTTTTGAGCTTTCTGCTTTCAGAAAAGATGATTTTGTCGCGGCTGACAAGTCTAATACAACATGTCATAAAAATCGGACAAACGAAGAACTTTTCATCACGCGTGCCTGTTACCGGGGGTGATGAACTCACCGTTCTTGCTGGTGAAATAAACGTCATGCTTTCGGCCTTGGAGCAATCCCAGGAAAAAACAAAAGAGAGCGAAGAGCATTTCCGGAGACTTTTCAACGAAGCCCAGACAGGCAATTACATATCGTCGCCGGATGGAAAAATACTTTTCTGCAACTCGGCTTTTGCGCAAATGTTTGGTTTTAAAGCAATTGAAGAAGCATTAAAGGTAAATTTGTTATCGTTTTTTATCAATGATGAGGAAGGGCAAATTTTTCTTAAGCTTTTAACTGAAAGAAAAAAGCTTGAATTTTACGAAACCGATCTTCAATGTATTAATGGAAAGAAAATTACCGTATTGCAGAACGCAATCGGAAAGTTTGATCAAAGAGGTAAACTTATTGAGATTCAGGGATATGTTTTTGATATTACCGAGAGGAAAAC
>DIEU01000034.1 GCA_002418775.1 Firmicutes bacterium UBA5766
TGGCGATGGGCGCAGGCCGTATCGCAGCTCAATCCATCCATGAATATTTGACGAATAAAAAATAGAAACCAAGCTTTAAGAGGCCGCCAGTAATGAAAATGCTTTCAGTTTCGGAAGTAAACGCACATATTAAAGAAATAATGGATAACGACCTTTTGCTTCTTAATCTTTGGGTAAAAGGGGAAATATCTAACTGCAAGCAGGCTGGCAGCGGGCATCTCTACTTTACGCTCAAGGACGAACAATGCATAATCAGGTCCGTCATGTTCCGTTCCAGAGCTAAAAGCCTTTCCTTCCGGCCTGAAAACGGGCTTTCCGTAAGGGTTCGCGGGTATGTGACGGTATACGAGCGTGATGGAATTTACCAGTTATATGTTGAGGAAATGGAACCTGACGGGACAGGTTCCCTCTACCAGGCTTTCGAACTGTTGAAAAAGAAATTGCAGGCAGAAGGCCTTTTTGACAGCGAGAAAAAGAAAAGACTTCCTCTTTTACCCGGAAGGATTGGAATTGTCACTTCCCCAACCGGCGCTGTAATCCGCGACATGATTGATATAATTGGAAGGCGCTGGCCGGGAATGTGTATTGTTTTTGCGCCTGCATCGGTCCAAGGAGATACTGCCGGCTTTGAGATCGCCAGATCAATTGAGCTCTTAAACACAATTGATTCAATAGACGTAGTCATAATCGGCAGGGGCGGGGGGTCAATTGAAGAATTGTGGGCATTCAATACGGAAATAGTGGCCCGCAGTATTTTTAATTCAAGGATACCTGTTGTTTCCGCCGTAGGTCATGAAACTGATTTCACAATAGCTGACTTTGTTGCCGATGTACGCGCTGCCACGCCGTCCGCTGCAGCGGAGCTAGTAGTGCCGGTAAAACAGGAAATGCTGAAACTAACCCGGAATTTAAAAGACAGGCTTTTCCAGGGCACACAAGCCCACTTAAACAGGTGTATGCAGCGCCTGGAAGCCTGCCTGGACCGTCCGGTTATACGACGGCCTGTACATGAACTGTGTACCAGCAAGGAGCAGCAGTTGGATTTTATTTCACAAAAGCTGCTGCAGTCTACAGACCGCCTGCTTGAACAAAACCGGAACAGGCTCGCTGTTCAGGTAAACCGCCTGGAAACACTAAGCCCCCTGGCAACCCTGGCAAGGGGTTACAGTATTTGCAGCCGGGCAGATTCACACCAGATAATCCGCAGCGCAGAAGAAACAGCAGAAGGAGAGCCTGTCCATGTGGATCTTTTTAAAGGAAGGTTGCTCTGCCTTGTAAAAGATACAATACCCGAATAAAAGAAGGAAGAATTATAATGACTGCAAAAATTATTAACGGGACCGAGATGGCCTTGACTATCGGTGAGGAACTCAAGGAAGAAGTTAAGCTCCTGAAGGGGCGCCATGGGATCACACCCGGTCTGGTAACCATTCTTGTGGGCAACGATCCCGCATCCGTAAGTTATGTCAAGGGAAAACAGACCAACGCCAAGGAACTTGGCTTTTATTCCATTCAAGACGATCAACCTTCCGATATAAGCGAGGAACAGCTTATTTCTCTGATCAACAAGTATAATAGGGACCCGCTGATCCACGGCATACTGGTACAGCTGCCCCTGCCGGGACAGCTCAACGAAAACAGGGTAATTTACGCTATCGACCCTGATAAAGACGTAGATGCGCTTCACCCGGTTAATGCCGGCAGGCTGATGGTTGGAGAAGCTTACTTTTATCCCTGCACACCCTACGGCATCCACCAAATGCTGATTAGATCCGGCATTAATTTAGACGGAGCCGAAGTAGTTGTATTGGGCAGAAGCAACCTTGTCGGCAAACCAATTTCCATGATCCTGGTCCAGAAACAAAGCAATGCCAACGCGACAGTCACCATGTGTCATACGGGCACGAAAAACCTCGCCGGACATACAAAAAGGGCAGATATCCTAATCGTTGCCGCGGGACGTCCCAAAACCGTTACTGTAGATATGGTTAAAGAGGGATCCGTAGTCATCGATGTCGGAGTAAACAGGATAGGCATGAGCCCTCAGGGAAAAGCGATCCTTTGCGGCGATGTTGATTTTGAAACCGTCAAGGAAAAAGCCGGTCTGATCACCCCGGTTCCGGGAGGCGTCGGGCCAATGACAAGAATGATGCTCATGTTAAACGTAATTAAAGCGGCAAAGGTCAACGCAGGGAAAAACTCCCGATAACAGCCGTTTTTCTTTCTTAGCAACTGTAACAGCCTTTAGCAGTTAAACCCACCCACAGAACCGGGCGGGTTTTCATTTTTTATCGTTATTTCTTCCTTTTTGACTTGACCGGGAGTTAAAGGAAGGTTTATACTTAAAATAAGAATCCTTGTTAGGTGAGGCTTCTGCATAGAACATACGCCACTGCCCGGAAATGTCGAGAGACACCAATGGGATAACAGGTTTTGTCGGATTAAGGCTTTACCTAGTGTGGCTGGAGCAATCGGCTCCTAGCTATGTATGTGCCAAAACTCGAACGAGCGGGGAAGATTAATCATAAAACAATATTCTATTGTTTTCAAATAAACTTCCCCTTATTGTGGAAGTTTATTTTTATAATCGATTGGGCCGGGGGAATCAAGATGGCACAGGTAGACGTCCTGGGTGAATTCTTTTTCAGCCGCGTGGTTGGAAAACCGATTATCGACGCTGAAGGGAAAAAAGTAGGCCGCATAAAGGATATGGCTGTCCGGTGGGACAGCATCTGCCCGCGTGTAACAGGCATTAAGTACGCAAAGGGAGTCCAAAGCCATATTGACATAAACCAGATTGAAAGCTGGGACGAAAAAGGCCTTAAATTGAAGGGCAAATTCAGCGCTGAAAACCTTACTTTGCTTAAAAATGACGAAATATATGTCAGTAAGTGGCTGATGGATAAACAGGTTATCGACTTAAAAGGATCCAAGCTCGTACGTGTAAATGACATTAAAATCTCCTGGGTGCGGCACGGAGAAACTGTAGATATAATTCTGGTATCCTTTGACATCGGCCTACGGGGCTTGCTGCGCAGGGCGGGGATGGATTTTGCTGTAAAGAAAGGAGAAAGCAGCTTTATCGGCTGGCAGTTTGTTAAACCCCTGGAAAGCAAGACGGCCAGCCTAAGACTGAGTCAGGAACAGGATCATCTAAAAAGAATGCACCCTGCCGACATCGCAGATATTATAGAAGATCTCGACCATCATGAGCGCAGCGATTTCCTGGACAACCTGGACAACCAGACAGCGGCTGATGCTTTAGCGGAAGTTGATCTCGACACCCAGGTGAAAATCATTGAACAAATGGACATCGAGAGAGCCTCCGATATCCTTGAAGAAATGCCGCCGGATGAGGCGGCCGATATACTTGGCGAATTGACAGAACAAAAATCCAGAGAGCTTTTAAACCTGATGGAGCCCGAAGAAGCCAAGGACGTTCGCGAGCTGATGAGTTATCCGGAAGATACGGCAGGCGCCCTGATGACTACAGAATATATCGCTTTTCCGATTGGAATGACTGTGGAAGAAACAATCAACCGTTTGCGGGAACTGGCGCCGTCTGCTGAAACAATCTATTACCTGTACATTATTGGTGAAGAAGATGAATCCCTGCTGGGAGTACTCTCTTTAAGAGACCTGATTATTTCACAGCCGGACACCATAATCGGCGATCTGATGAACTCCAAGGTAATATCAGTCAACCACCACGACGATAATAGAAAAGTCCTCGAAGTTGTAAGCAAATACAACCTTTTGGCGGTCCCGGTAGTAAATGATCAAAATATAATCATGGGAATAATTACGGTAGATGATGTAATTGAGACACTGATGCCAAACCGCAGCGACTTTAAAACTTTCTCGATGTTCATGCTGCCAAGAAGACCCGGCAGGGGGTAAACCGATGAATTTGAAACGGAAAGGTTTTTTTCGCAGCCTCTTTGTATTTATTGCAGTACTTGGGCCCGGAATCGTCACATCCAATGTGGATAACGACGCCGGTGGAATCACAACATATTCGATAGCCGGGGCTCAATTCGGGTACAGTCTGCTGTGGGTATTTATCCCTATAACCATTGCCCTGATTGTTGTTCAGGAAATGTGCGCCAGGATGGGCGCAGTCACCGGTAAAGGGCTTGCAGACCTAATCAGGGAACGTTACGGCGTCCGGGTTATTTTATTTGTAATGATTGGCCTGATTTTTACCAACCTTGGCAACACAGTAGCCGAGTTTGCCGGAATAGCGGCCAGCACGGAGCTCTTCGGTCTGAGTAAATATATCTCTATTCCCATTGGAGCGCTTTTAGTCTGGGGCATTGTCCTGAAAGGATCATACAAGACCGTTGAGAGGATTTTTCTGTTCGCTTCCGTTTTATTTTTAAGCTATGTTATATCTGGCGCATTGGCGAAACCGGACTGGGGCGCCGTACTTGAAGGAGCAGTGAAACCAACTTTCAGCCTGCAGAGCGGTTATCTAAGCATGATAATCGGGCTGGTCGGAACAACAATAGCTCCCTGGATGCAGTTTTACATCCAATCGACGGTCGTTGAAAAGGGCATAACAGTACAAAGATATGCTTATACCAGACTGGATGTTGTAGCAGGGAGTTTTATGGCTGTTTTAGTCGCAATTTTCATCGTAGTTGCTTGTTCAGCCACACTTTTTACGCACGGGATCCAGGTTGAAACGGCCAAGGATGCGGCGCAGGCCCTGGCCCCCCTGGCGGGGAATTGGGCATCCGTACTTTTCGCTCTTGGGCTTTTAAACGCTTCGCTTTTTGCCGCCTCAATACTGCCGCTGTCCACTTCTTATTATGTTTGCGAAGCTTTCGGGTTTGAAGCCGGAATTGATAAATCGTGGTCAGAAGCGCCGGTTTTCTACTCGTTGTACACCATTTTTATAGTCATCGGCGCCAGCATTATTCTGATCCCGAAAATCTCACTTATCCTGGTAATGCTGTGGTCACAGATAATTAACGGAATTCTTCTGCCCTTTATCTTGATCTTCATGCTGCAGTTGGTCAATAATACCGATTTAATGGGCAAATATGTAAATTCCCCGGTTTATAATGTCGTTGCCTGGACGACAACAGCAGTTATGATCGGCCTTACGGCTCTCCTCGTGACGACCTCTATTTTCGGGGTCAGGCTTGACTTATTATAAAAATTGACTTATTAGAGAAACCGTTTAACTCAACGTCTATTTTCCGGGGTCAGGCTTGACTTATTATACAGAATATGTCAACAACCCCGTCCCTTTGACATTGCTCTTTGACATTGCTTTGATATTGGGAATACCAACTGCTAAAAGTGATCTCATTCGCCTTTTTTAAAACAACTTACTGTATTCACTATATCCTTCCGTAGTGTCCGGTTGTGCCGGAATAGACCTCGTCATAGGCTGGGTTCCTTTTATGGCCGCCAGTATAACCTGCGACGACATCCTTTACGCCTTCCATCTCTTTAAACGGTTTGGCCATGCACCAGAAACAACCCCCGGCAAAAGTCGCCTTTTCTAAAATGTCCTCTCTTTTCGTCATTGCGGCATTCCGCCCTTCAAAATAAATGATTGCCTTGTAATTTAGGCAATCATAGTATAGCCGTTTTTGATGCAAAAAAAGATACCCTGTTATTGGTAATTGTAAAAACCCTTTCCGGTTTTGCGGCCGAGCCAACCGGCATCCACATACTGTCTCAATAGCGGAGCCGGGCGGTATTTCGGGTCACCATATCCTTCCATTAAAACTTCCAGTATAAACAAAACGGTATCAAGACCGATAAGGTCGGCTAAAGCCAGCGGGCCCATAGGATGGTTCATACCAAGTTTCATTATTGTATCAATACCCTCAACCGTGGCCACTCCCTCGTACAAAGACCAAATAGCTTCATTAATCATTACCTGTAAAACACGGTTCGAAATAAAACCCGGCACGTCCCTGCACTCAACAGGAGTCTTGCCCATCAAGACAGCAATTAGTATTGCTTGCCAAGATGGCGTTTGCAGGAGCAATTCTATCCAGTTCGCTGAAAATTCTACCCTTGATATCCATCTTCTCAGTAGCAGCTTCGATTATAAGTTGACAATCAAAAGCATCATCATGAAAAACAGAAGGTTTCAGCCGTCTTAAAACAGCCTGCGCCTCTTCTTCTTTCATCTTGCCTTTTTTTACATTCCGATCCAAATTTTTTGCAATTACAGAAAGGCCTTTTTCCACCAGTCCCGTCGTCAGATCGTTTACGATAACATCATATCCCGCCTGAGCCGCCACCTGGGCAATTCCTCCGCCCATCTGGCCGGCGCCAATAACCATGATTTTTTATCTCCATATTTGTTTACCCCGCTTATTTTAGTCTACCTTTATTAACATAGCGTCACCCTGGGCTGCGCCGCTGCATATTCCACAGATACCAATCCCGCCGCCGCGCCGTCTTAACTCGTAAGCCATCGTCATGGCTATCCGCGCTCCGGTTGCACCTATCGGGTGGCCGAACGCTATAGCGCCCCCATTTACATTTACACGGCTTCGCATATCCGTATCCGACATCCCCAGAATTATTTTACCGCTCACCATAGCTACGGCAGCAAAAGCTTCGTTAATCTCAATAAGCTTCATATCGTTAAGGGAATATCCTGTCCTGTTCAAAAGCTTCTTTATAGAAAGTCCTGGGACAGTAGCAATATATTTAGGGTCCTGAGAGACCTCAGCATATCCCAAAATTTCGCACAGGGGTTTTATCCCTAACTGAACAGCCTTTTCACGGGTCATGAGCACAGCGGCGCCTGCTCCATCGTTAAGCCCCGGCGCGTTGCCGGCTGTAACTGTCCCTTCGGGATCGAAAATAGGAGGAAGCTTGGCAAGCGCTTCCAGGGTTGTATCAGCCCTTGGCCCCTCGTCTGTGTCAAATATAACTGTCTTGCTTTTGTTTCCGTTTCTGTTTAATTCTACAGGCTTAATTTCATCTTTTAAAGCACCGTTTGCAATAGCCCTATTAGCCATTGTCTGGGAATAAAAAGCCCACTCATCCTGTTCCTCGCGGGTAACTCCAAACTCACGGGAAACAACTGAACCGTGGACAGCCATATGCCGGTCGTAAAAAGAGCACCATAAACCGTCTACAATCATCAGGTCGATAACATCCCTGCTGGGAACACCCATTTTCACTCCCCACCGCATATCGGGAAGGCCATAGGGCACGCTGGACATGCTTTCCATTCCCCCGGCGACACATATGTCGGCCCTGCCGATCTGGATCATTTGAACTGCCAGGTCAATGGCTTTAATACCTGAGGAGCATACCTTGTTTATGGTTATTGATGGCGTCAAGGAAGGTATGCCTGCCTTAATCGATGCCTGCCGGCTGGGTACCTGGCCGCAGCCTGCTGTAAGAACCTGCCCCATAAAAACATAGTCTACTTTCTCAGGTTCTACACCTGCTCTGGCCAGAGCCTCTTTAATAACCAGGGCTCCGAGTTCCGCAGCTGTAAACTTTTGCAGCGCGCCACCAAACTTGCCGATTGGCGTTCTGCAAGCGCTCGCAATAACAACCTCGTTTAACTTAATCCCCTCATTTTTTTCGTAATACATATATTTTTTGTGGTTTTTTGCTTAGTGGCTGAAATTTAGCTGCTTTAATTTTTTAGAAAACTATCGCTTCTATATAATTATGCAGTTAATCAGATCACCCCTGTCATAATAATCCTTGGCAAACTTTTCTATAAATTCACTAAAAACTATTATATCAGCCTTGCCTCAAAGATGCTACAACCTTTTCTGAAAGATTTATCAAAAGAAACCGCCGATACAAGCAAATTTTCACTTTATTAAGGGTATTGGGATATTTTATTGCTGAAAACACTACATGTTCAGCATCCAAAACGTGTTACTGCTTAATACAGTTTCTCTTATCCGAACTGCCACGCGCTAAAGAGGCAGGTTTTCCTGTATCCAGCCTGCAGCGCTTACAACTGTTTTGCGTATAGTTTTCTCAAGGCTACTTTGTTTATTTTGCCTACGCTTGTTTTAGGGATTGCTTCGATAAACTCAATACGATCGGGCAGGCCGTACCTGGGAAGCAAGCCGCTGTCCACGAAACCTTTTAAACGGGACTTCAAATCCTCTTCTTTTACTTTCCCCTTGTATTCCGGTTTCAAAACCACCAGGGCCAGAGGGCGCTCTCCCCATTTTTGATCAGGAATCCCGACTGCCGCAGCTTCCGAAACAGATTCATGCTGACTTGTGTAATTCTCCAGCTCAAGGGAAGAAACCCATTCACCGCCAGACTTGATAACATCTTTTAGCCTGTCGGTAATCTGTATGTATCCCTCCCGGTCAATCGCGGCGACATCGCCGCCATGCATCCAGCCGTCCCGCCAAAGTTCTTTTGTTCGATCAGGTTCTTTAAAGTAGCTTTCCGTAAGCCAGGGCGCCCTCATAATCAATTCTCCCGACGTTACCCCGTCCTTGGGCAGAAAATTCCCCGAAGCGTCTGCTATTTCCAATTCATACAGAGGAAGCGGGAGGCCGGGTTTGATTAGGACATCCAGCTGTTCATCCTTATCCCATTCCTGCATATGTCCTTTAAGATTTGATATGGTAACCACCGGGAAAGCTTCCGACATGCCGAAGCTGGCGAAAATTTTTATCCCCAGGGAAGCGATTTCCTTTGCAAGGCCCTTGGGCAGCGCTGCGCCGCCTATGACGACCTTCCATTTTGATAAATCCTTATCTTTTGCCTCCTGATTGTTAATCAACATATGCATTACTGTCGGTACACAGTGCGAGAAGGTTACCTTTTCATTTTTCACCAGGTTCAAAATATATCCCGGTTCATACTTCCCCGGGTAAACCTGCTTTACTCCAAGCAGGGTAGCCAGATAGAGAATGCCCCAGGCATGGGCGTGAAACATCGGTGTAAGCGGCATGTACACGTCTGTAGAGCGAAATATGGAAGACACAAAACAGCCCAAAGCTGCGGCGAGGGAAAAGGTATGCAGAATAACCTGCCGGTGAGAAAAATAAACACCCTTGGGAAGGCCTGTCGTTCCGGTTGTATAAAAAGTAGTTGCTTTCGTATTCTCGTCCAGATCCGGAAAATCATAGACAGGGGAAGCCTGCCGGAGCATATTCTCATATTCGATATCTACCTTAACAGTACATTCCGGAACATTTTCCCCATCCTGTATCAGGATGATTTTTTTAACCGCAGTGAGTTCATTCCGGATAGAAATACCATTTATGAAGGAATTTATTTAGCAGCAGCAGGATATTCAGTCCAACCCGATAAAAGCCGCCTCCCAGATGAAAGAAATGGGCCTGCTGCCGAACTTCGGCAATAATCTGACCATTGACGGTCAGTAATATTTTGTTCTTAGCACAGCTCTGGATATGAACAAGCTCCTCCAGGATTATCAAGAGATACTTGATCCTCTTTTGGAAGACATGGTTTCTGCAGAAGACGAAGTAGATCCTGAAGAGTTGAGCAGCTTTTTAAAAATAATGATGAACAAAATGGATATGGATTATTATTTAACAGCTTACATTAATAAAAAGACGCTAATCAGCGATTTCGTTGACTTTGATGCTCATATAAATGACTTACCTGCGTTTTTCCGACACGCAGCATCACCAGCGCATCATCCAGACCGTGGCGCAAAAAGTCCAGGCGGGGAGACCCCGCCAGCAGGTTCTCCGCAGCGGCCTCTTTGAGGCGAAACGGAAACAGGCTCGTGCTCCCGGCCAGTTCCTTCAGTGGCGCGCATCCGTTGGAGCGAGCATGCAAAGAAGCTTCAACCAACCAAGCGGCGAGTTGGGGATCATCAATGCGCACAGACAGCCCCTGACGATAAACTCCTTTTACCCCCGTTTCACCGAGTACGCTCCAGTCAATGTAGGAGCGCAGCACGCGTTGGACCGCCCTGGACACCGTCTCCCGCTCTCCGTACTGCTCCCGCATTCGCTGCTGGATGTGCGCCGCAGCCGCGGTTCCCTGGAGATTTAAAAAGCGGCCGGTATGGCCCGCCACGACCGCCCAAAACGGATAAACGGCCATTACCATCCCCCAATGGACAGCGACCCGGTCCGTTCCGGGAAGGCGTTTCAGCAACTCCAGCCCGCCGGTTTGCAGGGCCGCGAGTTCAGGCGGTATATTATGCCAAACCTTCATTAGAATCGAAATAATTTTCTCGCGGTTGCCGCGCCCGGCTTCACCGCCGACGGAGACCTTGTCTTTCAAAAGTTCCTGCAAGGCCTCATTGACAGCGGCTCTACCGTTGCCGGCCAGGACAAGATTGGCAGTTGTTTCCAGCCACTCCAGGCGAACCCGCTGACTAAAGCCGATTTGATTCGTGCGGCTGTTCATATGCTCTTCCTTTCGATCCGGATAAGAGGGACGATTAACTCCTCGACGGAAATACCGCCGTGGCTGACAATACGTTCTCCCTCAGGAACAAACGCCTGCCGGGCCGGGGCAATTAGAGGAAGAAAGGTATCCGGCAGACCCGCCGGCGGCCATTCTACGGCGGCCGGAAAACGATTCTTTACTTTGTCCCGGAGGATCTTGTCGGAATAGATCCGGACCCGCTCGCCGCGCAAGTCGGCGACCGCCCCTTCCGCGGGACGTCCACAGCCTTCGGCTTCAATATTGCCGTGGTCGGAGGTCAGAAAAACGCCAAAACCCCGGTCCAGCAACAGGTCCAGCAGTGCAGCCAGGTACGGCTGCCGGGCCCACTGACGCACTTGATTATACATGCCGGCAGTGCCCAGTTCCATCCCGTGCATAATTTTATCTACCTTGTCGATAACCAGTCCGGCAACCCTCACCTTGGGGCGGAAGAGCAGTTCTTCGACAGGATCCAGACTGCCGCTGCCCAAGCCCCTTGTATACACGACTTCGTTCGGCGCAAGCCCTTGAGCTACCCAGAACTGTGCCCATAGAGCCGGTTCCTTATCTGTACTCCGGATGCTGTCTGGAAAAAAGATAGGCGGCTTGCCGGCAAAGGTAGCCTGGCGCGATACCGGAGTGATTGACGGAATCCAGGCGAATACGGCGTTTTCACGGAAAAGGAGAC
>DIEU01000057.1 GCA_002418775.1 Firmicutes bacterium UBA5766
TGATTATTGTTCATTGTAGTGATAAGTAATATATCTTTGTGCTTTTAGTTAAAACAAGAAATATTAGTTGGGGGGCTTGACAAGGCCCTTCCATATCAGGGGACGTTTTTGTTGTGTCGTTCTTACAGATGTCAGGGGAACGGGATTGGCGACATCATTTACTATATACGAACATCAAAAACATGCTATAAGGAAGCATGGAAACAATTTTTTTGCTTCCTTATTTTGATTCAAGGAACGATTATAAGGAAGCAAAAAAACGTCCCTTTGTGTCCTCCTGTCCTCTCGCGTTTTAAAGGGCCTAATGACACAACAAAAACGTCCCCTTGTGTCCACCAATAAGAGATGGTTGTTGCCGGGATACCGTTTATGCTATACTAAATTGGGATATTATCAATAAAAATAGGGGCGATAAAAGTGTATAGAGATGGAAAAATAGGCTCTTTTTATAAGATGGATTTGGATAGGGTCGGAAAAGGCTGGTTCGAAATCGGACCGATCAGGCCCCCCAGCGAGGGGAGAGACCATTCTCTTTTGCTCAGGGTGACCAGAAATTGCCCCTGGAACCTCTGCGAGTTCTGCCGCACTTATAAAAAGCAAAAATACAGCGCACGCACCGTGGAAGAAGTCAAAACAGATATTGATACAGTCAAGGCGCTTGCTGAAGAAATAAAATCAGCCTCCTGGCAGATAGGTATGGGCGGTAATGTAACTAGTGAAGTTATCACGGCAATGATAAAGAGCAACCCGGAATTGTATGGAATTGATGACGAGGAACTGGTTAACCAGAGACTCAACTGCCTGTTCAGTGTCGCTAACTGGCTTTATTCCGGCGGAGCAACAGTTTTTCTTCAAGATGCTAACACGCCGCAGATGCGCACACCCGATCTGCTTGAAATACTTGTTTACCTCAAGGAAAAATTCCCGGGCATTGAAAGGATAACATCTTACGCAAGGTCAAAGACTATCGCCCGCAAGACGGATGAACAAATGAGGCAGCTGAAAGAAGCAGGGCTTGAGCGCCTCCACATCGGTATGGAATCCGGGCTGGACGAGGTACTTGAAGATGTAAAGAAAGGCGTCACGGCTGAGGAGCAGATTATTGCAGGCCAAAAGACAAAAGCTGCGGGAATTACCTTAAGTGAATATATTATGCCGGGCCTTGGGGGAAGAAAATGGTCGGAGCGCCACGCTGTCGAATCGGCAAGAGTATTAAATGAGATCAACGCTGATTTTATCAGGCTGAGGAGCTTTACACCACGTCGAAACAGCCCCATGTATGACAAGGTTTTAGCCGGGCAGTTCTCAATCCTCAATGAGGATGAGGTTGTCGCTGAAATAGGCCTTTTTGTAGAGAATCTAAACTGCAGCTCGTACCTGATCAGCGACCAGATGGTCAACCTGCTCTGGGAAATCGAAGGCCAGCTTCCCCAGGATAAAGAGGCCATACTGAAGAAGATTAATAATCACCTTCAGAAGCCGGAACATGAACGCCTGAAAGTATGGCTGGACAGACGCCTGTCCGCTTACATGAGCATCAGCGGCTTCTTGAATCACAGCATTTCGGCAAAGGTAGACGAGGCCCGGCGCTTAATTGATCAAAAGGCTCCTGAAGCCAGGCAAAAGGTTCAGGAAGTCCTGGATTATATCAAACCTCTATTTATTTAAGAATACAATATTTTTTTAGACTTTTGCAGGAGATATTAAAAAACCGGGAGAATTAAAGCTAATTATTTTACAAAAAGAAGAGGCAGACTATGCAGTTTAGAAAGGTCCACGGACTGGGCAACGATTTTGTGATGATCGACTTGTTGAAAAGCAAAGATTATCCGAGTGCAGATTTGAGCGGCCTGGCCAGAAAAGCATGTCACCGCCAGTTGGGTATCGGCGCAGACGGTCTGGTTTTAATTTTACCCGACGAACAGGCGGATACAAGAATGCGCATTTTTAATCCGGACGGCAGCGAACCTCAGATGTGCGGCAATGCCATACGCTGCGTTGCCAGGTACCTATTCGAGCAGGGAATTGTCCCACACAAACAAATCAGGATAAATACGCTTGCCGGCATTATCACGCCGGACATTATTCTTCAAGACGGAAAGTTCGTTGCCGTAAAAGTAGATATGGGAGAACCGCGTCTGGAAAGAAAAGAGATCCCGATGATCGGCCCGCCAGGACAGGTAGTAAACGAACCCCTGCCAGTAGGTGATCGCATTTGGCAAATTACTGCGGTTTCGATGGGAAACCCGCACTGTCTGATCTTTGTAGACAATCCGGAAACTATTCCTTTGGCGCAGTGGGGACCGCAAATCGAAAACCATCCCTCTTTCCCCGAACGGACCAATGTTGAATTTGTCCGGGTTCTCAGCCGCACTGAAATAAAAATGCGTGTCTGGGAGCGGGGGGCAGGGGCAACTTTGGCCTGCGGCACGGGATCATGCGCCACACTGGTGGGATGTGTTTTAAACGGCCTGACGGACAGAAAGGCTGCAGTCCATCTTGCCTTGGGTTCCCTGTTGATAGATTGGGCAGACAATAACCACATTTATATGACAGGCCCCGCCGAAGAAGTCTTTTGCGGCGAACTTCCTGTATAATATATATTTAATGTATATTTAACCAAGTTATTACCCGGGAGGTTTAATCATGAACTTCATCGAAGCACAGCGGCTGCAAAAATTGCCCCCTTACCTTTTTGCCCGTATCGAGCAGTTAATTGATCACAAAAAAGCTCAGGGCGTGGATGTAATAAGCCTTGGCATAGGCGATCCAGACATGCCCACACCGGACCACATAATTGAGGAACTGATTAAGGAAGCGAGAAACCCTGTCAATCACCAGTATCCTTCTTCTGTCGGCATGCTTGAATTTAGACAGGCTGTAGCCGGATGGTACAAACGGCTGTTTAATGTCGAACTGGATCCGAAAAACGAAATAGTTAACCTGATCGGTTCGAAGGAAGGTATCGCCCATATCTGCTGGTGCTACCTAGATCCTGGCGATATATCACTGGTACCCGATCCCGGTTACCCGGTATACGGCATCGGCTCCATCCTGGCGGGCGCCCAGCCGCACTACATGCCGCTTTTGGAAAAAAATAAATTCCTGCCTGATTTCTCGGAAATCCCGACCGAAGTGGCCAAAAAGGCCAAGATGATGTTCCTTAATTACCCCAACAACCCCACCGGGGCGGTTGCGGACGAAAATTTTTTCCGGGAGGCCATTGCTTTTTCCAACGAGTTCGGTGTTCTTATCTGCCATGACGCTCCTTATTCTGAAATAACCTATGACGGATACAGGCATCCCTCTTTCTTGCAGGTTAATGGTGGTAAAGAGGCCGGCATTGAATTTCACTCCATGTCCAAAACCTTTAATATGACCGGCTGGCGCATCGGATGGGCGGCTGGCAACCCCGATGCAATAAACGCTCTCGGGCGTTTTAAATCCAACATTGACTCCGGCCAGTTCCAGGCAATTCAGAAAGCTGCTGTCGCAGGGCTTAACGGAACTTATGACGAACTGGAAAAGGTAAATAAGATCTACAGCGAGCGAAGGGACATTGTTATTGACTGTCTTAACTCACTCGGGTGGCAACTTGAAAAACCAAGGGCAGCTTTTTACCTCTGGATCCCCGTCCCGTCAGGGCATACATCCGAGTCCTTTGCTGAACTCGTCCTTGAAAAAACGGGTGTCGTAATCACTCCGGGCACCGGATACGGCGCCAATGGGGCTGGATATTGCCGAATCTCGATATCTGTTGACACCGGACGCTTGAAAGAAGCAATGGAAAGAATCAGACAAAATATCGGCAAGGTCAGCTTCTAATATAAGGATGAGCCTTCATGCCGCCAGCGTCGTTATCAGATGATGAAAAAAATAAAATGGATAGGGTTAAATAGCTTCTCTAATAAGTCAATTTTCATAATAAGTCAAGCCTGACCCCAATAATTTAGGAGGTTTAACAATGAAACTTTCAACGCGAGCATTGGAGCTTAGCCCATCACCTACACTGGCCATCGACGCCCAGGCAAAAAAACTAATTGCATCCGGCGAGAGTGTTATAAATTTTGGCGCGGGTGAACCGGATTTTGATACTCCGGAGCATATTAAACTGGCTGCTATAGAAGCCATTCATAAAGGAATGACTAAATATACACCGGTATCGGGAACCCCGGCCTTAAAGCAGGCAATTGTTGAAAAGTTCAAAAGAGATAACGGTTTGGATTACCAGGCGGATCAAATTGTTGTTTCAGCCGGGGGCAAACACTGCCTGTATAACGCAATCCAGGTCCTCTGCGAAGCAGGCAGGGAGGTTATCGTCCCGGCGCCATACTGGGTCAGTTACTTTGAACAGATCAAGCTGGCTGGAGCCACACCCGTAATAGTAGAAACAAAAGCGGAAAACGGCTATAAATTGACTGTGGATGAATTGAAATCCGTACTCAGTGAACGGACTGTGATGCTTATTTTAAATTCCCCCTGCAACCCAACCGGTACGGTATACAGCAGGAGCGAGCTGACTGCGCTGGGTGAATTTTTAATTGACAAGGACATAACAATCATTTCTGACGAAATCTATGAAAAGCTTGTATACAGCGGCAGCGAACACATCAGCATTGCTTCCCTCGACCCTGCCTTAAAGGATAAAACGGTTTTAATCAATGGTGTCTCGAAAGCATACTCGATGACCGGATGGCGTATTGGTTATTCAGCCTCTTGTTTACCCGTTGCAAAGGCCATATCCGACCTGCAGAGCCATTCGACTTCGAATCCCACATCCATTGCCCAGGCGGCAAGTATAAGCGCCTTAAGCGGAACTCAGGAACCATCGGAAAAAATGGTAATTGAATTTGAAAAAAGGAGGAATTATATGTATGAGAGGCTGATGGCAATAAAAGGCGTTGCCTGCCGCCTCTCTGAGGGCGCTTTCTACCTGTTTCCCTGTATTAAAAATTATTTTGGATGCTCCTACAAAGGAAGACTGTTAAACAGCTCAACTGATTTGGCCGGCATCCTTTTAGAAGAGGGAAAGGTAGCCGTAGTTCCGGGAGTCGCCTTCGGTGACGACAGCTGCTTCCGGCTTTCTTACGCCACTTCTATGGAAAATATTACAGAAGGACTTAACCGCATAGAAAATATTTTTAAAGATATTGATATTGGTATCTAATAATAATGTAATGGAGGAAATTCCTTGCTCAGAAGCATGACCGGCTATGGCCGGGGAGAAGCGGCGGCATTAGGGAAAAAGCTGACCATCGAGTTAAAGGCGGTAAATCACCGTTTCAGTGAGGTGGTCGTACGCCTGCCTAAAAGCATGAATCCGCTTGAGGACAGGGTCCGCCAGTATGTTCAGTCAAAAATTTCCCGGGGGCGCGTCGATTGCTATTTTACAGTAGAAGAATCAGCCAGCAAAATAATAAAGGTGAAAGTTGACAAAAACCTTGCTGCATCGTATTATAAGGCAATAAAAGAAGTATTCAGCGAGTTAGATATTTCCGGGGAAGTCGGTCCTGAGCATATTTTATCCCTTCCCGGCCTGCTGACTTTGGAAGAGCCTGATGAGGATATTGAGAATTTTTGGCCTGTTGTCCACCAGGTACTTGAAGAAGCAGTCAGGTCCTTATTGGAAATGCGCGACAAAGAGGGAAAAAGGCTTCAGGAAGACATCCGTTGCCGCACAGAAAGGATTAAGCATCTAAATACCGAAATAGAAAAAAGGGCGCCGCTGGTTACACAGGAATACAGGGCGCGCCTTACTCAGCGTCTGCAGGAATTAATGCCTGAAAGCAGGGTTGACCCCGGAAGAATGGTTACCGAAATAGCTTTTTTTGCGGAGCGTTCCAATATCACCGAAGAGAATGTCCGCATTCAAAGCCACCTTTCACAATTGATCTCATCTTTGGATGCAGAAGAACCCATAGGGCGCAAGCTTGATTTTCTGATTCAGGAAATCAACCGTGAGATAAATACGATTGCTTCCAAAGCCAATGACTTAATGATCAATCAAACTGCTGTCGAGGTTAAGAGCGAGCTTGAGAAAATTCGTGAGCAAGTTCAAAATGTGGAGTAGCTAAGTATTTCGCATTTTAAGAATAGGGGAGGGAACATGGATATTAAATTAATCAACATAGGGTTTGGAAACATTGTTTCGGCCAACCGGATCATAGCAATCGTCGGGCCTGAATCCGCTCCTATTAAAAGGATTATCAACGAAGCCCGTGATCGCGGTATGCTGGTGGACGCTACTTACGGCCGCCGTACAAGGGCTGTGATCATAACAGACAGCGACCATGTAATTTTATCAGCCGTCCAACCCGAGACCGTGGCAAACCGCCTTGGCAGCAAAGATGCACATCCTGCGCCAGCTGAAGAACAGGAAAAATAAATTAGTTTGATATGATAGGACAGGGTATTTTAACTGTACTGTCCGGGCCTTCCGGAGTAGGAAAAGGGACTGTGGCAAAGGCTCTGCAGGAAAAAACAAAAGACATGGTTTGCTCTATATCTGCTACTACCCGTCTTCCCAGAAAGGGTGAAGTGAACGGGAGTAGTTATTATTTTCTTTCAACAGATGAATTCCACAGAAAAGTAGACCGTCAGGAATTTCTGGAATGGGCTCAAATTTACGGCAATTTCTATGGCACACTTCGGTTGCCGGTAGAACGCGCCCTATCCGGCGGGAAAGATGTGCTTCTTGAAATAGATGTCCAGGGAGGCTTACAGGTCAAGCAAAAATTTCCGGAGGCGGTTTTAATTTTTCTCCTTCCTCCAAATCAGGATGAACTTGAGTCCCGCTTAACGAAAAGAGCAAGTGAATCTGAAGCGGATATAAGAAAGCGTTTGAACTGGGCGGAAGAAGAGTTTGAATATCTTATGCATTACGATTACGCGGTAGTTAACGACTGGGTTGACGAAGTTGTTTCAAAAATCCAATCGATCATGGTGGCTGAAAAATGCCGTACCTGGCGGTTGAAATAAGAGCATAAAATATTTACCTGGGGGGAAAAGGATGAATAGACCATCCCTAGATGTTTTGATGCGTAAAGTCGATAACCGTTATGCTCTTGTGGTCATTACCGCAAAAAGAGCGCGTTTTATTACAGAAACTGAAGAAAGCGGCAAGGCCACCTGCAACGGCAATAAACCTGTTACCATTGCTTTACAGGATATAGCCAATGATAAGGTAAAATTTATGCATACAAGGCAGGGGAGGAAGTAACAAGATGCTGACTGGTAAGTTTGTCACTCTCGGTGTTACAGGCAGTATCGCTGCCTTTAAGGCGGCAAGCCTGGCTAGCTTATTAACTAGAACAGGGTTTGACGTACATGTGGTAATGACAGACGCAGGCCAAAAATTCGTAACGCCCCTGACTTTTCAGGCGCTTACAAAAAATCATGTTCATACCGGTTCTTTCGGGGGTTCGTCTAATTTTCAGATACCCCACATTGCATTGGCTCAAAAGGCGGACTTAATTGTCGTAGCGCCTGCAACGGCCAATATCCTGGGGAAAATAGCCCATGGAATTGCAGACGACCTTCTCACAACTATAGTAATGGCAGCTACCTGCCCTGTTTTAATTTGTCCCGCCATGAACGTTCACATGTACAATAATCCGGCCACACAGGCTAACCTGGCCCGGTTAAAAGAGTTAAACTATCTGGTTATGGAAGCGGGGACAGGTTACATGGCCTGTGGTGAACATGGCCAGGGAAGGTTCCCCGAGCCGGAACTAATCTGCCAGCAGATTATCCAGCTCATTTTACCGACAGGGGACTATAAGGGAATATCTGTCCTGATTACCGCCGGGGGAACAAGAGAACCTCTGGATCCTGTAAGGTTTATCTCAAACAGGAGTTCAGGAAAAATGGGATTCGCCCTTGCCCGCTCCGCAGCGATAAGAGGCGCGGATGTTACATTGGTTTCAGCGCCGACAAACTTAAGTCCCCCGCCCGGAATTAACTTTATCCCGGTTGTAACTGCAACGGAAATGCACCATGCCGTAATAGATATTTTCCCTAAATTCGATATAGTGATCAAAGCGGCCGCAGTTGCCGATTTCAGGCCTGCCAAACCATCGAAAAGCAAAATCAAAAAAGACAGGAATAATAATCTTACTATTGAACTGGAAAAGAACACTGACATTCTGATGGAAATTGGAAAAATAAAGAAGCCCAATCAGGTACTCGTTGGTTTTGCCGCAGAAACTGAAAACTTGCTCGAGTCGGCGCGGCAAAAAATTGAGCAGAAAAACCTTGATCTGATCGTTACAAACGATATTACCATTCCAGGCGCCGGTTTCGACACGGACACCAACATTGTTAAATTAATCTACCGCGACGGGGAAATAACCGATCTTCCTTTAATGGACAAGCTTGATGTGGCTGGCCGGATCCTTGACGCCGCGCTGCTGCTGCACCGGCAATGCCTTGACCAACAATAAAAGGGCCATTAGGAACATAAGAATTACCTTTTGGGCAGGAGCGAGATATGCATGCCGAAGTTTTAGTTAACCTGCCGGCACGACGGCTTGATCGAACTTTTTCCTACCGGATTCCGCCCGAACTTGAAGGACGGGTAATTACAGGCAGTCTGGCGCAAATCAGCTTCGGCAGGCAAAAAATTGAAGGCTACGTTATCCGCCTGAGCAATCCCGGCGCCCCTGAACCTGCAGGTATTAAAGATCTTTCCGCAGTTATAGAGAGGGGACCTGTTTTTACTGACGAACAGTTGACCCTTGCCTTATGGATGTCCTCTTACTATCTATGTTCCACCGTCAGCGCGCTGCAAGCAATTATTGGGCCCCGGCTTGCATATTCTACGCGGCAGGCGCCGGGTCTCTGGCCTTTAAAACCTTTAGAGCCAGAGACTGTTTTTAAGCGCGCTCCCGCTCAAAGAACTGCCTGGGAAACCGCTTTAGCCCAACCCGGCTTAACACGCCTTGAGCTGGCTGCAGCAGCAAAAGTATCCGTATCGGCAGTTGACGCTTTAACGTCTAAAGGCCTGTTAACCGCCGAAAAACGGACCGGCCAAAGCCCTGTCCAGTCAACCAGCTTCGTGCAGTCCCGGCCTTATAACCTAACCTCCCAGCAGAAGACAGCTTTTGATCCGATTTTCGACCGGCTGAAGAAAAAAGAGCATCAAGTTTTTTTGCTCAATGGGATAACAGGAAGCGGGAAAACTGAGGTATACTGCCATGGAGTGGCCACCGCCCTTGAAATGGGGAGGCAGGCTTTGGTCCTGGTGCCGGAAATTGCGCTTACGCCGCAGATGCTGAACACTTTCCGCTCCAGATTCGGGGAAGAGGTTGCAATCCTGCACAGCCGGCTTTCTGACGGAGAACGGCGTGATGAATGGCTGCGGATCAGGAAGGGCAGCTCTAATGTGGTCCTGGGAACACGCTCTGCTCTGTTTGCGCCTGTTCAAAACCCGGGACTAATCGTTATTGATGAAGAACATGAACCGTCCTATAAACAGGACGAAAGCCCGCGTTACCATGCGCGTACGGCAGCGCTTGAGATTGCAAGAAATAAGGGAGCAGTCGTTATTCTCGGCAGCGCGACACCATCAGTGGAATCATTTTTCAGCGCCTCCGCCGGAGTTTACCAGCTCCTTACAATCAGCGAACGGGTAGAAAAAAGATCCCTTCCTCAAATCCAGGTTGTTGACATGAGGGAGGAAATAAAAAGGGGCAACCAGGAACTGTTCAGCCGGGCCCTGCTTTCTTCGATTAAAGATCGTCTGGAGAAAAACGAGCAGACTATTTTGTTTCTAAACAGGAGGGGATTCTCAACATTCATCTCCTGCAGGGAATGCGGCCAGGTCATGAAATGCCCCCATTGCGACATATCACTGACCTACCATATCAACGGACGCCTGGTCTGCCATTACTGCAATTATACCACCGGCGCCCCAAAGGCTTGCCCGTCCTGCAGGAGCAGTTATATAAGCTATTCCGGAACGGGGACCCAGAAAATTGAACTTGAAATAAAACGCCTGTTCCCTGGCGCCAGGGTCCTGCGGATGGACAGCGACACCATGTCGCGCAAGGGATCCCACCAGAAAATACTGGATACTTTTTGTCAGGGTAACGCAGATATCTTGATCGGCACCCAGATGATCGCCAAAGGTCTGGACATCCCCACTGTTACCCTGGTGGGCGTGGTAAACGCCGATCTGACGCTGTACATGCCGGACTTCCGGGCTGCCGAGAGGACTTTTCAGCTCCTTACCCAGGTGGCGGGGCGCGCAGGCCGGAGCGATCTCGGAGGTGAAGTAATGATCCAGACCCATTCACCCGAACATTTCGCAATTACTTCGGCCAGGGAACATGATTACCAATCTTTTTTTGAACAGGAAATAAAAAACAGGGAAATTTTAAGTTATCCGCCGTTCTCATCCCTTTGCAGGTTCCTTGTTTCAGGAACCGTATACATGGAAGTAGAAAATGCGGCCAATACTTTGTATAATATAATGAGTGAGATTGTTAACAGTGAGGGACTTAATAACCAGGTACAAATATTTAACGCCGTACCCGCCCCGGTAAGCAGGATAAAAAACCGCTACCGCTGGCACTTGATTTCCAAAGCAGTATCTGTCAGGCAGCTGCAGGATATTTCAAGAGCCTGCCTTAATGAATTCGATCGCCGCTATCCGTCTGCTAAAGTTAGAATCATTGTTGACATAGATCCTCAGAATATGTTTTAAAGCGAAAGGGGAAAGCAGTTCTTGGCAGTATATCAGGTTATCAAATATGGTGAAGACAACGGGATCCTGAGGGAAAAGGCGAAGGGAATTACAGCTATAACACCAAGCATAAATAAACTGCTTGATGACCTGCGCGATACAATGTACAGCTATAAGGGCGTCGGCCTCGCCGCTCCGCAGATAGGTGTGTCCAAACGGGCAATCGTGGTTGATACCGGCGAACAGTTCATAGAATTAATCAACCCTGAAATATATGAACAGTCCGGAAGCGAAAATTCTGAAGAAGGATGTTTGAGCCTGCCGGGAATAGCCGGGAATGTTGTCAGGGCATTCCGGGTACTGGTTAAGGGGCTTAACCGCACTGGTGAGGAAATTAAAATAGATGCCAAGGGTTATCAGGCCAGAGCGCTGCAGCATGAAATCGATCACCTTGAAGGAATTCTTTTTACCGATAAGGCAACAAATCTGCGAAAAGTAGTCGAATAGTCGAATAAAGGAAGTTCTTAAGATGCGCGTCGTCTTTATGGGCACGCCCGTATTCGCCGTACCCTGTTTGAAAGCCCTCTTAAAAGAGGGGTTACAGGTAGCCGGTGTTGTTACACAGCCTGACCGTCCAAAAGGAAGAGGGCAAAAACACATCCCCGGTGCGGTTAAAGAAGAGGCGGTTTTCCATGGGCTGGATATTTACCAGCCTTTAAACTTAAAGGACTCTGAGTTCGTCAGACAGATGGCGGAACTGTCCCCTGAGGTAATTGTTGTTGTAGCTTTCGGCAGGATCCTCCCCAGGGTCATCCTTGATCTGCCTCTAATGGGATGCATCAACGTCCATGCCTCTTTGCTGCCCAAATACCGCGGCGCCGCCCCGATTCACCGGGCGATCATAAACGGTGAAAAAATAACCGGGATTACAACCATGCTCATCAACGAAAGCCTGGACAGCGGCGATATCCTGCTTCAGGAGGCAGTCCCGATCCATAAGGAGGACACTGTTGGGACCCTGCACGACCGCCTGGCTTCACTGGGAGCAAACCTTCTTGTTAAGACCCTGCGGCTGCTGGAAGCCGGTGATTTGACGCCCGTACCGCAGGATCATTCAAAAGCCACCTATGCATACATGATCTCCTCCGAGGACGAGGTCCTTGACTGGAACGCCCCCGCCGGCGCAATTTTTAATCATGTACGGGGAATGGATCCCTGGCCCGGCGCTAAAACTTCCCTTAATGAAAAACTGCTCAAGATCTGGCGGGTGGAAGCCATCGAGACAGAATGTTCAAGGGAAGGAACAATACCGGGGCAGGTGGTTGTTTCCGGCCCCGAAGGCCTTGTGGTCCAGGCCAACCCCGGCCTGGTGGATGTGAAGGAACTGCAGCTACAGGGCGGCAAACGCCTTCCGGCAGTTGATTTTTTGCGCGGTCGCCCGGTCAGGACCGGAACAGTGCTCGGCTAAAAGACGTTTTGAGAGAATAAAATTGATCAATAATACAATAACTTTAAGGTAAATATATACTTAGAAGAGGTGAAAAAATGATCGATAAGAAAACTCTGAAGACAGTCCTTGATCTCGCCCTGGCCAACGGGGGGGATTTTGCCGATATTTTTGTAGAGAAGAAAATTACTACCGGAATCTCGGCCGAGGGAGGAAAAATAGAACGGGTCCATTCCGGTATAGACGCCGGCGCAGGACTGCGGGTCCTAGCTGGTGATATGACTGCCTATGCCTACACAAATGACCTGGGCAAGGAAAGCCTGCTGGAAATTGCCAGGACAGTCGGCCGCACGATCAAGACAACCGACCGGAAAGAATATAACTTTGACCTGCGCAAGGTTAAACCTGTAGTGGACTTCTCTTTCCCTGAACGCCCCGACAAAGTGGAGACATCCCGCAAAGCGGAAATGGTTGAATCGGCGGATAAAGCGACGCGCCAGGTGAACAGTGAACTGATCAAGCAGGTGATGGTCGGTTATGGAGATGTCATCCAGCAGGTAACCATTGCCAACAGCGCAGGGGACTATGTTGAAGATGAACGCATCCGCACAAGATTCCTGGTCCATGCCGTCGCCGGAGACGGCGCGGTTATCCAAACAGGCTATGAAGCGGCAGGAAGTTTAGCGGGTTTTGATCTTCTAAAGCGTTACCCCCCGGAGGAACTGGGCAGGAAGGCCGGCGAAAGGGCAATCCAAATGTTGAGCGCCAAACCAGCGCCGGCAGGAAAATTTCCCGTCGTGATGTCGGGAGAAGCCGGGGGCACCATGGTACATGAGGCCTGCGGCCACGGGCTTGAAGCAGATCTTGTCCAAAAGAAACTCTCGGTATATGCCGGAAAAATGGGTGAGCAGGTAGCTTCCAAAGAAGCGACTATTATTGATGACGCAACCCTGTCTGACCGTTACGGCTCATACCGTTTTGATGACGAAGGAACGCCTTCCCGCAAGGTAGTCCTGATCGAGGACGGGATTCTCAAAGATTATCTCTATGACAGGATGACAGCAGGCAGGGACGGTAAGAGCTCCAACGGCCACGGGAGGCGGGAATCGTACCAGCATAAACCAATCCCCCGGATGGGCAACACTTTTATCGCGCCGGGCAAGGCTGACCCGGAAAAAATTATCAGTCAGATCAAAAACGGCCTGCTGGTCAAAAAAATGGGCGGAGGCCAGGTAAACACAACAACGGGTGATTTTGTTTTCGACGTTGCGGAAGGTTACCTGATCGTTGATGGCCAGGTCGGCCCTATGGTAAGAGGGGCAACTCTGACCGGCAACGGCCCTGAAGTGCTCAAAATGCTGGAAATGGTCGGCCGTGATTTGGGTTTTACGATCGGCACCTGTGGAAAAGACGGCCAGGGAGTGCCGGTCAGCGATGCCCAGCCGACACTCTTAATCCGTGAACTTATCGTCGGAGGAACACAGGTTTCTACAAACAGCCAGATCAGGCGCATCTAATAACACAGGGGTGACACGGGGGGACGTTATTGGTGNNNNCACCAATAACGTCCCCCCGTGTCACTTGTCACTCCCTTGTGTCACTTTACTTTTTTGACACCAGTCTAACCATCAGGGAAGCCAGAACATGTTTCTCCCCTTTATCGGCGACTGACCAGAGTTCTTTCATGGTTTTTTGCTCAGGATTGCCGGGATCAACATTATCAGCAAGTATATCTCCCGCCTACTGCGCTAAAGAGGAGATACGCTCCCTGCCAATCCCTAATTCATCGGCAAACTCTACCGCCTGGCCCAAGAAGTTCTTCCAGCTTCCCCATTCAGACATTACATGTTTGATATCCTTGTCATCCATATTTTCTTTTCCCCCTTTGAGTTAAGAAGTTTTTTTTATTTTGTTTATATTCTTCCTTAAATATGCAGCAAGATATTCTTGCCAAAGATACACACATTTTTAATTGAAGCATATTTTTTATCTAGAAGGACTGACTTTTTAAACACAAGTTCTGCAAAGAAGTTCAGGGAGGTTTTCAATAAAATGAGGATCGGTGACATAGTGACACGAAGGGTTTTCGGTTCCGATATGCAGTTTTGTATTCTCGGTTTTTATACCAAACAGGATTCCGGCGAGCGTGTGGCCATTCTTGCTATGCTTGATCCTTCTTCAGTGATAGAGGCGCGGGTCGAGGAATTATCGCCTGCTTCTCTTAGAAATATTTTTGCTTTGACCACCAATATCTACACCCATTAGGAGGAAAAACGTCCAACTGGAAAAATACCGCAGTTTTCTCCGGCCAAAAAAGGAATACGACTGATTTTATTGAATAATACTACTTTGAGGAAAGGAGCGAAAAGTAGTGTTGGATGAACAAGTGTTATTAAACTTGGCCGAATCTGCGTGTAAAAACGCCAAACTGGCGGGAGCAGGCGAAGCCGAAGCTTACCTTAGTTATAATAGGGAATTTTCTGCCGAAGTCCGTGAGGGCCAAACCGAGACAATAAAAGTAGCACTAGACCGTGGCTTGGGTCTGCGCGTCGTAAAAAATGGGAAGGTCGGATTCGCCTATACCTCCGATTTGGAAAAGGCTTCTTTAAAAAATATCGCTGATCAGGCAATAGCAAATGCCCGTGAAACGGCCGCTGATCCATACCGGATATTTCCATCTCCTTCTCCACTGTACCCTGAGCTGGAGCTGTATGATTCTGCTGTAGTCAAAACTCCTGTCGAGACAAAAATCGATCTTGCCAAGGCGATGGAGGAGGCCGCGCGTGCTTTTGATCCGCGGGTAAAGATAATCGAAAGTTCGAACTACCAGGACATAGAGGCCTGCGTATTACTCGTCAACAGCAAGGGAATAAAAAATTCTTACCGTGCGACATACTGCGGAGTTAACCTCTCCCTGGTAGCTGGAGAAGGGGAAGATCAGCAAACAGGATTTGCAATGGATTACCGCCTGCGGTTTGACGATCTCGACGCAGAAAAAATCGGCCGTGAGGCGGCTTTTCGCGCCGTCCGGATGTTGGGCGCAAAACCAGTTTCAACAAGGGAAACCACCGTCTTGTTTGATCCCTATGTAGCAGCCGGATTTCTGGATTTGCTCGGTCCTGCGCTTACCGCCGAAGCGGTTCAAAAAGGACGTTCCCTTTTCATGGGAAAGGTTAATCAGCCTGTTGCGGCGCTGACGGTAAATATTATTGATGACGGGATTATGCCGGGCGGCATCGCTTCCGCTCCTTTTGACGGTGAAGGAGTACAGATGTCCAGAAAAACGTTAATAGAAGAGGGGATTCTCAAAGGGTACCTGCACAACACTTACACAGCCGCCAAAGAAAACGGCGCCTCTACCGGAAATTGCATGCGATCTTCATATAAAAGCGCTCCGGATGTTGGAACTACAAACTTCTTCATCCAGCCCGGCGTTTATACCCCGGATGAACTGATTAATTCTACCGGGAACGGTATTTATATAACTGAAGTTATCGGTATGCATACAGCAAACCCTATTTCAGGCGACTTTTCGGTTGGAGCAGCCGGGATTTTAATTGAAAACGGACAGCTGACCAAACCCGTCAGGGGAATTGCCATTGCGGGAAATATTCAGGAAGTCTTTCAGCAGATTGATGGAATAGGCAGTGACCTGATTTTTTTTGGCGGTCAGGGTTCACCCACATTGCGAATTGCCCGGATGGTCGTCAGCGGACATTAGACATTAGAGGAAGGGAAGTTATTTTCTTGAGAGTTCTAGTCCTTCACGGGCCTAACCTTAACCTGCTTGGAAAGCGTGAACCGGAGATTTACGGAACTCTGTCCCTGGAAACAATTAACTCGCTCCTGCAGCGGCTGGCGGCCGAATTAAATATTGAACTGGAATGCCGCCAGTCAAATTCCGAAAGCGAGCTGATCAACTGGCTTCACAATGCCGCGCCCGAAACAGACGCAGTAGTTTTTAACCCCGGCGCTTTTACACATTACAGTTACGCTTTGGCAGACGCCGCAGCGGCAATATCAATTCCAGTTGTCGAGGTTCACCTGTCCAACATTTATGCCCGCGAACAGTTCCGCCGGCAATCCGTAATTTCCCCTGCAGCCGCAGGACAGATCAGCGGATTCGGTGCGGAAAGCTACCTGATGGGTTTAAGGGCTGCGGTAAGCCTTGTTAAGAAAGAGGAAAGATGAAAAGAAGAGCTGATCTTTTAAGAGACAAGCTGCGCATGAAGGCAATTGACGGCTTGCTTGTAACGAAGCCGGAAAACCGGAAATATCTGAGCGGTTTTTCCGGAACCGCCGGCGCCCTGGTGGTTACCTGGGAACAGCTTTTTCTGCTGACCGATTTCCGCTATATAGAACAGGCGCAGCAGGAGTGCAGGCAGTGGCAGGTTATTGAAATAAAAACTTCCACTTTTGATCTTATAAAAACTTGTTTGCAGGACTGGAAAATTTCGCGTCTTGGTTACGAAGAAGATTTTCTGACACATAAACAGTTCCTCGAGTTAAACGAAAAGATCCCGGACGGTGTCTTAGTCCCCGCCGCCGGCATGGTTGAAGATTTGAGGATGATCAAAGGTCAGGATGAGATCACGCAGATTACTGATTCCGCCAGACTGGCCGACGAGGCTTTTACGCATATTCTTAATTATCTTGAACCAGGCCGCACAGAGATTGAAATATCTCTGAAAATGGAGTATTTTATGCGCAAAGGGGGTGCAAAAAAGATCTCCTTTGATACAATAGTTGCTTCCGGAGTACGCGGGGCAATGCCTCATGGAGTGGCCTCGGAGAAACAACTGCAAGCCGGTGATCTTGTAACAATGGATTTTGGATGCGAGTTCAATGATTATTGTTCAGATATTACAAGAACTGTCTGCCTGGGCGCTCCCACGGAAATGCAGGAACATATTTACCAAATCGTTCTTGAAGCCCATGATGCAGGTGTTAATTCAATCAGGCAGGGAGTGAAGGCTTCCGATGTTGATCAGGCAGCCCGCAGCATTATTGAGAAATATCATTTCGGCGAAAACTTTCGTCACAGCACAGGACACGGTGTAGGGCTGATCGTACATGAAAACCCTGTGATTTCATCAAAGGACGGTACTATACTTCAGGCAGGCATGGTAATAACTGTTGAACCGGGAGTTTATCTTCCCGGCTGGGGCGGGGTACGTATTGAAGATATGGTCCTGGTTGAGGAAAAAGGAGCGCGGCTGCTTACCAATGCGCCGAGGGATCACCTGATGGTATTATAATAATCTTATAAAATTCTTAGAACAAACAGGTATTTTGCAGCAGAAGTGAAAGGAGGCGAAAACCTTGATTTCCACCAATGATTTTAGGACAGGCCTAACGATCAATATTGACGGCGACGTTTATCAGGTGATTGACTTTCAGCACGTAAAGCCCGGAAAGGGAGCAGCTTTTGTGCGTTGCAAGATCAAGAACCTGCGCACCGGAGCAACCATAGAAAGAACCTTTAACGCGGGAGAAAAATTACCGCGCGCACACGTGGAAAGGCGCTCGGCTCAGTATCTGTACAATGACGAAAACAACCATTATTTTATGGACATGGAAACTTTTGAGCAGATTTCACTGAGCAAAGAAGAACTGGGTGAGGCAGTAAAGTATATCAAGGAGAACATGACCATTAACGTGTTGATGTTCCAGGGCAGCTCGATCGGCATTGATCTGCCCAATTTCGTCGAGTTGGAAGTTAAAGAAACAACACCCGGCATAAAAGGCGATACAGCTTCCGGCGGGTCCAAGCCGGCAGTTCTGGAAACCGGCTATACTGTTCAGGTTCCCTTTTTTATTAATGTCGGTGACATTCTTCAGATCGATACAAGAACAGGGCAATATCTGAAAAGGGCCTAAAACGGCGGCAATGTTTAAGACCCCCGGACAAGTGAAATACTATAAAAGCCCGAAAATCTTTTAAGCTTAGTTCAAGGGGGTTTTAAAATGGAAACGAGCGGGTTAAGGTCAAAGGTAGCCTATTTACAGGGCCTTTCAGCAGGCTTAAGTCTGAATGAGGGGTCCGGGGAAGGCCGGCTGATCAAAGGAATAATCGGCGTTTTGGATGCATTTGCAGGCTCTTTTGAGGAAATGAACGAGTCCTACAGCCACCTCAAAGATTACCTGGAGAGCGTTGACGAGGATCTTTCTCTTCTTGAGGATGATTTCTACGATGAGGAAGACGGGCTCTCCGGCGACACTGATTATATGGAAGTAGAGTGCCCGGACTGCGCAGAAAAAGTATACATCGATCCTGAAATCCTGGGTGATCAGGAAGTTTTCGAAATTACCTGTCCGAACTGCAGCAGGGTTGTTTTTATAAACGAAGATAATCGTATTTCCCGGCAAGAACACGGAATTATTCAAATGAGCGCAGGTTCACCCGAAGAGGAAGATATTTAAAATTTTATACAAGTTTACTAACCGATAAAATCCCTGTCAAGGACCATTCAAGATTTGGTCCTTTTTTTTGCGTTAAAAATGTACAGGTCTAAAATACCACCCTGTCCCATATTTATGAGATATAAGAAGGAGGGACAAACAGGTGAGCCGTGTAGTTTACACTTTAGACAATTGCCGGGTTTCTATAATGCCCTCTCCCTGGCAGGAAGTCACACCGGTACTGCCGGCCGGTATCCGCAGCATGATTACCAGCCTGCCTTTGAACATTCTTGAAAAACTTGAAGAAATACGCCTGCGTCAGAACAGGCCATTAATGCTGGGTCTGGCTGACGGAGATATTCTCCTTGGAAATAACGGAAAACCTGCAGCTGCGCCCCGTGATTGCTATTTGGTTACGGCGGATGATATACAGCGTGTTACCCAGCTAATCAGCGGATGTTCTTTATATGCTTTCGGCGAAGAACTGAAGAACGGTTTTATAACTTTACCCGGAGGGCACAGGGTTGGTCTAACAGGAAAAACGGTCCTTGAAAACGGGCGGGTCAGAACACTCAAATATATTTCCGGTCTTAATATAAGGATCTCCCGTGAGGTTAAGGGCGCCGCCTCTCCTCTGCTTCCTTTTATAATTGATCAGAAATCCGGAAGCGTCCTCAACACCCTTCTTTTTTCCCCGCCCCGATGCGGGAAAACTACCATATTGAGGGATGTCATCAGACAATTAAGCAATGGCATTCCTGAACTGAATTTCAGGGGAGCAGTAATTGGCGTGGTTGATGAACGGTCCGAACTGGCGGGCTGCTTTCAGGGTGTGCCCCAGAGGGAAGTGGGAATCCGCACGGATGTCCTGGACGGATGCCGCAAGGCTGAAGGAATGCTCATGCTCCTGCGCTCCATGGCGCCGTGTGTAATTGCTACGGATGAGATCGGTACAGACGAGGACTTTGCCGCTTTGGAAGGAGTTTTTAACGCCGGAGTAAAGGTGCTTACAACCGTACATGCGGCTTCCCTTGCGGAACTCAGCCAGAGGCCGGCCTTGCGCAACCTCCTGAATATGAAAGTAATTGAACGTTTTGTCTTATTAGGCCGTTCAAAAAATATTGGAACTATAGAGGAAATTATCGACGGCAGAACGATGCTTCCGCTGCCCGGAAAAGAGGTGGAACAATGCTTAAGATTCTTGCCTGCCTTGTAATTATTTCGGGCGGAGGTATCTGCGGAGTCCTGATTGCCAGGGGTTATTCCCTAAGGCCGGCCGAACTGCGTTCTTTAAAATCAGCCCTGCAGATGCTGGAAACAGAGATTACTTATGCCGCTACACCTTTAGCCGAAGCTCTTGGTCTGGTTGCGGCCAGGGCGGATTACCGTTTGGCGCCTTTATTTGAAGAAACACGCAAGGAATTATTATCCATGTCGGGATGTACGGCAAAGGAAGCATGGGAAAAGGCGCTTTTGAAATTTTATCCCCATTCATTTCTGATTGGCTGTGATATGGCCATCCTGCGCAGACTTGGCGGGGCTCTCGGAATTTCAGACAGTTCCGGACAAAGCAAACATCTCATGCTGGCCATGGAACAAGTCGAGGCAGAGTTAAAAAAAGCCGAAGCCAGCGCTCTGCAGAACGTCAAATTATGGAATAGCCTTGGTTTCCTTGGCGGCATTGTAATAGTGCTTATTTTTTATTAAGGGGGGATTTGAATGACGGGATTCGATATCAGCATCGTTTTTAAAATCGTCGGCATAGGAATCCTGGTCGCTGCGGCCCAGTATGTCCTCAAATGTTCCAACAAGGAAGAATATGCCTTAATCGCAACGCTTGCAGGCCTGAGTATCGTTCTGTTCTGGGTTGTTCAGCTCCTGGGGGTTTTCTTCGATCAGGTAAAATCGGTTTTTAAACTTTTTTAACCTCAAGGGGAAAAAATACCTTGGAAATTATGCAGATTGTGGGAATTGGAATTATTGCGGCAGTTCTGGCAGTTACCATCCGTCAGAACAAGCCGGAGATTGCCATTGGCTTGAGCATCGCTACCGGGATCATCATCTTTCTGGCAGTTATCGGTAAGATTGGATCCGTTATTGATGTTCTCAGGGAACTATCCAACCGGGCAAATTTAAGCACAGTTTATCTGGCAACCATTTTAAAGATCATCGCGATTGCCTATATAGCGGATTTTGGATCGCAGATTTGCAGGGACGCCGGCGAGGGAGCGCTTGCAGTTAAAATAGAGTTCGCCGCCAAAATACTTGTGCTCATTCTAGCCGTGCCCATTGTGGCGGCAGTCTTACAGGCGCTGTTAAAATTAGTTCCTTAGAACCTTAGAGGTGAAAACAGTTGAACTTTTCAAAGCTTACAGCACTCCTGCTTCTATTTTTTTTCTATCTGCTGCCCGTTCCGATCGCTTATGCCTATAACCAGACTGCCACGGCCGGCCAAGAAGGAAGCATCCTTCCAGGTTCGGGAAATGCTGCTGAAGATAATCAGCAAGAATCCGAGCTTAACCTCCGTGAGGTGCAAAAATATATCGACCAGGTTGATACGGATATAAAGTCTGCTGTTCCGGGTTTAAGCTTTAAAGACATATTTTTTAAAATTATCAGAGGCGATGTTTCGTGGAAACCTGCTGCGGTTTTCAACAATCTGCTGAAATACCTGTTTAAAGAGATCGTAGCCAATGCTTCATTACTCGGCAGGCTGATTGTCCTAACAATAATCTGCGCCGTGCTGCACAATCTGACCAGCGCTTTCGACAGGGGGACTACCGGGCAGTTAAGCTACCTTGTTGTTTATCTGGTGCTGTCAACTATTGCAATCGGCTCCTTCGCCCTGGCTATTAACACCGGCAGGGAACTTGTCGACCGGATGGTCTCCTTTATGCAGGCAATTATGCCTCTTCTGCTTACTCTGCTTGTTGCCATGGGAGGAGTGGCCTCGGCGGCAATTTTCCATCCGGTAATTCTAATCAGCCTGACTGTCATCGGGACCCTGACCAAGAACGTTGTGCTGCCCCTGATTTTCTTCAGCGCCGTTTTGGGAATTGCAGATAATCTTTCCGCCAATTTTAAAGTTTCCAGACTGGCCGGTCTTTTAAAGACTGTGGCTATGGGCCTTTTGGGGATATTCAGCACGATTTTTCTGGGAGTTCTGACTATACAGGGCGTAGCCGGCGCAGTTGGTGACGGAGTCGCTTTAAGAACGGCCAAATTTGCCATAGACGCTTTCATACCTGTTGTCGGAGGTATGTTCTCAAACGCATTGGAGTCCGTCATAAGCTCCTCACTACTGATTAAGAACGCCGCAGGAATAGCCGGAATGATCTCCATATTCCTGATTATGGGCCTGCCGATGCTTAAAATTATCAGCCTTTCCTTCATTTATAAGCTGGCCGGTGCGCTTATGCAGCCCATAGCGGAAGGTCAGGTGGTGGACTGCTTAAATGAGATGGGTTCGGGCCTGCTCCTGGTTTTTGCCGCTGTCGGCGTCGTTGGCCTGCTGTTCTTTTTCTCAATCACCATACTTATAGGCGTCGGCAACATGACGGTTATGCTGCGCTGAAAAATAATCTCAAGCCAGGGATAAAAAATGGAAACTATTCGTTTGCTTGTTCAAAATCTGATTGTGATAATCATGCTCGCTGTTTTTTTGGAAATGTTTCTCCCTCAAAGTGATCTCAGACGATATATCAGGCTTGTCATGGGCCTTCTGATTATCGTGGCAGTACTTCAAGCGGTAAGCAGCCTGGCCAAAAGCAGCTGGCAGCAAGCGCTGCCCGAACAGATCATCGACACGGAAAACCCGGGTTTTCCCAGTTTAGGTGAGATTACGGCGGCAGGTGAGAATTTAAACAAAGATCAAAGCGAACAGGCCCGGGAAAAATACCGCCAGTCGCTTGCCCGCCAGATAAGCGCACTGGTAGGTATCAGATCGGATGTTGAAGTTGTTTCTGCACAAGTCCAAACATACGATGAACCAGACAGCCCAAAACTGGGGCAGATAAAAAAGATTATCCTTCGACTTAAAAACAGCGCCTCTTCCACGGACGACAAAAAGAAATCAATAGTCAGTCCTATTGAAATACAGACCGGGGAAAATTCCCCTGATTCAAGAACTGCCACTACTGATCAAAAAAACGGATCGCAGATTTCAATCCAGACAAAAGACAAGCTGGTAAAAATACTGACAGACTTCTACAGCCTTTCACCTGAACAGATAATTATTTTGGAAGAGTGAAAAACATTATGGGGGGAAGCAGGGGACAATTAGTAAGCAACCGTCCCGAAGGAAGCAAGGGGACGTACATTTCGCTTCTTTGTTCGGGTGGTGTCAGGGGGGTGTCAACAACCCCGTCCTCCTGACACCACCCCCAGGATAGACACCCGCGCCGCTAAAGCGGCGCCAGCAGGAAAATGAAAATTCATCAACAAAGGGAGGGCAATACCTTGTGCGATTTTGAGCCTTCATTCAAAGAACGGGAGAACCAGGAGATAAGCGAGGTTACTGTTTGAGGCGCATAGCGCCGAGTTTAACTTAAGCCCGAGGGTGAACGAGTTCGTACAAGTATAAGAGGCGATTATTAAGCACGTAGGCAGTTGACCTCCCTGAGGATAGTTAATTTTCAGAGTAGGAGGATTTACAAACAATGACAGGTTTTAAAGAATACCTGAACAACATTTTCGGAACAGACAAAAGCGGAGATTATCCTCCCAAATTGCAGAGACAGAAAATTATTTGGCTGACTTTAATAATCGCTTTTGCTATCCTTCTTTTGATTATCGGAAATAACGGCAAGGCTGGCAAAACACCCGGGGAAACGGTTGAAAATAATGATCATCAAATTCTTCAAAACAATGACCGTTCTGTTATAGAAAGTGAAGAGAAAACACTGGCCGCCGTTTTGAAAAACATCTTAAAAGAGATTGAAGGAGTTGGGGACCTTGACGTAACTGTAAGATTAGCCTCCTCTGAGCATGAAAAATATGCAGTCAACACAAACAGCAGTAAAAAAACGACCGAAGAGAAAGATCAGGTTGGAGGTGTCAGGTCCATAACCGAATATACCGATAGCGGACAGCTCGTCTTTACCAGAAACGGCCAGGAAGAAACTGCAGTAGTTGAACAAACAGGCTCATCAAAAGTGGCGGGCGTCCTGGTAGTTGCCCAGGGCGCAAAAAATTCCGAAATTAAAGCCCGGCTATTCGAAGCCGTCCAGGTTGCCCTGGGAATAGAACCGCAGAAAGTGCTTGTGCTGCCCAAATCATAATCAAGGAGGCGAAAATAATGTACTCACTGGTGATTAACAAGAAAACAATCTACATAATCGCAGCGCTTATATTAGGGATATGCCTGCTGGCGGCAGGCTGTCTTAACCTGCCGGGTAAGCTTGCTAGAATGGGGCAGCCCGTGGAAACGGTTCCTCAAACCGGCGCCGTCAGTAAGGGGACAAACTCTGCAGGCGAGACCTTAATCTTAAACACTGACCAATTTCAGGCCACCTCAAACGACAGCAGTTCAAAGTATTTCATTGAATACCGGCTGGACAGAGAACGCTCCAACGGCAGACAGATTGAAACACTGCATGAAATTATCGACAACCCTTCGTCAAGCTCCCAGACAAGGCAGGCAGCCCAGGAAAAACTCCTCTTTTTAAGTGAAAAGCTGGCCAGGGAAGGTGAACTTGAGCACTTAATCAGCGCACGCGGATTCCGTGACAGCACCGTCTGCCTTGAAAAAAACAATAAGATTACTATAATAGTACAGGCGCCCGCGTTGTCAGTTCAGGACGAAGAGGGTATCCGCCAGTTAGTTACTTGGGGTACAGGAGTGGAGGGACAGAATATTATCATCCTCGCCAAAGAATAAATCCCTAAGCGATAATGCCAAAATTCTGCCTGTGATATAAATGGTTGCGCAAATTTGCCATCTTAGTTATAATTAATATGTCCTTTTTGGGAAGGAAGGCTAATTTTTATCTAAGGAGGCAAAAATAATGGAAGATATTGTTGTCAAGCAGGAACAAACAAGCATCGGATCTATACGGATTGCTGACGAAGTTGTTAGAATAATTGCCGGCCTTGCCGCAACAGAGGTGCAGGGAGTCGCCGGCATGAGCGGGGGATTAGCCGGCGGCATTGCTGAAATCCTGGGCCGTAAAAACCTTTCCAAAGGGGTAAAGGTTGAAGTCGGGGAAAAGGAAGCGGCGGTAGACATTTATGTCATAGTTGAATACGGCGCAAAGATACCTGACATTGCATCTGAAATTCAGCAAAAAGTAAAAAAAGCAGTTAACGATATGACCGGCTTGAATGTATTAGAAGTAAATGTTCACGTCCAGGGAGTTTCGTTCAGCAGTTCGGACAAGGAAGACGAACAGCGGGCAAAATAGGGAGGCTTTATTAAATTGCAACTTTTTGACCGCTTTTTGCTATTTATATATACTTTCATTCTGACAGTTATATTTTTGGCTGCGGTCCCTTTCTTTGCCGGCTGGCTTCATATCAGCCAATATCAGCCCCGGTTATTGCAGTCAATTCAACAGCCGGCAGTAATATTTTTATTACTGGGCTTGTTTATAGTTGCCGGAATCCGCCTCATGTGGGCCGATATTAAACCAAACCGGGAACAAGCCGTCGTTTATGAAAGCAAACTTGGAAATGTACATATTGCCCTGAGCGCAATTGAGAGCCTCGCGGAAAAAGTTGTTTCACAGAATAACGGTGTCCGCGAGGCCAAAGCACAGGTCTTTAACCGGCCTCAGGGAATTGGAATACGGATCAAGGCTGCGGTAACACCCGATATAAGTATTCCTGAAGTGTCCGACGCCGTCCAGGAACAGGTAAAGGAAAGGGTTCTTGCCGTAACAGGAATCACTGTACAGCAGGTGGAGTTTCTTATCCATAGTATTTCAGCCAGCAAGCTGCGTGTAGAGTGATTTATTTTTTATTTAAGGGGCGCCGATAATGAATCTGGCCGATATTATTGATTTCCTAAGCAGACACCGCGGCAAGGCAATAGGGATTGTTATAGGGCTGATCTTTGGCTGGCTGGTAATCAAATACGGAATTATAAAGTCTATTTTTGTGGCAATCTGCGTGGGGATTGGCTACTATATAGGGAAGCGCCTTGATGAAAACCTGGGAATAAAAGATATCTTTTACAGTATATTCCGCAAAGATTAGACAAGGGAGCTACAGATGAAAAGAAGGCAGGCCAGAGAACTCGCTTTACAGATCTTATTTCAAATTGACCTGGGCCAGGCGTCTCCCGAAACAGCTTTTCTATATACAATCCAGGGTAAGGATCTTAATCAGAAAATTATAGAATTCATCCGAAGAATCGTCTTCGGAACACTTCAAAACATAAAAAACCTCGATAAAGCGATAGCCAGTGTCAGCCGCGATTGGGATTTAGGACGTATGGCCGCAGTGGACCGCAATATAATGCGCATGGCCCTTTTTGAAATATTCTACTGCGAAGATATCCCCGGAAGCGTATCCCTCAACGAGGCAATTGAACTGGCCAAAATTTTTGGTACGGACGACTCCGGCAGGTTTATAAACGGAGTCCTGGGCAAGATAGTGGAAGCCCCGCAAGCGTATTTAACCTGTACATAAATAACTGGCACAAATTATAATAAATAATAAAAGGGAATGGAGAGAAGAGATTTA
>DIEU01000025.1 GCA_002418775.1 Firmicutes bacterium UBA5766
TGCTGGTGGTTTTTGTTCCTGTGGGTATAAGCAGCTTTTGTCCGGGATGAATGAGGTCGCTTTTTAAACTGTTGGCGCTCTGTATGCTTTTAACTGAGACGCTAAAGTGGCGGCTGATCCAATCCAGAGAGTCCCCTTCTTCTACCACGTATGTTGTTGCGTTCGCGGTCAGAGCAAACGAGCTGATTAAAAAAAACACCATAAAGAAAGTAGTAACGAATTTATGAAATAATTTCTTTCCGCAAGGTTTGGCGTTACTACTACGTCTCATCTAGCAACCTCCGAAATGGATATTTCTTACTACCAACTTTATGCAAGTAATCAAGTTTTTCGACACTGTTTCCTGAAATTCCTTCTTTTTATCTAAAAATGTTTTTGCAGGAATAAAAGCGAAGAGACAAAATACCACAAATACAAAGAAACGTCCCTTGTATTTGGACAAAAAAATAAACCTGACGGAATCATAAAATTCCGTCAGGCAAATATTCTTTAATTATTTTTGATTCTTTTTACGTTTGGCAATCCTGATATCAACGATGACCATCAGTCTGTACGGACGGCACATCTGATAAATACGGGAAGTTGTCCTTTCTCCCAGGAACTCATCGAGGTCTTCAAGGTTGATATTGGTGGTGATTATTGTCGGCAGGCAGTAATTCAGCCGGTGATTAAGAATAGAATAAAGCTTGTTACGGACCCATTCTGTGTAATTATGAGAACCAAGGTCATCCAAGATAAGGAGGGGGACCTGCTTGGCAGTATCCAGGAGGTCTTGTTCTGTAAGGTCTGATCCGGAGTTTTGTTTATAAGTGGATCGGATGTGATCAAGGAGATCGGGCACAATTACAAATAGAACCAGAAATCCTTTTGCCAGCAAAGCATTAGCAATACAGCAGGCTAAAAAAGTTTTTCCGCTTCCGACCGGCCCGGAAATAAATAAACCGTCACAATGGCTGTTTTTTTCAATTTCAGCGACAAAATCTAAAGCGGCCTGGTATGCTTGTTTGGCGGTATCGAAACAAGTAGAGCCTTTAACTGATTCTTTTGTTTGATAATAACTAAAATCGAAGTTATCGAAAGTACAGTCGTATAGAAATTTAGGCAGGCCCGATTCCTTGATGCGCCTTAACAGAGCCCTTTGAGGACCGCAAGTGCATGGTATAGCAATGTCGTTGCTGACTATTACGCCCCGATCATGACAAATCTTACAGAACTCCAAACGGCCTGCTTCCTTTCCCGCAATTAATTCATGTACAAAGTTTTAATAATTGCTTTCTTTTGTTCGTCTGTATCCCCTTTTTTATTACTGTCTCTAGAGGTGGGAAGGGGATTTCTGGCCCGTTTGTTCTGAAAGCGTCGTTCGTATTCTTCGATTGCTTCGACAGTGCGAAGATTATTCTTACTCCATTGTAAAAGGATCGTATCAATATATTTAAAATTATGTTTCCCCAGTAAAACTGCTCTGCGCAAGGCGTTGAGGACAATGTAATAATCAACTTCCTCCAGCCAGCGCTTGATTTGTTCAGTTTCCATTGGCGATAATGGTCTTCCGAATTCCTGTTCGAAGTTTCTTGCCAGGTTTGTGAAGTTATTGTTTGATATCTGCTTGCTGTTGGATTGCTCTTCAAGTAAGAGACGGGTTTTTTCTATTTCTTTTACTTTCATACAGGCCCAGACCTCGGAAAGTTTTTCAAATAGCGGTTCAAAATCATATCCGCTTAAAATGCAGCTCTGGGATTCATCATAGTATTGGGTGACAGTAAGGATTTCTTTATCCAGCAGACTGGCCAGGTCGCGTTTTACACGGGTGATTCCACCACCCAAGTATTCAGCCAGCAGTTCAGGGGCAGGGTAAAGAACTTTTTCTTCCATGCGCAAACGCAGAATCTGCAGGATCAGCATCATCTCTTCATCTGTTATGCCCATTCCGGTGTAGTACTTCAGAAGCAGGTTCGGTATATTGGTTACTCCCTGCAGTATTAAATCAGTACCAAAAGTTGCAGTAATATTACCGCCCCGGTATTTTTTTAAAGTTTTTCTACTTCCAACGGTCATTTAGTACCTCCCCCCGTAGATATTTTATGTTAGGCAGGGTAATTTGTCCAGGCAAGAAAAAGCCTTCTAATCGGGGTTTTAGTCTGCGTGAATGCAAAATATAAAAATATTTAGCGAATATTGTTTAAAGAAAAATTATTTTTTTTACACACTTCTTTAAGTTAGGTGTAAAGAATTCATATTCATAAGGACGATAAAAGTGTATACTAGGATTACTGTGATGGGGATTGGGGAACAATAAAAAAGCTGTTCTTGCAGTAGTTTTTTTAAACGGGGAGAGTGTCAATGACTGTTAAAATAGGGATAAACGGGTTTGGCCGGATAGGACGCAGTATTTTTCGGGCTGCTTTAAATCTGCCGGAACTGGAGATAATTGTTATCAATGATCTGACTGATGCATGCACACTGGGGCATTTATTGAAATATGATTCCGTACACGGTGAGCTTCCTTACGATGTGGATGCGGAAGACGGGTTGATTCAAGTACAGGGCAAGAGAATAACAGTAATTTCAGGAAGAGAACTTCGTCAATTGCCATGGCGGGAAAAAGGTGTGGATTTTGTAATTGAATCAACCGGGCTTTTTACGGACGGAAAGTCGGCCAGCATCCATATTGGCCAGGGTGCAAAAAAGGTATTAATCACCGCCCCTGCCAGGAACGAGGATATAACAATTGTAATGGGGGTAAATCAGGAAAAATATGACCCGGCCATACATAACGTTATTTCCTGCGCTTCCTGCACGACTAACTGCCTGGCTCCCGTAATCAAGGTGCTGCATAAGGAATTCGGCATCATACGGGGCTTGGTGACTACCGTACACTCCCTGACAAATGATCAGCAGCTTCTAGACTTTCCCCATAAGGATTTGCGAAGAGCAAGGGCTGCCATGATGTCGATTATACCCACTACAACAGGCGCCGCAAAGGCAGTCGCTAAGGTGTTACCGGAACTTGAGGGAAGGATAGACGGGATGGCCATGCGTGTTCCCACTCCCAATGTTTCCGTGGTTGACCTGGTTGCTGACCTGAGCAGGCCTGTCGACAGGGAGGAAGTTAATGCCGCTCTTAAACGGGCGGCGGAAGGGGAACTTAAAAATATACTTGGTTACAGTGATCTTCCGCTGGTATCACGGGATTTTAACGGCAAACCTTTTTCTTCAATAATAGATGCTTTGTCAACCATGGTTGTAGACGGATCCATGGTAAAAGTATTGTCCTGGTATGACAATGAATGGGGTTATTCAAACAGGGTAATTGACACAATCATATATATGGATCAACAGGGATTCTAGGGAATAGTTCGGACAAATATTTCATTTGTGAAAATTTCGACATATAGAAAATGCCATTAAGCCGTTATTTTTGGCTGTTAAAGAATTTTAAGTTTTTTTAATTACATAAATAATGTAACATAAAATTACAATAAGAATAATAAGACAGGAGATGAAGGGTAATGAATTTTTACGAAACATTTAGCTATCTGAGGGGTGAAGGAATCAAAACCCTGCCTGTGCCGGGCACTAACAAGTATTTTATTTCTTTCAGGGATGGAGAGTCAGTTTATGTAAAGGAAAAAATATTAATCAGCCTCGCTAAATCTGCAATCGAAGACCCCCGCAGCATAATACCCGCCTTAAAAAGACTACAAGCACCCCATGTGTAAAGTTGGGTGCTTGTTTCTTTCTGAACCCGTTTTTCACTTCTTAAATTTCCAAGACTTCATGGTTATTTGAAGATTATTTTTAACTAATAGGTAAAAGTAAAGCTGTCAAGCTCTACACTGACGGGCCGCGACTGCAGAAAACCGTTGGGAACCCAGGACTCAAAAAAGTAAAGCGCTCCCTGTGTCGGATCATTTCCGTTTAACGCATCCTGGGCTGCTATCATCGATGTGGGGCTGGGATTTACATTAATCCAACCGTTTAGAACAGGTTCAAACTGATAGGCCCCTCCTTCGTCGACCTGATAAACAACACCAGGGATAGTTGTGGGGAAGTAACCGCTCAGTATCCGGTTTAGCACTACAGCCCCGACGGCAACCTTGGTCAGATAAGACTCTGAGTCAGCCTCGGCAGTGATCAGGCGGGCTAAAAGCTCGAAGTCCGATCTCGTATAGGGGACTTTTCCTTCATAAAAACCCGACCTGCTGACCTGTGGGCTGACGGTTTGCTGTAAACCCGGTATATACAGCGTTTGTCCGGCATAGATATACTCTGAAGACAACCCGTTGTATGACATGATTTGTGAATAGTCTAAACCGAATTTTTGGCCGATCTGATAAAGGGTATCTCCGGGAAGAACGCAATACGCTGCATAGCTTTGGCTCTGATCCGGAATGTATAAGCTTTCTCCTGGATATATGAAATCGTTACTTAGGTTATTGGATGACATGATGTTTTCCACGGAAGATCCATATTGCTGGCTTATCGAATAAAGTGTTTCTCCCTGGCTGACTGTGTGAACAGCTGCAGAGGAAATTGCGGGGAAAGAAAGAAATAAAGCTGCCGCCGCAACGCCTGATAATAATAATTGGCGCAAATTCATATGTGCCCTCCTTCTGGCCTCCGGGGTTAGCTGACGGGTTAGGAAAGAGGGTTCCCTACCTGAGATGACGGACACCTCCTATACAAATCAGGATTCACCCCTGTTATTTTTATTTCCCCCGTATCCTTTTTGTGAAATTCGGCCATGTTTGTCTTGTTAAAACGCTATAATTATACACTCGTGCCTTTTACAGATCCAAGTGGTAATTAATTCCAGTAAGAATTCATGCATATTATTTTAAATAAAAGCTAATCATAATGTCAGGGTAAGTAATGGTCTATATAGATCATTACGAAACCTAACATATAGGAACCCTTCCCAATTGGGAAGGGTTCCTTCTTGACGTTCTTATATACTTATATAGTGTTTTAATATTATTTTAATTCTAAAGTTGTTGCGCCGATTGGTCCAGGTTCAAGTATTAAGGAACGGGAGTGAACACCGTTTTGTTTAAACGTGTCTCTCATTGCCTGGGCTATTGATTCAAAATTACTGTCAGCAAGGGCCAACAGGCTTGGACCTGCTCCACTAATACATACTCCTCTGGCGCCGGCAAGCCTTGCCGCGGCAAGAACTTTTTTCAAACCGGGAACCAGGTTGGAACGATATGGCTGGTGTATACGGTCTTCCATTGCAGTGGAGAGCATACTAAAGTCACCCTGCGACAACGCGGTTAAGAGCAAAGCCAGACGGCCCAGGTTGAAGACGGTGTCCTGCAGGCTTACCTGCTGGGGGAGCACTTCCCTGGCTCTTTTTGTCATCACAAAGAAATCAGGAATAGCCATAATTGCTTTTAAGCCAGGCGGCGGGTTGATTTTCATATACTTGATATCCCCGTCTACTAAGGGCACTGAAACAACGATACCGCCCAATAAGGCGGGAGCAACGTTATCAGGATGTCCTTCCAGGGCTGTAGCCAGGGCAAGAATTTCTTTACTGGAGAGATTTCCGCCAACCAGAGTATTTGCTGCAATGAGACCGCCTATAATTGCCGCTGCGCTGCTTCCTAAGCCCCGCGCGATCGGAATATTATTGGTCAGTTTTATCTTTAGGCCTTCCGGTACTTTTCCAGCCTGTTCAAAAAGCCGCATTGCAGCCTGGTAGACAATATTCTTTTCATTGCGGGCTATATCCCGGCTGCCTTCCCCGTGTACTTCGATCTGCAGGCCGGAGTTGATCTGCTGCATCTCAACAATGTTATACAACTGCAAGGCCATTCCCAGGCAGTCAAAACCAGGACCCATGTTGGCCGTAGTTGCCGGAACCTGTACTCGGATCACTTTATTCCTCCAGGATAATTTTTTCAACAGCGCTTATTTCTGCAGGAACTTGAAGCGGTTGATTGGAAATGTTGTTAATTGCCGTATTAGGGTCTTTTAATCCATGGCCAGTGAGAACGCAGACGATTTTATTTTCCGGCTGAAAGAATTTTCCGGCTGCCAGTTTAAGGACCCCGGCCACTGAAGCAGCGGAGGCCGGTTCCACAAACAATCCTTCCATTCCGGCAAGCAGTCTGTATGCATGGAGGATTTCCTCATCGGTCACAAAATCAATCAGGCCGCCCGAATTGTTTGCTGCGTCAACAGCTCCCTGCCAGCTGGCGGGATTGCCGATTCTAATGGCTGTTGCTATAGTTTCCGGTTTTTCTATTACCCTTCCTTTCACTATAGCGGCGGCTCCTTCAGCTTCGAAACCAATCATCTTAGGTCTGGAATTTACCTTTCCGCGGCTGGCGTATTCGCAGAAACCTTTCCAATATGCTGTAATGTTACCGGCGTTGCCTACTGGAATAGCCAGGTAATCCGGCACCTGTCCAAGCCTGTCGCAGACTTCAAAAGCCGCAGTTTTCTGGCCTTCAATGCGGTATGGATTTACCGAGTTGACTAACGTAATTGGATGCCTGTCGGTGATATCCCGGACTATTTTTAGAGCCTGGTCGAAATTTCCGTCAACTGCGACTACTTTTGCTCCATAGATCAAGGCTTGAGCCAGTTTTCCAGCCGCTATTTTCCCTTCCGGGATGAGCACGACACAGCGCAGACCGGCACGGGCGGCGTATGCTGCGGCGGATGCGGAAGTGTTTCCTGTGGAAGCACAGATTACAGTACGAGATCCTTCTTCCATTGCCTTGGACACTGCCATGCATATGCCTCTGTCTTTAAAAGAACCGGTTGGGTTTAAACCCTCGAATTTAAAGTAAATTTGGGCGCCGGCCAGAGAATCGAGCTTGCGTGCTTTGATTAGAGGTGTGTTTCCTTCGCTTAAAGTGATAATTGGTGTATTTTCCGTTACGGGTAAAAATTCGCGGTAGCTTTCAATAACTCCCGGCCAGTACATTTAATTTTTTTCTCCTTCCACACGAATCACATTACTTATTTCGTCGACTGCGGGTAATTTTTCAATAACTTTTAAAGCGTCCTGCAGGTTTTGTTCCTTGACTTGGTGAGTGACCATAACAAGCTCGGCCAATTTTTTGTCTGTGTTTTTCTGAATAACTGAGGCAAGGCTTACTCCTTTGTCCCCAAACGCGTATGCTATCGAGGCAAGGACACCGGGACGGTCCGCCACCAAAAGGCGCAAGTAATATTTACTCTCAACGAAACCGATTGGTAAAACGGGTTTTTGTTCATAGCATGTACATCCGATGTACCCTGCCACACCATTTAGAAGGTTCCGTGCCGCGTCCATTACATCTGATACGACGGCGCTGGCGGTAGGCATTTCACCCGCTCCTCTTCCGTAGAACATTGTTTCGCCTATCGCGTCTCCCTGTATAAAGATAGCGTTAAAAACATCATTGACGGCTGAAAGAGGATGTCCTGCGGGGACAAAAGTGGGATGGACCCTTGCTTCTATTCCTTCATCAGTATCTTTGGCAATGCCCAGCAGCTTAATTATATAACCGAGTTCCTTTGCGTATAAGATATCACGTTCGTTTATTTTACTAATTCCTTCAATATGAACGTCCTCCAGGCTTACTCTGCTGTTGAAGGCGATAGAGGCTAGAATGGACAGTTTGTAGGCGGCATCCAGTCCTTCGATGTCCGAGGCTGGGTCCGCTTCCGCATATCCTTTGGCCTGGGCTTCGCTTAAAGAGAGGGAAAGACTTTTCCCTTCCAGTGTCATTTTAGTCAAGATGTAGTTTGTTGTACCATTAATAATACCCATTATTTTTTGAAGCCGGTTTGCGGCAAGGCATTGTTTTAAAGGTCTGATAATCGGTATTCCGCCCCCGGCGCTTCCTTCAAAAAGCAGATCGACGTGGTTTTCCTGGGCGGCTTCGAACAATTCCTTTCCATGAAGGGCAATCATGTTCTTGTTGGCGGTGACCACACATTTCCCTTTTTTTAAAGCTTGTGTAACATACTCCAAAGCTGGGTGGACGCCGCCCATAACTTCAATAATTATATCTATTTCCGGGTTATCAATCAGATCAGTATAATTGTCGGTTAAAAGATCCTGGTTAACCGGTATGCCCCTTGGTTTTTTCATGTCGCGCACCAGGATGCCGGCTATTTCTAGATTTGTACAGATCTTTTGGCTTATGTTTTCAGCATTTCCGGTAAGAAGGCGGTAAACACCTTTTCCTACAGTGCCCAGGCCAAGAAGGCCGACTTTGATAACGTTTTCCATAACTACCGCCTCCCAAATTACTGTAAAGCAAGAGAATCTGGTGTTATTTTATCTCCGCCCCTTAAAATAAGCAATAATTTTTAAAAAAAAAGCCGGTCTGTGACCGGCTTTCAGATGATTATACAGATTAGTCCTCCGCTTCCTTCATTGACGATTCTTTGTACTGTATCCTGCAGTTTAACCTGGGCGTTTTCCGGCATTCGCTGGAGTTTATTTTGGATACCTTCCTTGACCAGTTCGTGCACCGATTTGCCGAATATCTCCGACTCCCAGATTTTCTTGGGGTTTTCTTCAAACTCGGAGAGCATATAGCGCACCAGTTCCTCACACTGCCTTTCAGTTCCTATAACCGGGGTTATTTCAGCGGTTATGTCCGCCCTGATCATATGAACCGAGGGAGCGCTGGCCTTTAATTTGACTCCGAACCGGCTTCCCTGACGGATAAGCTGGGGCTCCTCCAGGGCCATGTCCGACAGGCTTGGCAACACCATGCCGTAGCCCATCTCCTGAACTTCGTGCAGCGCACCGGCTACTTTGTCAAACTCTTGTTTGGACACCACAAGTTCCTTAAGCAGGCGCAGCAAGTCATGCTCACCTTCTACTTTAACTCCTGTTTCTTCGCTCAAAACGCGGTAAAAAAGCTTGGCGGGTGAAGTTATAGTAACAGCGGCAACGCCTGTACCCATATCCATCCTGTTTAACTTAACCTGTTCGATAAAATCATATCCGGCCAGGTGTTCTACGGCTCCGTTTACGTCACGCAGGCGCCTTACATCCTGAATAGCGTGATGCACGGAATCCTCAAAACTGCGGCGCAGCCAATGCTGGGGATCAAGCTCTTCTACCCATAGAGGCAGGGAAATATTAACCTCATTGACCGGAAATTCCATAAGTATTTTTTCAAGGATGAACAATACATCCTGCTGCGTCATTTGTAAGCAATCAACGGGAATCACCGGCAGGTCATATTTTTTGCTCAGCTCTTCTGAAAGTTCCAATGTTTCAGGAGATTCCGGCTGTACACTGTTTAACAGCACCAGAAAGGGACGGTTGATATCCTTTAGTTCTGCAATTACCCTTTCTTCCGCATCCACATAATTTTCCCGCGGGATGTCTGTAATATTTCCATCGGTGGTGATCACTATACCGATAGTCGAATGCTCCGAAATAACCTTTCGGGTACCAATTTCTGCTGCTTCCTGAAAAGGAATTGGTTCCTCAATCCAGGGAGTCGAAACCATGCGCGGCTCTTCTTCCTCTTCATAGCCAAGCGCTCCTTCAACACGGTAGCCTACACAGTCAACCATACGTATCTTTACCTGTATTCCCGGAGCTATAGCAATTTCCACAGCCTCATCAGGAACAAATTTTGGTTCGGTGGTCATAATCGTCCTGCCGGCGCTGCTTTGAGGCAATTCGTCTTTTGCCCTTTCCCGGTCATATTGATCCTTTATATTAGGAATTACCAGCAATTCCATAAACCTTTTGACAAAAGTTGATTTGCCGGTGCGCACACCGCCGCTTACGCCCAGGTAAATATCTCCGCCGGTGCGTTCCGCGATATCGCGAAAAATATCCAGTTTTTCCATAACTTTGCCTCCCTCCTTTTTAGGATTTTATATATTTGGTATTCATTGACAATAATATATATATATATAAGTTTCAGGGAATATAACCAGCAAGGATAAGCTTATGCAAAATTTCTTCTGTATACGAGGGTGTTATGGTATCCTTTCATAAGGATGATAAATTTTTGTAACTGTCCTGAAAAAAACTTGTATTAGGGAAGTAAACTGCCTACGTGCTTAATAATCGCCTCATGCCGTCGTTGTCACGATTCGCTCAGGCGCTCCGTACCGGCATCGCCAATGGTTCGCTTCGGACAGGGCCAGACGGTGCTGCAAAGGCGGCAAGTCTGGTGCGAGATACACTGAAGCATTAAATTCCCCATCACAAAGTCTTTTCAAGGAACCTTGAGTGTGCCGCTGGTTTCGCACCGCGGCCCTGTGGCCGAAGCTTCACCAGGCGCTGCAACGGCGCTTCGCAATATCGCTCACCTGTGAACAACGAGCCCTTTAAACCCTCGTGCTTGGTCAAACTTAAGCGCTTATGCGTTCCTATACTGGAAAAGTTATAGACGTTAATTACCGGGGGAGTGTCTTTAATGGCTTTAGGAATTTATATTCATGTTCCTTTTTGTCTTGGAAAGTGTTCATATTGTGATTTTGTATCCTACCGGTGGGTACATGATAAGGTCGACGCTTATCTGGAGGCTCTGGCAAAAGAAACCAGGATGCGCAGTAAAGAATTATCAGGTAATAATAGGCAGGTGGAAAGCCTGTATATTGGAGGAGGTACTCCAACATGCTTGAAAAGGGAAGAAATCCTGTTTGTTGTGAAAAATTGCTCATTTCATTTTGATCTTCTTCCCGGCGCCGAAATCAGCCTGGAGGCGAATCCCGGAACAGTGAGCATGGAAAAACTTGAATTCTTGTATAGTAACGGTATCAACCGGTTAAGTATTGGCGCCCAGGCCTGCCAGGAATGGTTGTTAAAGCTTTTAGGCAGAAAACATTCGTTTGAAGATGTGCAGGATGCCGTACGATCGGCAAGGAAAGCCGGTTTTAAAAATATCAGCATAGATTTAATCTTTGGTACCCCGGGCCAGACAACTGGCGATTGGAATGAAAGTCTGCAGCGCGTGATCGAGCTGGCGCCAGAGCATATTTCTGCCTATGGTCTGCATCTGGCTGCTGGCACACCTCTTAATGAAAGGGTTAGTAAAGGGGAACTAGAAGTCCTGGAAGAGGAGATTTGGCTGGAAATGTATGAAGAGGCAATAGAAGTTCTTGCTGCAGCAGGCTTTGAGCATTACGAGATCTCAAATTTTGCCCTGCCTGGCCGGCAATGCCGTCATAACCTGCTGTACTGGCGTAATCTGCCTTACCTTGGCCTGGGTCCGGCCGCTTTTTCTTATCTTAATAACCGCAGGTTTGGCAATGAAAAAAGCCTGGAAAAATATATTCAGAAGATAAATGAAGAAAAGCCGGCCGAGGCAGAGAGTGAAACACTCCCGCAGCGAATAAGAATGGCTGAAACGGTTATCTTAGGCTTGCGTCTGTTAAAAGGGATTGACTTAAACGAGTTTGCTTTAAGGTTTGGAAAAAGACTGGAGGAAGTTTACCCAGGGCAAATAGACAAGTTTGTCAGATTAAAACTTATTGAATATGATGGAAAAAACGTCCGTCTGACCAGGAAAGGATTGGCGGTTTCCAACCAGGTGTTTGTAGAATTTATTTAGCAATGACAATTACCGGCGGGGAATTGGTTACACTTGACAATCTCAATGTGAAATGGTATTTTTAAAATGTTTAGCACTCAATATGCGGGAGTGCTAACAAGAGGAGTGTATTCCATGGGCTTTGAACTTGATACCCGCAAGAAGCGTATCCTTCAGGCCGTAATTAGAGATTACATCAATACCGCGGAACCTGTGGGTTCAAGGACAATTGCACGAAAATACGGACTGGGTGTCAGTTCTGCAACAATTCGTAATGAAATGGCTGATTTGGAGGAAATGGGCTTTCTTGAACAGCCGCATACTTCTGCAGGACGGATACCATCCGAGCGGGGCTACCGCTATTACGTGGACTGCCTTATGCAAAGGGAAGAGCTTTCTTTTGACGAGGAGGATTTAATACAAAGGGAATACCGCTCTAAAATTGATGATGTGGGCCAGGTAGTTCATGTTACCGGCCAGCTGCTCTCACAATTGACCAGCTATACGGCTGTTGTTCAAAAACCTAAAATAGGTTTCAGCTCTTTTAAAAATATACAGCTTGTCGGAATGGATAAGGAACGGGCAATGCTGGTTGCCGTCATGGATAATGGAATTGTTCAGCACAGGATGATCGATGTGCCAGTCAGTATTACAGGCAACGACCTGGCGGCAATTTCAGCTGTATTGAATGCAAAACTTTCCGGCTTTACAATGGAAAGCATTAAGAATACTCTGATTAAGGAAATTTACATTGAACTTGCTCACTACAGGAGGACGCTTGATTTGGTTCTGGATGTGTTAAGATACAGCCTGACTTCAGACAGTGAGGATAAAATATATTTGGGCGGCTTATTTAATATTTTAAATCAGCCGGAGTTTCAAAATGTAGAAAAGCTGAAAACGCTTTTGGGCCTGTTGGAGCAGGAGGATCTGCTTTCCAATCTGATGGCTGCCAACCCTTCCTCTTCCGGTGTAACCGTCCGTATCGGCGGTGAGATAAGCTACCGGGGAATGCAGGACTGCAGTATGGTAATGGCAATCTATGGTGTGAAAGGTCAACCCATAGGATCACTTGGTGTGCTGGGGCCTACCAGGATGGATTATTCCAAGGTAATCAGTGTGGTAGAATATATGACTAAAAAACTTTCCTTTGCCCTGGAGAACCTTTTTAAAGACATTGCCGACAAGGAGGTTAAGTTTTGAACCTTAAACAGCAGGCAAGCGGCGGAGCGGAAGTAGAAGAGCGGATGGCGGCTTTGGTGACCAATTCAAATGCTATTCGTTCGATCTCTTCAGCAGTTGAAGGGACTCTGGGTCCAAAGGGACTGGACACTATGTTGGTGGATAAATATGGGGATATAATAATCACCAACGACGGTGTAACCATCTTGACTCAGATGGAGGCTAATCATCCTGCGGCCAGGATGTTAATAAATATTGCCCGGGCTCAACAGGAGGAAGTCGGAGACGGGACTACCACAGCGACAATCATGGCGGGAGCAATGGTCGGCGCCGGAGTCGAGCAGGTTGCCCGGGGAGTTCCTGTTAACAAGATTATTGAAGGCATGCGTTTGGGTCTGGAAAAAGGACTTGAATTAATAGCGGAAAAAACCCGTTCCGTGGAGAGCCTTGAGGACCCCTTGATTTACCAGGTTGCGCTGGTCGCAGGAAGGGGCCATCAGGATATTGCAGGTCTGGTTGTAGGCGCAGCAAAGCTAATCGGCAGAGAAAAACTGCTTGAGAAGAATTTCAGGTTTTCCGATGCGGTCAGAGCGGATGAAAGAGCCGATAATACCGTCTTCATGGGAGTGATTATCAATAGGGGAAGAATGAACCGCCAGATGCCGGCGAAGATTGAAAAGACAAAGGTTCTAATCATAGATGACGCGTTGGAGCCGGAAGAGGTGGATGAAATAGCACGATCCACTGAGTCGGGTGTCAAACAAAATGAGATTTTTAAAACACAGTTCCGGGAAAATATTTATAAGATAGTAGATATGCATGTGGGGTTGGTCCTGGCTGACCGGGGAATAAGTGAAATTGCTGAAGAAATATTTACCGACACCGGTATAATTGCCGTTGAACGGGTTGCCGGCAGCGAATTAAGAAAGGCAGCCGAACATACAGGAGCATGGATGATTAAGCGTACGGGCTTAAACAAAGATATTGACCTGCTGAGCCGCTGCCTTGGCAGCGCAGGCAGCATTTACAATGATGAAAAAAATGAACAGGTCAGGATTTGTAATGGGGAAGGAAATCCCAGCGCAACAGTTGTAGTAAGCGCCGCGACAAGAGAAGTTGTGGGAGAGCGTGAGCGTATAGCCAGAGACTCTGCAGCGGCAGTGCAGTCAGCAGTCAGGGGCGGTGTGGTCCCCGGCGGAGGCGCTCTGGAAATATCCCTGGCCAGGGAAATTGATAAAATGCACAGTTGCTTCCGAGGTATGACGGTTTACGGGATAGAGTGCATAATAGATGCCTTGAAACGCCCCCTGGCCCAGATTGTATCAAATGCGGGTTTTAATTCCCTGGAAAAAGTCGGCGATGTCCTTTCCCTTCAGGAGGAAACCGGCAACGATGCCCTGGCTGTAGACTGCGACACCGGCCAGGTCTGCGATATGTATCAGTCCGGGGTAGTTGACCCTGTGCTGGTCAAAACTTATGCTTTTAAGGCTGCGGAAGAAGTTGCCGAAGCAATTTTAAGGATTGATACGATAATTAAGAAAAAGGAAGACAAGCCTGATTCCATAGAAACAGTCAGGTTTTAAGAAAAAAAGCATGATATAACTGCGAAAAAATTAAGCGAGGTGAAACTTGTGGAAGAAGCAGGAAATAAACATGACAGAGACGATTCGGGAAACACTTCCGGGCAGGATAGCATTGCCTTGGAGCCGGAGGGAGAAGAGACAATCATTCTTGAAGAAAGTGAAATTGAAACGGTTAGAAAAAATCTCGCTGAACAGACGGCACGCGCAGAAGACTATTTTCAGCGTTTGGTAAGGCTGCAGGCTGACTTTGAAAATTTTCGCCGACGGACGGCCAGGGAAAAAGAAGAATTTTACAAATACGCTGCTGAACAGCTTGTGGAATCATTGTTGCCTATCCTGGACAACTTTGAACTTGCTTTGGCGCATGGACGGGAGACACCCGGTAAACTTTACGAAGGGGTGGAAATAATCTACCGGCAAATAGTCGATACTCTTGCAGCCCAGGGGTTGTCGCCAATTCCTTCAGTGGGCGAGATCTTCGATCCTTCAAGACATGAAGCAGTGCTGCAGGAGCAAACCAGTAATCACCCGGATAATGTTATTTTGGAGGAACTCCGGAAGGGCTACTTATTTAAAGAGAAGCTGTTAAGGCCTTCGATGGTTAAAGTTGCCCGCTCAAAATGATCAGGATTATTAAAACTTAGATTTACAGCTTTTGTAATTCAAACATTCAGGAAGGTGAAATATACATTATGGCAAAGGTAATCGGTATTGACCTCGGAACTACAAACTCATGTGTAGCGGTTATGGAAGGAGGCGAGGCGGTCGTTATCCCCAATGCGGAAGGCAGCCGCACCACTCCTTCAGTAGTCGGCTTTTCTAAAACAGGTGAACGTCTGGTCGGGCAGGTGGCCAAGCGTCAGGCTGTCAGCAACCACGAGCGCACTATAAGCTCCATCAAACGCCAAATGGGTTATGATTACAAGGTAAAAATTGATGAAAAGGATTATACTCCACAGGAGATTTCAGCGATGATTCTTCAGAAGATGAAGACTGACGCCAGCGCTTACCTGGGAGAAAAGGTCGAAAAGGCTGTTATTACTGTTCCTGCGTATTTTACTGACGCCCAGCGCCAGGCTACAAAGGATGCCGGAAGAATAGCCGGGCTGGAAGTTTTGAGGATAATTAATGAGCCGACGGCTGCAGCTCTTGCTTATGGCCTTGACAAAGAGGAGGACCAGACCATTCTGGTCTTCGACCTTGGAGGAGGCACCTTTGATGTTTCCATACTGGATTTAGGCGAAGGTGTTTTTGAAGTTAGAGCGACCAACGGGAATAACCGTCTGGGAGGGGACGACTTCGACCAGCGGGTTATGGATTGGCTGGTTGCCGAATTTAAAAAAGAAAACGGTATCGATCTCAGCAAGGACAAAATGGCCCTGCAGAGGCTAAAAGAAGCTGCTGAAAAAGCCAAAGTAGAGCTCAGCACTCTCACAGCAACGAGTATCAGCCTGCCGTTTATCACTGCGGACGCAAGCGGCCCAAGACACCTTGAAATGAATTTGACAAGGGCCAGATTTGAAGAAATGACGGCGGATTTAATTGAAAAAACGATGGGACCCACGCGGCAGGCGCTCAGTGACGCTGGACTAAAACCGGAAGATATACATAGAATCTTACTGGTGGGCGGAGCAACCCGGATGCCTGCAGTTCAGGAAAATATTCGCAGATTTTTGGGCAAGGAACCCCATAAAGGGATAAACCCCGATGAATGTGTAGCCATAGGAGCAGCTATTCAGGCCGGTGTGCTGGCAGGTGAAGTAAAGGATGTTCTGCTTTTGGACGTAACACCGTTGTCCCTTGGAATTGAGACCCTTGGAGGGGTGTTTACAAGGCTTATCGAACGGAATACGACCATTCCGACTTCCAAGAGTCAGATTTTTTCAACTGCGGCTGACGGACAGACGACTGTGGAGATACATATCTTACAGGGAGAAAGACAAATGGCCATGGATAACAAGACGCTTGGCCGTTTTCAGTTAACAGGCATTCCCCCTGCTCCGAGAGGAATCCCCCAGATAGAGGTCAAATTCGATATTGATGTTAATGGCATAGTCCACGTTTCGGCAAAGGATATGGGTACCGGAAAGGCGCAGAGTATAACTGTTACAGGCGGAACATCCCTTAACAAGGATGAAATTGAAAAAATGGTCAAGGACAGCGAACAATATGCCGAAGCAGACAGGAAACGAAAAGAGGAGGCGGAACTGCGCAACCAGGCAGACACTCTGATCTACCAGGCTGAAAAGACGATTAAAGATCTTGGTGACAAAGCTGATAAATCCCTGGTCGGACAGGTTGAAAAATCGACGACTGACTTAAAGGAAGCCCTGGCAAGCGGCGATTTGGAAATAATCAAGAAGCGGATCGAGGAATTGACCAAACCCTTATATGATCTTTCCGCCGCAATGTACCAGCAGCAAAGTGCGCAGCAAGCTGAAGGGGCTCAAGATAATCAGCCCGGGGAAGAAAAGGTTGTTGATGCCGATTACGAGGTTAAAGATGAGGATAAACAGTCTTAAAGAATAAGGAATAGTGGTCATAAATCATGTCAAAACGTGATTATTACGATATTTTGGGAGTGTCCCGGAACGCGACTACGGAAGAAATAAAAAAAGCTTATCGCAAGCTTGCACGTCAATATCATCCGGATGCGAACCCCAGCGATAAAAATTCTGAAGCGAAATTTAAAGAAGTAGCGGAAGCATATGAGGTCCTCAGCGATCCGGAGAAAAGGTCAAATTACGACCAGTTCGGTCATGATGCTCCAAATGCCCGCGGGTTTGATTTTGGAGGCGGTTTTGGCGGGTTTGGCGCGGATATGGGTGGCCTGGGAGATATTTTTGATATGTTTTTCGGCGGATCGGGAAGAACGCGTACCGGTCCACAAAGAGGAGCAGATCTCCGTACTGATATAGATATTACTCTTGAGGAATCCGCTTTTGGCCTTGAAAAAGATATAAAAGTTCCCCGCATTGAAACCTGCGACAGTTGTAAGGGTTCCGGAGCGGCGCCAGGTACAAGCGCAAAAAGTTGTCCGGCCTGCGGGGGGAGCGGGCAAACCCAGACATCGCAAAATACGCCTTTTGGAAGAATAGTTCAATCACATACCTGCAGTCGCTGCCGGGGTACCGGCCGTTTTATAGAAAAGCCTTGTTCAATCTGTCAGGGGTCTGGGAGGGTAAGGCGTTCCAGGAATATCCATGTAAAAATTCCCGCAGGCGTAGATACAGGGACACGCCTGCGCATCAACGGGGAAGGTGAGGTTGGTTTGCGCTCAGGTCCCCCAGGAGACCTTTATGTTTATATTAATGTTCTGTCGCACGAGTTATTTACGAGGGAAGGGAATAATATAAACTGCGAACTGCCTATTTCTTTTATCCAGGCTGCTCTGGGAGATGAGGTAGATGTCCCGACCCTGTACGGAACAATGAAGTTTAAAATTCCGGAAGGCACTCAACCGGGCGCTGAGTTTCGTCTTCGCGGCAAAGGTATTCCTGATTTAAACGGTTATGGGAAAGGTGACCAGTATATCAAGGTTAAGATAGTTATTCCAACCAGGCTCAATGAGCGGCAAAAACAGCTGTTAAACGAGTTTGCCCAAATTTCCGGAGAAAGTACTGTGAGCGCTGCTGAAAACAAAGGTTTTTTTGACAAGGTCAAGGATGTTTTTATGGGGTAGCGAAAGTATCCCGTTTCTTCGTATCTGCTGAGCAATTTTTAAACGGCGAGGTAAATATAACGGGAGAAGTGTACCGAGTTGGGTGTTTCTGAGGTTATTCCATTGATTTGTGAACGTTCGATTATAAAAATTGTTCAAGAAAAGGCGGCCGGCAAGGCCAGCCGATGGCAGAGAGTGGCCTTGGAAGCATCCAGGCAGTGCCGACGCTCTGTTGTGCCCAAGGTCAGTGAACCGATGGGGTGGAGAGAGGTATTGTTTGGTGTTATACCTGTGTCTCTTGGGCCAAGAATTATGCGTACGGAAACAACCGGACCTGCTGTAATGGCAATTATTCAGTATGAACTGGGGGACCTTGGAGGCTTCTGTGATTAAGAGGACGTTTGCTGTTGCGACCCTGGGCTGCAAAGTAAACCAATACGAATCGTCAGTTATGGCCGGTATGTTTAAAAACAGAGGTTACCAGGCGGTTGAATTCGGCCAACAGGCAGATATTTGTCTGATTAATACGTGTACTGTTACGCATTTAAGCGATCGCAAGTCACGTCAGCTAATCAGGCGTGCGATAAAAACTAATCCAAACGCTTTTATAATTGTTACCGGCTGTTATGCCCAAATATCTCCACATGAAATTATGGATATTGAAGGTGTGGACCTGGTTGTCGGCACTGTTGACAGGGATAAAATAGTAGATTTCGCGGAAAAGGCTCAAGGAAGTACAGTTGTATTAAATTACGTCAGGGAATTTGATCAGAATGTTAAATTTGAAGAACTGCCGGCTCAGGTTGTAACCGGACGCAAAAGGGCTTTTCTAAAAATAGAGGAAGGCTGCAGCAATTACTGTTCATACTGTATTATTCCCTTCGCCCGTGGTCCTCAAAGGAGCCGCTCTTTCAAGGACTCACTCAATCAGGCAAAAAACCTTGTTGGGGCGGGATTCAAAGAAATAGTCCTTACAGGTATACATCTTGGTTCATATGGCAGAGATCTTGGAGAAGAAGAAGTAAACCTTAATTCATTGATCAATTCAATTGTAAAAATCCCGGGCCTGGCCAGGTTAAGAATAAGTTCCCTCGAGCCAATGGATATTACACTTGATTTAATTAATACAATTGCTTCTCAAAAGGTAATTTGCCGCCATCTGCATATTCCGCTTCAAAGCGGTGATGATCAAGTTTTGGAAAACATGCGCCGCAATTACACTATAAATGATTACAGGCGGGTAATTAGGCAAATCAGGGACAGAATTCCTGAAATTGCTCTGACAACGGATATAATGGCAGGTTTTCCCGGCGAGACTGATCAGCAGTTTTGCAACACATGTGATGTAATAAGGGAATTATCTTTTTCAAGACTTCATGTATTCAAATACTCCAGCCGAAAAGGCACACCGGCGGCTGAATTTGATAATCAAGTACATCCAACGGTAAAAGAGAAAAGAAGCAGTATACTGCTTGCAATCAGCAAAAAGATGGCAATGGACTATGCTGGTCTCCACCTGGGGACTATACAAGAAGTGCTGGTTGAAGGCGCATATAGTAAACTATCCGGTTATGACGAGGGACTTACCGATAATTACCAGCGAGTATTGTTCTCTTCCGATTTTAGTAAGAGGGGAGAGATTGTTAACATAAAAATTGAAAGCTTGCAAGGAGACAATCTAAGAGGTACAATAATTTAGTTGCAAGCAGGATTTATTGTACTTGTGTTGAATTAAGAAGAAAGAAGGTTATTGCTCCTATTTGTGCGCGTTGTGTGGAGGAAGGGGGGATTCGTAATAGAAGATTGCGTTTTCTGTAAAATTATTAATAAAGAAATTCCTGCCGAAATTGTTTATGAAGATGATTTAGCGATTGCTTTTAAGGATATTAATCCTGTGGCAAGGATACATTATTTGATTATGCCCAAAAAGCATATTCCGACTGTTCTGGATATACAGGATGAAGAAGAAAAAATCATTGGTCATATACAAACTGTGGCAGCGAAAATAGCCAGATCAGTTTTAGAAGGCAAAGGTTTCCGGATGGTTGTTAATTGTCTTGAAGATGCCGGACAAAAGGTTTTTCACATCCATTATCATTTTCTTGCCGGTCCATATTTAAAACGGCATCCTGGTTGATTTAGCAAAGATAAAGGTAATGAGTATTAAATTTTAGAAAGAAAGGTAAGGTATATGTGATATTTACGAGTTATGGCGGGGGGAGGGGAAAGGTATGGCAGAGGTACGGGTTGGCAAAAACGAAACGCTGGATAGCGCCCTCCGTCGTTTTAAAAGAACATGCCAGAAGGCAGGGGTATTGGCTGAGGCCAGGAGGCATGAACATTACGAGAAGCCCAGTGTACGGCGAAAGAAGAAATCACTTGCTGCGAGAAGGCGTAAATTTCATTAATTAGGAAAACTTATACCTGGTCGAAAAAGACCAGGTATTTTTATTAGTGTGTTAGACTAAATAACTAAAACTATGACATATTTCTATCAGAATAGGTTTTCCATATATTTAAAAGACGGAATTCATCTGATCAGCTATTTATTAACTATTTCTTGATTTATGACTGTTATTGTAAATTAATCTATGTTTCATTTGTGTTTCTTAATCTAAAACAGTTCCGTTTGTAACTGGTAAGTTGCAAAGAACACTATACCGCCTGAAAGAGAAATTTAGGATTTGACATACTCTTTAAATATAGGATATAATCTTATAAAAAAAGGAGAGTATAAATCATGGCTTTTGAGATTTACAAACCACGCGGTGAGAAAGCTGAAAAAGCACCAATAGTATCTTTCTCAAAAAGTTCAATTGTTTTAAATAAAATTGCGAGGGAGAAGCTAGGAGCTCAATACGTCGAGTTAGCTTATGATCTTGATTCAAAAACAGTGCGTATTCGTGCCGTAGAAGAGGACGGTATACAAATTAAGAAAACGAAGGTATTCGGTAAGGGATTTTTTAAATACTTTGGTATTAATTTAAAGGGAAAGTACGAGTCAACTTATGATGAAAAGGGCAAAAGTCTGTTCGTAAGAATTGGATAGAATATAATTCAAGCAAATATGACAAATATTACTTCAATGTAAGTAAATGCCAGTAATCCGTATTGAACTTTTATAATTATGTAAATTCGATTATTATACTTTTCATCTATTAATGAAATTGATGAACAATCAAAGGTTTGATAATTATTGAGTATCAAAATCCTCAGTATTGAAACATCCTGTGACGATACTTGCGCCGCTTTAGTTGCAGACGGAACAAATATATTGTCGAATGTTGTTTTTTCGCAGGAAAAAGTGCATAAAATATTTGGAGGTGTTGTTCCGGAAGTAGCTTCCCGCAAACATCTGGAATTAATTAATGAAGTTATATGGAAGGCGCTTGACGAAGCCGGCATCGACTTTAATTCTCTTGACGCTGTTGGTGTTACTTATGGTCCCGGCCTTGCCGGCGCTTTGCTGGTTGGGGTTGCGGCAGCTAAAGCTTTAGCTTTTGCCCTTGATCTGCCTTTGTTAGCCGTTAACCATATAGAAGGTCATCTCTATGCAAATTATCTGGGCAGGGATGATTTTTCTTTTCCAGTAATTGGCCTGGTTGTAAGCGGCGGACATACCGATCTTATCTTAATTAAAAATCATGGCTGTTATGAGCTAATTGGAAGAACCCGGGATGACGCAGCTGGTGAAGTTTTTGACAAGGTGGCCCGTACACTTGGTCTGGGTTATCCCGGCGGTCCGGTAATAGATCGCCTTTCTTTTGGTGGAAACGAGGATGCGGTTAATTTTCCGAGAGCCCGGCTGGAAGAGGGTACGTTCGATTTTAGCTTTAGCGGGCTTAAAACGGCGGTAGCAAACTTTTATCTGAAAGCGAATCAACACGGAGAAAAAATAAACCTTGCTGATTTAACTGCTTCATTTCAAAAAGCTGTAGTTGATGCGCTTGTTGAGAAGACTTTTCAAAGCGCACAGATGTACGGAGCAAAAACCATTCTTATGGCAGGCGGGGTTGCTTCAAACAGAAGACTTCGTCTGTTTATAAAACAAAAGGCCGACGAGAAGGGATTAATAGTTTCTTATCCAGAGCCGGTATTGTGTACAGATAACGCTGCGATGATCGGCTGCTGCGCTTATTATAAGTACCTGCGCTCGGATTTTGCCCCTTACAGTTTAAATGCGGTTCCTGATCTAAAACTGGGGGAAAATAAATACTAAGGGGAAAGCATTATTTTGTCAAAGAACAATGATTCCCCTGCAGGTTGCGATCGTGCCTTTATAAGCCTCGGTTCAAATTTGGGCGATAAAAAGGCAAACATCGAAAGGGCAGTTGAGCTACTGAGTAAAGTGGAAGGACTGGATATCAAAGCAGTTTCCTCTTTTTATAGGACCGCGCCTATGGGCCCTGTTCAACAAGATTGGTTTATTAATAGTGTTCTCGAAATGATGGTTAAATTGGCGCCAAGAGAATTATTGGACGTCCTTTTGACTATTGAGAAAAAAATGGGCAGAGAACGCGATATCCGGTGGGGTCCAAGGTTAATCGATCTTGATATACTGCTTTATGGCGATAATAGTATAAATGAGCCCGATCTTGTCATTCCGCACCCGCGCATGTTCGAAAGAGCTTTTGTGATCATACCGCTGGCCGAACTGGACCCGGAATTGCGCATACCTGGCCTGAAGAATGTTTCCATTCTTGCAGCGGAGCTTGCTTTTCAGGATGTGCAAAAAATATCATAATGTCGACAAGATTTACTTGTCTTTGCATCGATGATCATTTACAATAAGTTTAGGGTAAATTAAGGATGGTATTCCTTTTGGAAGCTGTACCTGTATAGAGCAGCCTAAAAAAAAAGACAATCAAATCCGCTTGGAGCCAGGATGGACCGAGACGGGACGGTGAGAACCCTTGCGACTGCCTGTCCGGAGGGTTTTTTTATTTAAAATTGCAGTTAAAAGTGAAGCGATTATATATATGTATATGAAAAAAAATGAAATCATAAATGACCAAGCCATTAAAAAGCCCTCGCTTGTTATAGTAGGCGCAGGTAAGGTAGGCAGCGCGTTATCTATTCTGCTGCATAAAAAAGGCTATCCCGTTGCCGGTGTAGCAAGTAAGAGTATATCCTCGGCTCGCAGGGTTGCTGATGAAGTCGGCTGCCTTGCTACGGACAGGCCGGAGGAAGTTACTTTGCTTGGCGAGATTGTTTTTATTACCACACCGGATCGTGAGATTGCCAGGGTCGCAGAAAATATCGCGTCAAGAAAGGGTTTTTATTCCGGACAGATTGTCGTTCATGCCAGCGGTGCGCATACTGCTTCTGAATTGCGCGGCGTTCCGGAAACAGGTTCAAGGGTTATTTCAATTCACCCCCTGCAGTCATTTGCTGATCTTCAGGGGGCAATCGAAAATCTTCCAGGTTCGTACTTTGCACTGGAAGGTGACGAATCGGCAATGAGTGTGGCGAGGCAGATAGTCGACGACCTGGATGGAAAATGTTTCACCGTCCGTGCTGAAGATAAACCTTTGTATCATGCTGCGGCATGTATAGCGTCCAACTACCTCGTTTCATTGATGTACTACGCGACCGGCATATATCGCAATTTCGGTCTGTCGCGCGAAGAGGCTTTTGAGGCTTTATTACCTCTTGTACAGGGCACAATAAACAATGTCAGAAGAATTGGTCCGGTTCAAGCCCTCACCGGTCCAATTGCCAGAGGGGACGGGACTACTATTTCAGACCACATTCCTGTGCTCAAACAATTTGGCAAGGAAGAAAGCGATCTTTATAGTGCGCTGGGTTTATATACGGTTTCAATTGCCCTTGAAAAGGGAAGCATAAACAGGGATCAGGCTGTGCAGCTTAATAAAATTTTTTCTTAAACGGTTTTATAAGGAGGCAGAGTCTTATGGCTGATGGACGCGTAACGACAAGTTTCTTCCGGGAAGCTAAAAAAGACGGCCGCATAATTACCATGTTGACGGCCTATGATTACCAGATGGCGTCGCTGGTTGAAGAAGCCGGCATTGACGCGATCCTGGTAGGCGATTCCTTGGGGAATGTTGTGCTGGGCTATAGTTCAACCATCCCGGTTACAATGGACGATATGATTCACCACATCAAGGCGGTTACACGCGGCGTGTCAAGGGCGATGGTTGTCGGGGATATGCCTTTTATGTCCTACCACCTGTCAATGGAAGAAAGCCTGAAAAACGCCGGACGAATTTTGCAGGAAGGCGGAGCACAGGCTGTTAAACTGGAAGGCGGGCGGGAAGTAACCGATGTTGTCCACAGAATGGTGGCTGCGGGTATTCCGGTAATGGGACATATAGGTTTGACCCCTCAATCTGTTAACCAAATCGGGGGTTACAAGGTACAGGGGAAGGAAGAAACTGCAGCCAAAAAACTAATTGCCGACGCAAAGGCGCTTGAAGAAGCGGGTGTTTTTGCCATCGTTGTGGAACTGGTGCCTTTACAGCTAGCCAGGATGATTACCGAACAGACTCATGTTCCTACAATCGGTATTGGAGCAGGCCCTTACTGCAGCGGTCAAATACTCGTCACACATGACCTTTTAGGAATGTATGGCGGCAATAAACCAAAATTCGTTAAGCGCTACGCAAATTTGAACCAGGATATAATAAAGGCTTTGCAGTCTTACCGCGAGGAAGTCCGGGACGGCTCTTACCCGGCGCCAGAACACTGCTTCAATATGCCGGAAGACGTACTTACAAGATTATAAGTAAAGGAAAAGAGTATGTTAATTCATCAGACAGTTGAAGAGACCAGGCAAACAGTAAAAAAAGCCCGCAGCCGGGGACTGACGGTAGGTTTTGTTCCTACTATGGGCTATTTCCATGAAGGACATCTCGTGTTAATGCGAGAGGCTAAAAAGTTTTGTGATTTTGTGATCGTGAGTATTTTTGTTAATCCAATGCAATTTGGCCCCCAGGAGGATTTTGCCAGGTACCCGCGGGATTTGGAGCGCGATTTGGACCTTGCCGAAAAAGCTTGTGTTGATGCAGTATTTTCTCCAACAACGGAAGAAATGTATCCTGACGGTTTTTCTACGGCAGTTGAAGTTGAAGGGATAACAGAAAGCCTGTGCGGCCGTTCCCGCCCGGGTCATTTTAAGGGTGTAACCACGGTGGTCGCCAAGCTCTTTAATATTGTCTCCCCGGATAAAGCTTTTTTCGGGCAAAAAGATGCTCAGCAGGCTCTGGTGATTAAGAGAATGGTGAGGGATTTGCAAATGCCCTTGGAGGTTGTAGTTGTACCGACGGTTCGTGAAGATGACGGACTTGCTATGAGTTCCAGGAACGTTTTCCTTAATCCCTCGGAAAGGAAAGCCGCTTTATGCTTAAAGAAAAGCTTGGAAACAGCTGGACAGATGATTGCAGGCGGGGAACTTGATGTATCAAAAGTTTTAAGTACGGTTCGGAAAATTATAACTGACGAACCACTGGCTATGATAGATTATGTGGAAATCCTTTGTCTTCCGGACCTAAAACCGGTTGCCAATCTTTCGGGCCCGGTTTTACTGGCTATGGCAGTGCGTTTTGGCAAAACCAGGTTGATTGATAATACAGTTTTATGTCCAGGGGGTATAAGCTATGTTTTTAACGATGTTAAAATCTAAGATCCATCGGGCTACAGTAACACAAGCAAATTTGAATTACAGGGGCAGCATTACTATTGACCAGGACCTGCTGGAAGCTGCCAAAATTTTGCCCCATGAAAAAGTTCAGGTAGTAAATAATAATAACGGGGCACGTTTTGAGACTTATGTGATTCGGGGAGAGCGTGGATCGGGCATAATCTGTTTGAATGGCGCCGCCGCCCGTTTGGCTCAACCGGGAGATAGCGTAATAGTGATTTCCTACGCTATGATGACACAAGAAGAAGCGATGGTTCACCAGCCGGTTATAGTTCTGGCGGATGAATCCAATAAGATTGAAGAGATCGTGTTGGGTGAAGTAAGCTAATAGATCGGCGATCTTAAAAGATTGAAAGGGGAATAATATATATCCCCGGTAATTTTGCTTTGCAGCAGAAACCAAGGTGACAATATTTGACCCAGGAAAATACAGAGCTTTTAAAAGAGATTGAAGAGCTTAAAAAAAAGCGGCGGGCAGTAATTTTAAGCCATTACTATCAACGTCCTGAAATTCAGGAGATAGCCGATTTTGTCGGAGATTCACTTGAGCTTTCCCGCCAGGCGGCAAAAACCGATGCGGAAGTAATTGTCTTTTGCGGCGTGCATTTTATGGCTGAAAGCGCTTCTATCCTGTCTCCGGATAAGATGGTCCTTCTTCCCGAAAAGGAAGCGGGATGTCCGATGGCGGATATGATTACTTCAATAGATCTGGAGCGGTGGAAAGAAAAATTTCCGAAGGCAGCAGTAGTTTGCTATGTCAATACATCAGCAGAAGTTAAGGCTCAGAGTGATATTGCCTGCACCAGCGCCAACGCTGTTCAGGTTGTTAATTCAATTCCTTCCGATCAGGAGATACTCTTTGTTCCTGATAAAAACCTGGGGCAATATATTTCTTCCCAGACGGGACGTGAAATGAAAATCTGGGATGGTTTCTGCAATACTCATGACAGGCTGACAGGCGAAGACGTTTTGGACGCAAAAGCGGAACACCCTGAAGCTCTAATCGTTGTGCACCCTGAGTGCAGGCCTGAGGTAATCAGCCTGGCGGACAAGGTTGCCAGCACTTCCGGAATGCTTCGTTTTATTCGTGAAAGCAGCGCCAGGCAGTTTATTATCGGCACGGAAACGGGCCTTCTGCATCAGTGCGCCAAGCAGTGTCCGGATAAAGAGTGCTTTCCGGCCTTAAAAAAGATGATTTGCCCGGATATGAAGGCTACTACGCTGGAAAAAGTTCGAAATTCACTGGTTAGCCTTGAACCGAAAATCGAAGTTAAAGCTGATATAAGAAAATTAGCCCTTAAATCCCTGGAGAGAATGCTGGCAATCGTTTAGGAGGTACTTCTTTTTTGTGGACAGGAATTATCTGGTTAACTTTGACACCCGGCAACTGCCACAGGAGGAATGGGAGTACGTGATCATCGGCAGCGGCATCGCCGGGCTTTACAGCGCATATATAGCTAGCGGGTACGAGGGAAAGGCCGTCGTTCTTACCAAACACACGGTTCTGGACAGCAACACCGACAAGGCGCAGGGAGGAATTGCGGCAGCCCTTGACATTGCAGATTCACCAGATCTTCATCTGGAGGACACTCTGGCAGCCGGCGCAGGTTTATGTGATTATGAAGCGGTGAACATTTTAGTCAATGAAGGGCCCCAGAGAGTTGCGGAACTGATCAATTTAGGAGCGCGTTTTGATCAGGACAACGGCAGGCTGCTTTTGGGCAAGGAAGGCGCACACAGCCGCAGACGGATCTTGCATGCGGCCGGCGACGCTACCGGGGCAGAAATACAAAGAGTTCTTACCAGGCAGGCCCTGGATAATCCTTTAATTGATGTCCGGGAAAGCCATTTTGTAGTCGATTTGCTGATTAAGGAAAATATTTGTTATGGTGTTCTGGCCTATGATCGCCAATCAGAGCAGTTAAAAGTGTTCTGGAGCAAAACGGTTATTTTGGCCAGCGGCGGTGTCGGACAGTTATATAAACACAATACCAACCCGGAGGTTGCTACAGGCGATGGTATCGCTATTGCTTACAGGGCTGGGGTGGAAGTGATGGATATGGAATTCATCCAATTTCATCCCACCGTGTTGAACCTGCCTGAAGCGCCCCGTTTTTTAATTTCTGAGGCAGCGCGGGGCGAAGGCGCATATCTTCTAAACCGCCATGGAGACCGTTTTATGACGCGTTACCACCAAATGGCGGAACTGGCCCCGCGGGATATTGTCGTACGGGCTATCCTGCAGGAAATGAAGGAAACCGAATCAAGTGAGGTTTACCTTGATTTATCACCGTTGGGGGATGAAAAGATAGACCGCCGTTTTCCAAACATAAGCGGCACCTGCAGTTCTTACGGACTGGATATTAAGAAGGATCCCATACCGGTTGCGCCCGCTGCGCATTACATGATGGGCGGTGTAAAAACCAATTTATACGGAGAAACGAGCATCAGCGGTTTATACGCCTGCGGCGAGGTAGCCTGCCAGGGCGTACATGGCGCCAACCGCCTGGCGAGCAATTCACTCCTGGATGGAATTGTTTTTGGACAAAGGATTATAGAACACAAGCTGAGCATTCCCGATTCGCACAAACATGTTCCCATTACCCAAAGATTTTTTTATAACGATATAGAAGTCTGTCAAGAAAACGACTTTGAGGATTTAAGGCGTTCTATTCAATCAACCATGGAGATGTTCGTCGGGCCTGTCCGGACCGGCGCCGGGCTTCTCAAAGCGCTCGATGTTTTTGAAATCATGGAAGACCCGGGGAAAAACCCGTCCGTAAAATGGAATGAGATGGAGGTCTGCAACATGCTTCAGGTTGCCCAGTTGATAACTGAAGCGGCCCTTATGCGTACGGAAAGCAGAGGGGGGCATTTCAGGCAGGACTTTCCTGATTCCCTGAAAAGGTGGCGCAAACACATCATTCTTAAACGGGGGTAGTAAAGGAAATACTGTCATTTGAGGAGGAGTATTCTGGGATGCCTTTTAATCCGGTAGCCTTGAGGAAAATAATAGAAAGAGCGTTGGAAGAGGATATCGGCAGCGGAGATATTACAACAGACAGTATAGTTGGGATTGATAAAGAGGTCTGCGCGCTCATTCATGCGGGTGAACCGGGAGTTATTGCCGGATTGCCTGTAGCCGGCGCAGTTTTTAATATGCTTGACCCGGATATTGCTTTTTCCTGCCACTTTTCTGACGGGCAGCGGGTGGAGCAGGGGCAGTTGCTGGCAAGTGTTCGAGGAAGCGGCCGGTGTATCTTGAAAGGCGAGCGGGTTGCCCTTAATTTTATGCAGCGCCTTTCAGGAATTGCTACACAGACAGCCAGGCTGGTAAAGCTTGTTGATCAATACAAGGCTAAAATAATTGACACACGAAAAACCACTCCCGGGCTGAGGATTTTAGAAAAATACGCTGTTCGCACAGGGGGTGGTTTTAACCACCGTTTTGGTTTATATGATGCTGTATTAATCAAAGATAACCACATGAGAGCCGCCGGCAGTATCAGCCGCGCTGTAGAACTTGTCAAAGCGTCAGCTCCCTTTGCCATGAAAATAGAAGTTGAGGTTGAAGATCTCGCCGGGGTTGCTGAAGCCCTTTCAGCAGGGGTGGATATTATTATGCTTGATAATATGTCTGTTTCCGAAATGAGTCAGGCTGTTGAACTTGCAGCCGGGAAAGTTTTACTGGAAGCTTCCGGAGGCATTACTGAACAAACTGTTGTAACCGTTGCGCAAACAGGTGTCGACCTGATTTCTGTCGGTTACCTCACGCATTCCGCACGCGCCCTAGACATCGGTCTTGAACTTATCTGAACCGTTCAAAGACTTTTCATAGAAAAAAAACAGGAAGGTATTTAACAGTATTAATGGCTGATCCGGCGGGGCAAGAAAACAGGTGGTTTATACTGGCTGCTGTCCTGGCGGGGACTGTGATGGGGCCGCTGGATGCCAGTATAGTTTATATTGCGCTTCCTGCGATAGGGGAAGTTTTTCATGCCCTTCCTTCCTCTGTCGGATGGGTTTCGATGTCGTACTTGCTGATAATGGGGAGTTTTCTCCTTTCTATTGGCAGACTGGGGGATATTTTCGGATTTAAACGAATCTATCTGGCCGGTTTGTTTATTTTTATAGCTGCCTCAGCGTTATGCGGCCTGGCGCCCAACCTGATTGCTTTAGTTGTTTTGCGTGCTTTGCAGGCTGTAGGCGCCGGCTTGAGCATGTCTTTGGCGCCGTCAATAATCACCGCTGTTTTTCCCAAAAAGGAGCGCGGCCGCGCGTTGGGAATAAACGCAATGGTAGTCGCGCTCGGACTGGCTGCCGGACCTGTATTGGGTGGTTTATTAGTTGATTCAGTCGGTTGGCGGGCAATATTTTTCGTCAATGTCCCCGTGGGGATTATCGCCCTTCTTTGGAGTTATAAATTAATCCCTGAAAATGGTGAAAAAGCAAAGACACACTTTGACTGGAGGGGATCTGTGCTGGCTTTTGGCGCTCTTTCAGCACTTTTGTTTTTTGCCAGTGAGGGGCAGTCCTACCATTGGTCGGCATTTATTCTTATTATAGGCGCGGCGGCTGTTGTGCTTTTTTTGCTGTTCATCCGGCTTGAGTCAAGAATAATTGAGCCGATGCTTGATTTAAGTTTGTTCAAAAGCAGGGTTTTTTCCGCAGGGAATGGAGCAGCCCTGCTTAATTTTATGACACAGTATATTATTGTCTTTCTATGTCCTTTTTTTTTGCAAAAAGTTCTGGGTTACTCCGCTTCCCGTTCAGGGCTGACTATGGTGGCCTTCCCATTAACAGTTCTTTTTATTGCGCCTATTTCAGGCGCTCTTTCAGATAGATTCGGACAGCGCTGGCTCTTCTTTCTCGGTTCCCTGTTATGTACTTTATCCGCCGGATCAATGTTTACACTCAGTCAGAACTCTACCCCTCTCGACGTATCTATGCGTCTGGCTGTCTTCGGGCTTGGAACAGGTTTATTCCAGTCGCCCAACACAAGCGTCGTAATGGGCGCCGTGCCCAAGAACCGGCTTGGTATAGCAGGCGGAGTTCTTTCAACTACCCGCAATATCGGTATGGTCTTCGGGATTGCCCTTGGCGGAGCTGTTTTGAATGCGCGGCAGGCTTTCTATCAAGAGAGCGCCTTTGATCTGGCATTTCTGTATGGCATAAAGGATGCTTTCTTTGCGGCGCTGATTGTTTCGGCTTTGGCCACGGTAATTAGTATTTTCTGCACTCAAAAGAGCCGGCAAAAGGCTTGAGCTACAAGTTGGGGTGTGTTTTGGACTATCCTGAAAATTAGTTTTTCAGAAAGCGATGGAACCGTCCCCGTGGCGTAGCGCGCATAACGAAATAAGCAATATTTCGCTGTAGTAATACTTACCCGTGCAGGGTATATTTTATTTTCTTTAAGGCTGAAATGCCTTTTTGGAGGGGGTTTTCCTCCAGGACAAGGAGGTTAGCCTGGTGGCCTTTTAGGACTCCCGGGCTGGTTCCGGTAATATATGACCCGTTTGTTGTAGCCGCCCTGATTATCTGCCCGGTTGACAGTCCCGCTTCACTATACAGCTCAAGTTCCTTGTAATAAAGTTCCCCGTGTTTTATCGACGGTGATCCGGAATCAGTTCCCACACCGACGGTTATCCCCAGATCAAAAGCCTGTTTGATCATCTCCTGGTGCCGACGGTAAATTCTTTCGGCTATACTTTTGTATTCCGGATTAACACCGGAGACAGTTGTCCAGATATAGACAGGCATAAGTGTAGGTGTCCAGCACCTTTGAAGTTCGGCCATTCTTAACAAAGACTCCCGGTTAAGATGATAACCGTGTTCTATGAAGTCGATTCCCGACCTTAAGGACATATCGACTGCCAGGTCAGAGTCTGCATGGGCCATCACCTTTAAATCCAGGGAATGAGCTTTGTTAACAATAACCTGTAAATCCTCGAAAGGGAAATGTATGGGCCCTACCCTGCCGTATTCTTTTATGCTTACCAGGCCTGAAGTAACAACTTTAATCTGATCGACTCCGGCACGTGCGAGCCTTGCGACATTATCTTCATCGCCGGCCTCGCCCAGGAGGGATCCGTAGCTGTTTCGCCTGCGCAGGGCATTTCCCGTGGCGGTTATTAATGGACCGGGTATTAATTTCTCTTGTGAGATTTTTCTTAACAGCAGGTTAATTCCCATCTGGTCACCGCCGTCCCGGACAGCCAGGATGCCATTTGAAATCAGGCTCTTAAACCTTGAAGCCACCAAAGGCTGAACGCTTTCAGGTTCGTTCCAGCCGGCCTTTGCCTTTTCATCGTCTATACCGTCAAACGCAAGGTGGACGTGACAGTCAACCAAACCAGGCATTACAGTAAAAGCCGAAAAGTCAAAGAAAGAAGAATCTTCGGGGGCTTCTTCTTTAGTGATTTCGCTTATCGCGCGCAAAAGATTTCTACGTTCTTTGTTTTCACTGGAAAAGGAAGAAGTTTGTTCAGAAATGACTGGGCTATATATGCCCTTAATAATTCTGTTTTGAATATGTATAAGAATGTTGCTGCCTTCTAAATTTCCGTCTTTGCCGATTAACGCGCCTGCCAGAAGGTAATAATTACCTTCTGGTAAAATGATATGTTCCATAATTCATCCCCCTTTAAAAAATACTAGATTAAACCTGTTTTGTCCAACCAGTTTTAAAAATCTTTTGCTATGTTTAAGATTAGGTGTGTCAGGGAGGTCAACTGCTAAGCGAGCTTATAAGGTTTGTCACAAGTAAAGTAAATCTGTTGGTAAATATTTTTTATACCAAGAAGGAAGATAGATATCTAACAACGTATTATTACTATAAAAAAGTATAGCCTCCGGTTTTTTATATTCCGGGGGTGTTTTTAACTGTTAGAGAGGGTAGAACTTTGGAAATAAGGCTGCGTACGGAGGATCTGGAAGAAAAGAATCTTTCGCCTTATGCTTCACGAAGCCGTTTAAGCAAAGGGCGGCTTCATAATGAGCAGCCCTGCAGTGTGCGGACTGACTTCCAGCGGGATCGAGATCGTATTATCCATTCAAAGAGTTTTCGAAGGTTGAAGGGGAAAACACAGGTCTTTATAATTCCCGAAGGAGATCATTACCGTACAAGGCTGACCCATACTCTGGAAGTGTCGCAGATTGCGCGTACGGCAGCCAAAGCATTACTGCTCAATGAGGACCTGACCGAAGCAATTTCTCTCGGGCATGATCTAGGACATACGCCTTTTGGCCATATTGGCGAGGAGGCGCTTAACGGAGTATTCCGGGAAGGTTTCAAACATAATGAACAAAGTCTGAGGGTGGTTGACAGTCTGGAAGGTGGAACAGGACTTAACCTTACCTGGGAGGTCAGGGACGGGATTTTAAATCATACGGGAAGTGTACTGCCTGTTACCCTGGAGGGTCAGGTCGTCAGAATTTGTGACCGCATAGCTTATATAAATCACGATATTGACGACGCAATCAGGGGAGGTATTCTTCAGGTTTCTGATTTGCCTGTGAATTGTCTTCGAAGATTGGGATATACACACCGCGAGCGGATTAATTGCCTTGTAGCTGATCTAATTAAATCCAGTTGGGAAAAACCTGCAATTGCTTTAAGCAGTGAGATCCAGCAGAGCATGGATGAGCTGAGAGCTTTCCTTTTTGACAGGGTCTATATTGGATCGGAGGCAAAAAAAGAAGAGAAAAAGGCGATTCATGTGGTCCAATACATTTTTAAGTATTTAACAGACAATCCTCACTACCTGTCCGACGAACACAGACAAAAAGCACAAGAACTTGGTGTGGATAGAGTTGTTTGTGATTATATAGCCGGGATGACTGACAGGTATGCGGTTCTACAATTCACAAGGCTATTTATTCCCAGCCCTTTCCCTGTTTAATTATCAAAGCGCATTAGATAAAAAATTGTAGAATAGGGAAGGAAATATTATAAAAATAGCGAATAGTTTAAGTAGGATAACTAAATGCTGGTGACGCCGGCATCTTGAAAATTCTGTGAAAAACGTCTCCAAAGGTGATCTGTATAATGGAGAACTATTTAAAAGATGACACGGTCGAAACCATCCGCCAACATATTGAAATTACTGAGCTAATTGGTGAATATATACGTCTTGAGAAGAAAGGCAGGAATCATGTTGGTCTCTGCCCTTTTCACCAGGAGAAAACGCCGTCCTTTACAGTGAGCAGTGAAAAACAGATCTTTTATTGTTTCGGCTGCGGTGTGGGAGGAGATATTTTTAAGTTTGTCATGCTTTCTGAAGGGCTGACCTTTCCGGAAGCTGTAAGGCGGCTGGCTAATAAAGCAGGGGTATTGCCGCCCGTTGCCGACCGGGGCAGGATTGAGAAAAAAAGAAGTCAGGAACGTTTCTGGGAAATAAATAAAATGGCCAAGGAGTTCTACAGGAATGTCCTGATCAACCGGCAGGAAGGCAAACAGGCCAGGGAATATTTGAAAAACAGAGGCTTGGAAGAAAGGGTTCAGGAGCTTTTTCAGCTGGGTTATGCGCCTGAGAATTGGACAGATTTAGTAGATTATTTGCAGAAAAAAGGATGCCTATCCGGAGATCTGATTGAGCTCGGCCTGGCTGCTCAAGGGGACAGGGGCCTGCATAACCGGTTTTACGGGCGAATAATGTTTCCTATTTTTGATATACAGGGACAGGTAATAGGTTTTGGCGGAAGGACGATGGGTCAAAGCCTGCCGAAATATTTGAACTCTCCTCAGACTCCGGTTTTCAGCAAGGGGCAAGTTTTATACGGATTAAATCTTGCCAGGCAGGCTTTGCAGAACGGACCTGCAATTGTTATGGAAGGCTATATGGATGTAATAACAGCTCACCAGTATGGTTTTTCCGGAGCGGTTGCTTCTTTGGGGACAAGCCTGACGGATGGGCAGTGCAGGGTGTTGCTCCGTTACAACAAAGAAGTTGTTATTGCTTATGACGCAGATACTGCAGGTGTAAACGCAACCCTGCGTGGTTTGGATCTTCTTCAGGAGTTGGGCGGCCGTGTCCGGGTAATAAGTATCCCGCAGGGAAAAGATCCTGATGATTATATCAGGATGAACGGCAGGCAGGGTTGGGAGGATCTTCTTAATAAGAGTGAAACATTACTGGAATATAAGCTCCGTCAGGCAAGTCTTGCTGATCAAGATACAAGGCAGATCCTGGATAAGGTTATTCGAAATATAGCAGTAATGGATAGTGCGGCAGATCAGGAAGAGGGCATCAGAACGGTAGCTTCCTATCTCAATTTAAGCTGGGAAACAGTTACGAGCGAGCTTGGAAGATATCAGACAGACCAGCGAAAAAAATGGCCAATTCCGGATAAAATTGCTAAAAAAACGCATAATATACTACAAAGACAACTAAATGCCCGGGAAAATGCCGAGCAGCAGATATTGAGCATAATTTTGCATGAGCCTGAATACTTACCTGTTGTAAAAGAGGAGTTAGGGGAACAGTTTTTGAAAGATCCGACATTGAATAGAATCTTTTTCTTGATTAACCAAAGCCAGAAGTTGAACCCGGCAGATTTATTGAGCAGACTTAACGATCAAGAAGGTACTGTATTAAGCAGGCTGTTGATAGATACGCCCGTAAAGACACAGAGCAGGGATGTTTTGAGGGATCTGATAACAGCGTTAAAAACTAACGAACGAAAGACGAAAAGGGTTCAACTTTTACAGGAACTTACCAGGGCGGAAAAAGCTCAGGACAGTCAGCGGACAGCGGCTATATTACAGGAACTTCAGGAACTCATAGAGGTTGACAGGGAAATTTCGACCCGCTCAAGAGAGGGGGAAAGAGCAGTATGAGGAACGAAATTAATATAGACAGCATCAAGGAACTAATTGAGGAAGGCAGAAAAAAAGGGGTACTTACCTACACCGAGATTATGGATGGTTTGCAGGGAGCCGATCTTACACCCGAGCAGATAGATGATGTGTATGAAAAGCTGGCCGGCATGGGTATTGAAGTAATACCTGAAACGCCGGACCTTGAACCAGTAAGCAATCCTGCTTCTTTAGATAATTCGCCTGAAGAAGTCGAGGTTGATTTGAGTGTTCCAGAGGGCGTAAGCATAGATGATCCTGTGCGTATGTACCTCAAAGAGATTGGAAGAGTTCCCTTACTGGCCCCGGAGGAAGAAGTTGAGCTGGCAAAGCGTATGGAGAGTGGTGATGAGGAATCCAAAAGACGTCTTGCAGAGGCGAACCTGCGTCTGGTCGTGAGTATTGCGAAGCGTTATGTGGGGCGGGGAATGCTCTTCCTTGATCTGATCCAGGAAGGAAATATGGGTCTAATAAAGGCTGTAGAGAAATTTGACTACAGGAAGGGTTATAAATTCAGCACTTACGCCACATGGTGGATTCGTCAGGCTATTACCAGAGCCATAGCTGATCAAGCAAGGACTATACGAATCCCTGTACATATGGTTGAAACTATAAACAAGCTGGTCAGGGTATCCCGGCAGCTTTTGCAAGAGTTGGGCAGAGAACCAACGCCGGAAGAGATATCCCTGGAAATGAATATATCGGAGGAAAAAGTAAGGGATATTTTGAAGATAGCCCAGGAACCTGTTTCTTTGGAGACTCCGATAGGGGAAGAAGAAGATTCGCATCTTGGCGATTTTATAGAAGATCAGGAAGCGCGAGCGCCTGCTGAAGAAGCGTCCTTTACTATGCTAAGAGAACAACTGGATGAGGTTTTAACGACTTTAACCGACAGGGAACAAAAGGTGTTGCGCTTGCGGTTTGGGTTGGATGACGGCCGAGCGCGCACGCTTGAAGAGGTCGGGCAAAGATTTGGCGTAACCAGGGAAAGAATCCGCCAGATAGAGGCCAAGACACTGCGGAAGCTTCGCCATCCCAGCCGGAGCAAGAAGTTGAAGGACTATCTTGATTAATTTTTTAAAGGCGCAGTATTGTTATTAGTGTTTCACTTCCGGCTGGAAGGATAATTTCCTAAAGCAGGCCAGACATATGCGCCTAAGAAGGTGGGAGTTATCTTTGCAGCCAGCAAGCGCAGCGATTCTCGCCGGTGGAAAAAGCAAACGGATGGGTAATAATAAGGCTTTGATCAATATAGGCATAAACAGCCTTGTGGAAACTACAATAAATAAGATCAGGCCTCTTTTTCAGGAAATAATCCTTGTAACTAACAATGTAGAATTATACGATCACCTTAAAATTTCCATGGTTTCCGATATATATAAAAATTGCGGTCCTCTCGGAGGAATTCACGCCGCTTTAAAAGCGGCATCCTGCGAGTTTGTTTTTGTCGTTGCCTGTGATATGCCTTTTATCGAACCAAAACTCGTAGAGCATATTCTTAAAAGCGCTAATCAGAATTCAGACATAGTTGTACCCAGAATAGATGAGTATTCAGAACCGTTACACGCTTTGTACAGAAAAGGCTGTTTACCTGTCATCGAATTCTGCCTGAAGAGAGGCGAATACAAGTCTACTTCCATTTGGCCGTATCTGAGGGTAAAGTATGTTGAGCGGGAGGAAATCAGCAGATTTGCCGATTATATGAAGGTTTTTTATAACATAAATACACCAGTGGATTTAAATAAGGCTAAAAAAATATTGGGAGTATAGATTAATTTGTCTATATTCAAGTTGTTATATCCCAAGCTTTATGTATCTTCGTTGTTTGAGATTAACGTTAATGATCTTTACAAGGCAGGAATCCGGGGTATCCTCTTCGATCTCGACAATACAATTATACCGCAGAATGCGGATGTGTTTTCAGACGAAGTTTGCAGTTGGCTTAAAGAAATACGCAGCCGCAATTTAAAGGCATGTATTATTTCCAACAACAATGCAAAACGTGTTTCGAAGCTTGCCGGAGAATTGGATTTGCCCGCAATCTGTTACGCAATAAAGCCGCGCTGCAAACCTTTCCGAAAGGCGCTTGAACTGCTGGGAACTTATCCCGAACAAACGGCAGTGATAGGGGATCAGATCTTCACAGATATTCTTGGCGGCAACAGGCTGGGTATGTTTACTATACTTGTGGCGCCAATGAATGGAAAGGAATTTTGGGCTACACGCCTGATCAGCCGGCAGTTGGAGAAAATTGTCCTGAATTTATTTAAAAAACAGCCTGTATATACTGAATACCAGCACAAATAGAAGTTTTTTTTAGGAAAAGGGGTTCATATTTAATTGTTAATAAGCGGCGCAACCCGTGTTTGCGGAATTTTTGGCTATCCTGTCGGACACTCTTTTTCACCGGTCATGCATAATGCGGCCTTTTCTTTTTTGGGGCTTAATTTTGTCTATGTTCCTTATTGTGTTGCGCCTGAAGAACTGGAGAGCGCAGCCAGGGCGGTTATATCGCTGGGAATGGCTGGCGTAAACATTACAATACCCCATAAAGAAAGAATATGCGGCTGCATTGATCAGATAGCACCCGGGGCTAAAATTGCAGGCGCCGTAAACACCATTGTCAATAAAAAAGGAAAACTGTATGGCTATAACACAGACGGAGCCGGATTTTTGCGTTCCTTAAAAGAAGAAGCAGGTTTTTTACCTGCGGGGAAGACTGTGCTAATCTTAGGCGCCGGAGGCGCTGCCCGGTCCATCGCTGTTGAACTTGCCATATCGGGGGCGTTGTATATAACCATAGCCAACCGGAAGCCTGAAAGAGCCCTTGCGCTTGCGCAACTATTAGCCGGGGAGACTCCGGTAAAAAAAGCTGATACCGTGCGATGGGCCACGCCGGAAATCAAGGAATGTGTTAAAAGGGCTGATTTAATTATCCAGGCGACTCCTTTAGGTATGTACCCCAATGAAGATGCCTGCCCGGATTTTCCCTTTGAATATCTCCAGCCGGGTCAGGTTGTCTGTGATTTAGTTTATAATCCCCCTATTACAAAATTTTTAAAAAACACAAGCTTAACTGAAGGAGTTAAAGCGACTAATGGAATAGGAATGCTTCTCTACCAGGGAGTACTTGCTTTCGAACATTGGACAGGTGTGCAGGCCCCTGTAGAAATAATGCGCAAGTCACTGCAGGAGTTCCTTGCCGCAAAAGTTTACTGAGTTAAACATAACGTCTTAAAATCTAGTTATTCTTATTTAGAATAATGAGGGGAGTTGTATTTGTGCTTCGTTATTTAACCTCCGGTGAATCCCATGGCCCTGCACTTACTGCCTTAATTGAAGGTTTACCTGCGGGGCTTCCTCTGAGCAAGGACTATATTAATAAAAGACTTGCCAGACGTCAGGGGGGTTATGGGCGCGGAGGCCGGATGGCAATTGAAAATGATCAGGTCGTTATTTTAAGCGGGGTACGTGGAGGTATTACAATCGGGAGCCCTGTTGCCTTGCAGATAGAAAACCGTGACTGGATAAACTGGAAAGAGATTATGGCGTCCGGCGAAAGCGCAAGCCTGGCTCAAAGAGTGGTTACCCGCCCACGGCCTGGGCATGCTGATCTTGCCGGCGCATTAAAGTATGACCAGCAGGATATAAGGAATGTTCTGGAACGTGCAAGCGCCAGGGAGACCGCTGCCAGAGTTGCAGTGGGAAGTGCAGCGGAAAAACTGCTCGAAATGCTGGGTATTATCGTAATAGGTTATGTTGTGCAAATCGGCGGCATAACCGTCAGTGAAACGTCAGGTTATGCACAGGCCAGCCGAATGGAGCGGACCGATCTCCAAATGTTTAAAGAAGCACTGTCTGGTTCGCAGCTTTACTGTCCTGATCCAAAAGCGGAAGAGGCCATGAAGCAGGAGATTGATCATGCCAGGGCAGCAGGTGATTCCCTTGGCGGTGTTTTTGAAGTGTGCGTATTTGGCTTGCCACCCGGTTTGGGCAGTTACGTCCAGTGGGACAGAAGGATGGACGGAAACCTGGCCAGGTCGCTGATGAGTATACCCTCAATAAAGGGAGTAGAAATCGGACTCGGTTTCGCTGCTTCCCGTTTGCCAGGTTCTTTAGCGCACGATGAAATCTATCATGAAAAGGGAAAGGGTTTTTATCGTCTTACAAACCGTGCGGGTGGGCTGGAAGGTGGCGTGACTAACGGGGAACCTTTAATTGTAAGGGCAGCCGTAAAACCAATCCCAACCCTGTATAAACCTTTGCACAGCGCTGACTTGCTTACCCACGAACCACAACTGGCTTCTGTGGAAAGGGCTGACACCTGTTCTGTACCTGCAGCCAGTGTAATTGGGGAAGCCGCAGTAGCGTGGGAATTGTCAGCTGCTTTCCTGGACAAGTTTGGCGGTGACACAATTGACGAGCTAAGAAAAAATTACGATGCATATCTGTTACGGTTAAGAGAAAGAAGTATTTAAAACAGGCGGATTTTAATATGGAAAATATAATTTTAATCGGGTTTATGGGAACTGGCAAAACTATCATCGGCAGAAGACTCGCCGACCGCCTCAAGTGGGACTTTGTTGATACCGACAGTGAGATAGAGCGCGTTACGGGAAAAACAATACCGCAAATTTTTAAACAATTAGGTGAGGCGAGGTTTCGCTCAGAAGAAAAACTGGTTGTCAAAAGACTTAGCAAGGAAAAGCATTTGGTAGTGGCGACTGGTGGAGGGATAGTACTTGACAGCGAAAATGTATCCTGTCTAAAAGAAAATGGGATCCTCATCTGTCTTACCGCTGATCCGGAGACAATCCTGAAACGGGTTAAAGCAGGCCGGAACCGGCCGCTTCTCAGCGGTACAGAAGATTTAAAACAGAAGATTGAGGAGCTTTTATCCGTACGCTCACAGGCATATGGCGCAGCAGACTTAAATATAGACACAAGTTTCGACGATCCTGACCAGGTGGTTGAAAAAATTATTCAAAATCTCCAGGAGTGTCATAAGATGTCGGCGCCGGAAGATATTTATCTCGATCTTGCGGAACGGAGCTATCATATCTATATCGGCCAGGGATTAATAAACTCGGTAGGATGTTATCTTAAAGATCTTAATTTAGGGAAAAGTGTGCTCATGGTAAGCAATCCCAAGGTATTCGGCCTTTACGGCGATTTAGTTAAAGAAAAGCTTTCCGCTGCCGGTTACAGGGTGATCCCGGCGTTGGCGCCGGACAGTGAAGAAGCAAAAAGCCTTGACATTGCCGGGGAGTTGTATGACCTGGCATATAATAATGAGCTTGACCGCCAAAGCGTGGTGGTTGCCCTGGGAGGGGGAGTTGTAGGTGACCTGGCTGGTTTTGTAGCTGCAACTTATATGAGGGGGATTGCTTTTGTACAACTGCCGACTACTCTTTTAGCCCAGGTAGACAGCAGCGTAGGAGGCAAGGTGGCGGTGAACCACCCGCGCGGAAAAAATATCATCGGAGCTTTTTACCAGCCGAAACTTGTTTTATCAGATATAGATTTAATATCTACACTTGATGACAGGGAACTCAGGACCGGTCTTGCCGAAGTAATTAAATGCGCCGTTATTGCTGATCATGAGTTTTTTTCATGGCTCTTTGATCACATCGGCGACTTGCTTGACAGACAGCCTGAGGCGCTGGCAAGGGCAATCTCAGCTTCCTGCAAAATAAAAGCAGAAGTTGTTCAGGAAGATGAAACGGAAAGAGGACGCCGTGCTATTTTAAATTTTGGCCATACAGTAGGTCATGCCATAGAAGCATTGTCGGGTTATAATCTATACCGTCATGGAGAAGCGGTAGCGATAGGGATGGCGGTCGAATCCCGCCTGGCCAATATAATCGGTATTTTAACACAGGAAGAAGAAAATCGTATTCTTGGTTTGATTAAGAAGACAGGCCTGCCTTCAGAATTACCCGGGCAGATTCCGATTGATCAGATTCTACTTTCTATTTTAAAGGATAAAAAAGTAATCGACAGGGAATATACATTTGCTTTGCCAGTAAGAATTGGGAGGGCTGAAGTTATAAAGGGCGTTCCAGAAGAAGCCCTGCTGAGCGTATTTAAAAAATAAGCTTCTTGTCCTGCTTTACCGCAAATTGTTTTTCTTTTTTCATATTAAATGACTATCTGATTGAACTTGCCGAGATAGTAGATAAGGCTGTGGATGACTTTCTGCTGAAAAAGGATTATACAGAATTTATTTATCTTTTAAGACGCTATACAGAGACAAACGAATCCAGGGCTGACTTTATACATGTAGTATCTTATCCGGAAGGGTTTTTCAGACTTTTCGATAAACGCGGAAAAGCAATCAAGAGCGGCTTGTTATTGGAAGGAGCAGGCTGTGAACAAGGCCAGGACGAGGTTAGTTACGAGGATCTCTTAATCAGCCTGCTGGTTTCGCTAGTCCCGAGACAAAAAGAACAACTTAAAATTTGGACTACGCTTCCCGGCGCTGATGCGCCTCAAACAGTTCCCTCGTTTATCCCCGGGTTCACTTGTTGACAGATTTCTTTCTATCTGGTTATATTAAATAAACATTATAAAAATCACTTACAGGAGTTAGAAACAAATGTTAAAGATTACACTAAAGGACGGTCAGGTCCGTGAGTATGAAGCGGGTACGAAGCTTCTTGAAATAGCGAAAGACATTAGCCCCCGGCTGGGTAAGGAAGTTCTTGTCGGAGCAATCGATAAAGAATTGCGGGATTTGGATTGCCAGCCTGAAGGTGATAAAGACATTAATTTCTATACCTTTGAGGACGATGAAGGAAAGCGCGTCTTTCGTCACAGCAGTTCACATGTTATGGCTCAGGCGGTGAAACGGCTCTTTCCTGGTACAAAGCTTGCCATTGGTCCGGCGATAGAGGAGGGCTATTATTATGATTTTGATTCCCAAAAACCTTTCACAGCTGAAGACCTGGAAAAGATCGAAAAGGAAATGGAAGCAATTATAAAAGAGGATTTGCCTTTCAAGAGGTTTGAGTTAAGCAGGGAAGAAGCGCTTAAATTATTCAGCGAAATTGAAGAACCATATAAAGTTGAATTAATTAATGATCTCCCTTTAGATGCGGTAATCTCATGCTATTCCCAGGGAGAATTTACGGATTTGTGCGTCGGTCCGCATCTCCCTTCCACCGGCAGGTTAAAGGCTGTAAAACTGCTCAGCGTAGCAGGGGCTTACTGGCGTGGGGACGAAAGAAACAAAATGCTTCAGCGTATTTATGGAACATCGTTTCCTGAAAAGTCCAAGCTTGATGAGTATTTGTTTCGAATTGAAGAAGCAAAAAAAAGAGATCACCGCCGCTTAGGCATCGACCTGGATTTATTCAGTATTCAGGAAGAAGGGCCGGGGTTCCCATTTTTTCACCCCAAAGGGATGGTTTTGCGAAACGAACTGGAGAAGTTTTGGCGTGAGGAGCATAAAAAGAGAGGATATCAGGAAATACGGACACCGGTCATCCTGAACCGTTCTCTTTGGGAGCAGTCCGGGCACTGGGATCATTACAGGGAAAACATGTATTTTACTAAAATAGATCAGGCTGACTATGCAGTAAAGCCGATGAATTGTCCGGGGGGTATACTTGTTTACAGGAGCCGTCTGCACAGTTACAGGGATTTACCCATCAGGATGGCTGAACTGGGACTGGTCCACCGTCACGAGCTATCGGGCGTTTTACATGGTTTAATGCGTGTCCGGTGCTTTACTCAGGATGATGCTCATATATTTATGCTGCCCGGGCAGGTTAAGAACGAAATTATAGGTGTCATTGACTTGGTGCATGACTTTTATAAGATTTTCAATTTTCCCTACCATGTCGAACTTTCCACCAAACCTGAGAATTCCATAGGTTCGGATGAGATCTGGGATCTGGCGACAACAGCACTGAAAGAGGCCCTGGAAGAAAAGGGCATAGGATATAAAATAAACGAGGGAGACGGCGCTTTTTACGGTCCTAAAATTGATTTTCATCTTGAGGATTGTCTTGGCCGTACCTGGCAGTGCGGCACAATACAACTAGACTTTATAATGCCCGAAATGTTTAAACTTACTTACGTAGGTGATGATGGGGTAAAACACCAGCCGGTGATGCTGCACAGGGTAGTCTTCGGCAGCATAGAGAGGTTTATTGGAATACTTACGGAGCATTTTGCCGGGGCCTTTCCACTTTGGCTGGCGCCTGTGCAGGCAAGGGTCCTTCCCATAGCACGGAGGCATCTTGAATATGCAGGTAAGGTAAAAGATGTTCTGGACGAGAAAGGATTCCGCGTCGAGCTTGACGACCGTAATGAGAAAGTTAATTTCAAAATACGCGAAGCGCAGTTGCAAAAGATTCCCTATATGCTGGTGGTTGGGGATCGTGAAGCTGAGGGCGGTCAGGTTTCTGTTCGTAACCGCCAGTTAGGTGATCTGGGAGGAATGGCGCTTGGCGAGTTTGTTTTAAAAATACAGGAGGAGGTTAATATTAAGGCTTTATCACCACTTCTGAATGCATAAATAAAACGGAAAAACAGGATATAACCACCATGCTGTTAGAGCAGCGCCATCAAAAGGATGAAAATCCATCAACAAGGAAGGTCAATGCCTTGAGTGCAATTATTAAGCACATCGGCAGTTGACCTCCCTAATACAAATTATTTTCAGAGTAGGAGTGAGAAGTTTTGCGAACAGCCGTTTATCCCGGCAGTTTTGATCCCGTAACGTGCGGTCATTTGGATATTATTGAACGGGCTGTAGCGCTGTTTGACAGGGTAATTGTGGCTGTGTCAAAAAACGCAAGTAAAACTCCCTTTTTTTCTGTTACAGAACGCGTGGACATGCTAAGGGAAGTCCTGCAAAACTATCCGAACGTATTAGTGGATTCATTTGAGGGTTTAACAGTCAGCTATGCGGTTACAAGGGGAGCGCAGGTCGTGATCAGAGGACTAAGAGCTATTTCAGATTTCGAAAACGAGTTCATGATGGCCTTGACCAATAAGCAGTTGCAGCCTTCTGTTGAGACTGTTTTTTTGATGACAAGGGCGAGATATTCATTCATTAGTTCGAACGGTGTAAAGGAAGTAGCTTATTTCGGGGGGTGTATTACAGGCCTGGTACCCCCTGTAATAGAGGAAAGATTGGGTAAGAAAATAATAGCCTGCAGAGAAAGAGATAAGTCGGAAGGCTAAGTTGGACCTTGCGGAGAACCAGGCAGAATGCCAAACAATAACATTGATGCAATCGTCAAAATATTGTCCGGATTATATCCTGAAGCAAAAACAGGACTGGAATATGAAAATAGTTTTCAGCTTTTAATCGCAGTGATTTTATCAGCCCAGTGTACTGATATACAGGTAAACAGGATCACAAAGAGGATATTTAAAAAGTACAGCTTACCTGAAGATTATGCCTGCTTAAATGTAGATACACTGGCTGGTGAAATTAAAAGCTGCGGTTTATTTTACAGTAAAAGCAAGAATATCATCAATACCTGCCGTATACTGGTAGGAAAATACAGTTCACGTGTGCCGTCGACGCGTAAAGAACTGGAAGAGCTTCCAGGTGTAGGGCCAAAAAGCGCAAGTGTAATTCTCGGTATTGCATTTAACCAGCACACCATACCAGTTGATACCCATGTTTTCCGTGTTTCACACAGGTTGGGGCTTTCAAAAGCCAAAACGCCTGAAAAAACTGAAAAAGAACTGCTTGCTCTGCTTCCTCCACAATGCGGAATGGATTTTCATCATCAGCTTCTGGCTCATGGCCGGCAAGTTTGTACTGCACGCAAACCCAAGTGTGCTGATTGTCAACTGATAGAGTTATGCGTCGCGGGCAATTCATCTTTTGCCGGAGGAATCTAATTTATTTCCTGCCTTAATATTTTTTTCCAGAGGCTAATCCGGTATTGCAGGTTTTGTATTTTTCCTGAAATATTAAAATTCTTGTGGATACAACAGTACCAAGGCAAGTATTGACATACAATATGGCTTATGTTAAATTAGTTAAGGCTATTGACTGGCTATAACATATTTTGGAGGGTAAGCATACTGATGCGTGTATTAGTTACATTGGCCTGTGGCGAGTGCAAACAAAGAAATTATACTACGACCAAGAATAAAAAGAATGATCCCGGGCGGATTGAAATGAAAAAGTATTGTAGGTTTTGCCACACCCATACTTTACATAAAGAAACGCGTTAAAACCGGTTGCTTAAAATAAGAAAGATGAGTTTAAAGGATGTGGCTATGTTGGGTAACCAGGTTAAAAAGGGAAGTACTACAAAACAGGACCCGCCTAAACCAGGGATTTTTAAGAAGCCCGCAACCGGTTCAAAGAACTTGAGCAAAGGTTCAGGCGCCAAGCCCGATCGAAAACAAACTGCGCCAAAAAAAGATTTAAAAAGTTATGTAGAACAGCTGAAGGTCTATTTTAAAGGAGTATATAGTGAGCTTAAAAAAGTTCATTGGTCGAGCAGGCGGGAGGTAAGTATCTATACAGGGGTCGTCCTGGTTGCGGTTACAATAGTAGGGGTATTAATCTGGGCATTCGATTCTTTTCTCTCCCGTTTATTGCAGTTGATTTTGGAATAATTCATTGGGAGGTGGGGGCCCTTTTATAGGGTTCCTTTTTATGGATAAACAGTGGTATGTAATCCATACTTATTCCGGCTATGAAAACAAGGTTAAAGCAAACCTTGAAAAAAGAATCGAGTCCATGAATATGGAAGATAAAATTTTCCGTATAATTGTTCCTATGGAAGACGAACTGGAATTCAGGGATGGCAAAAGGAAAATCAACAAACGAAAGATATTTCCGGGTTATGTTCTTGTTGAAATGGTAATGGGCGACGATTCGTGGTATGTTGTCCGGAACACTCCGGGGGTTACGGGTTTTGTTGGCTCGGGTTCAAAACCTATCCCTTTAACTGAAGAAGAAGCTGTGCAGGTTATGCGGCAAATGGGAGTGGAGGAGGTCAGGATACGGGTTGATCTTGCAATTGGGCAAAATATCAGGGTCAAATCAGGGCCTTTTGAGGACTTCATTGGAATAGTTGAAGAAGTTAACCCGGATAAGTATAAACTAAAAGTTAAGATATCAATGTTTGGGCGGGAAACCCCCGTAGAATTAGATTTTGCTCAGGTGGAAAAAATAAGTTAGGAAGTTCTATATAGACTTGATACTGGTAAGTATTCATGACGGGAGGTGTTTATAAAAATGGCACGCAAAAAGAAGGTAGTCGCAGTTGTAAAACTCCAGGTTCCTGCCGGTAAGGCAACACCAGCCCCTCCAGTAGGTCCGGCATTAGGGCAGCACGGGGTAAATATCATGGCTTTTGTAAAAGAATATAATGAGAGAACGGCTGCTCAGGTCGGGTTGATTGTACCAGCAGAAATTACTGTTTTTGAAGATAGAAGTTTTTCTTTTATCTGCAAAACGCCGCCTGCATCTGTACTATTAAAGAAAGCGGCAAATATTGAAAAGGCTTCCGGCGAACCGAACAGGAAAAAGGTTGCCCGGATATCGGCTGCCAAGGTTCGTGAAATTGCTCAGGCAAAAATGCAGGATCTTAACGCCAACACTATAGAAGCAGCCGTACGTATGGTTGAAGGAACAGCCAGGAGTATGGGTATTGAAGTTGTTTAAGGAGTGAATCGGGTAAATGCCTAAAAGAAGTAAAAATTATCAGGAAGCCAGCAAGCAGATCAACCGTGATATGCTTTATGATCCCAAAGATGCTTTGGAATTGGTAAAACAGCTGGCTAAGGCAAAATTTGACGAAACAGTTGAGGCAGTTGTCAAACTGGGTGTTGATCCCCGTCATGCTGATCAACAGGTCAGAGGGGCAATGGTTTTACCTCACGGGACCGGCAGGACAAGATCGGTTTTGGTATTCGCGAGAGATGATAAAGCAAAAGAAGCGCTTGACGCAGGGGCAGACTTTGTTGGCGCTGAAGACATGATCGAAAAAATTCAGCAGCAGGGTTGGCTTGATTTCGAGGTCGCCATAGCTACACCGGATATGATGAGCATGGTAAGTAAATTGGGGCGCATCCTTGGCCCGCGCGGACTTATGCCAAACCCGAAAACGGGCACTGTCACTCCTGATGTGACCAGAGCCATCCATGAGGTAAAGGCCGGAAAGATAGAGTATCGTGTTGATAAAGCAGGTATCATTCACGTTCCCATAGGAAGAGTTTCATTTGACATTGAAAAGCTTGTCGAGAATCTGGACGCTTTGCTGGATCAATTGGTGAAGGTTAAGCCTGCTGCAGCAAAGGGGCAATATATTAAAGGGATCTATGTATGTTCGACCATGGGACCTGGAATTAAAGTAACCGCCATGAAGCTTTCGGCTTAAAAAATCATACCTGATATCTTAAAAGCGCTATTGACAGTTGGTGTCTATAAGGACTTAAGGGTGAAGGCGCCGCCAACCGAGGCCTAAGAAGCATTATGTGTTTCCCGTTGGAAACGGCAGGCCTCTGGTTAGAACAGAGGTTTTTTTAATACTCGAAATATATAAGAGGAGGTGATTGGGGAAAATGCCTTCCAGGGATGAAAAACAAAAAATGTTAAATGAAGTCAGGGAAAAATTAAAGGACAGCAATATTGCAATAATGGCCGACTATCGCGGCCTTGATGTCGCGTCAATAAGCAGTTTGCGCCGAAAACTGCGGGAAATTGATGCTGAACTGAAGGTTGCCAAAAATACTCTCACCCGTCTGGCTGCACAAGAAATTGGCCTTCAGGATTTGGGCTCTATTCTTGAAGGACCGACTGCGATTGCGTTTGGCAAGGGTGATCCGGTTAAACCCGCTAAATTATTAATCGAAATGACTCGTGAATATAAACAGTTAGTAATCAAAGGCGGGGTATTGGAAGGGAAAGTTATTCAGGACAGGCAGGTCCGTCAATTGTCCGAACTGCCTTCACGTGAGGTTCTCTTGGGCAGAGTTGTGGGAGGTATGCAGGCGCCGGTTTACGGACTGGTAAGCGTATTAAGCGGTTCGCTAAGAAATCTGGTCTATGTAATAAAAGAAATTCGCAGGCAAAAGTTTGCCGGAGAAATTAGCTAATATTAAAATTAGGAGGTCCATTGTAAATGTCTAAAGTCGAAGAAATAGTTGAAGCTGTAAAAGGTTTGACAGTCCTGGAATTAGCCGAACTGATCAAAAAGTTTGAAGAAGAGTTTGGTGTCAGCGCCGCTGCGCCTGTTGCTATGATGGCTCCCGCTGCCGGGGCTGCGTCTGCTCAGCCTGCTGTGGAAGAAGAGGAGCAGACAGAATTTGATGTCATTTTATCATCAGTGGGTGACAAGAAGATTAACGTAATCAAAGTAGTTCGCGAAATTACCGGTCTGGGGTTAAAAGAGGCAAAAGAACTTGTGGATAACGTTCCCAAACCCGTAAAGGAAAAGATCGGCAAAGAAGAAGCGCAATCCATTAAGGAAAAACTCGAAGAGCAGGGAGCAGGTGTCGACGTAAAATAATTTGCAGTAAAATAATTTTATCAATATACATATTGACAGCCAAATTGTAAAGTGCTAATATATTTAGATAGTTTCTTTTTTATCTTTTCTTGTATTTGGTAAATTATTTTGGGGGATAATATTATAGAAACGCTTCCGTTTGAGAAAAAAGCGAGGATCGGAAATAAGCCGGACCTTGCTTTTTCCTTGTTTCTTTTTTGCAAATCTCCAAGGGGGTTGGTAGCGTAGAATGAGTCTTTTAAATTTGGGTTCCAGGGAACGATGGAGCTTTTTTAAACTTAAAGAGGTCTTGGATCTGCCCGATCTTATTGAGATTCAAAAAGGTTCGTATGAGTGGTTTTTAAGAGAAGGACTGAGGGAAGTATTTCATGATGTTTCTCCTGTTCAAGACTTTACAGGAAACCTTGTTCTTGAATTTTTAGATTATTCGTTGGGGGAACCTAAATATTCGGAAGAAGAATGTAAAGAAAGAGACGTTACCTATTTCTCGCCCTTGCGTGTCAAGGTGAGGTTAATTAACAAAGAGACCGGTGAGGTAAAGGAACAGGAAGTCTTTATGGGTGACCTTCCCTTAATGACTGAAAAAGGAACTTTTATTATTAACGGGGCTGAACGTGTAATTGTCAGCCAGTTAGTGCGATCCCCGGGCGTCTATTTTGGTGAGCAGATTGATACATCGGGCAAAAAAATATATACTGCAACGATTATTCCCAATCGCGGGGCTTGGCTGGAATTTGAAACAGATGCCAATGATCAGCTTTACGTACGCATTGACCGCACACGTAAAATACCGGCAACAGTGTTAATTAGGGCCCTGGGTTACGGTCCCAACCTAAAAATAATGGAATTATTTAACGAAAACGTGCATATTCAGGATACCCTGGCACGGGATAACACTGATTCGGAAGAAGAGGCCCTGGTTGAAATTTACAAACGGTTGAGACCCGGGGAACCTCCCGCTGTCGAAAGCGCCCGCACATTACTGTCTTCCCTGTTTTTTGATCCTAAACGTTATGACCTGGCCAATGTCGGCAGATATAAAATAGAAAAAAAGCTAAAGCATGGCGTTTTATACCGTGATGGTGAACCTGATGGGGATCTTAAAATACGCCAAAAGGATCAAAACCGTGAATTCATCCGTGAATTAACGCACAAGGATATTATACAAACAATGCGGTATTTACTTAATCTGATGGATGGGGAAGGGAATGTTGACGACATTGATCACCTGGGTAACCGCAGAGTCCGTTCTGTGGGCGAGTTGCTTCAAAACCAATTCCGCATAGGATTGGCCAGGATGGAACGGGTAATCAGGGAACGGATGACAATTCAGGATATAGACGTGATTACACCGCAGGTTTTGATAAATATTCGACCGGTGGTTGCTGCAATTAAGGAGTTTTTTGGCTCAAGCCAGTTGTCTCAGTTTATGGATCAGACAAATCCTCTTGCCGAACTAACACACAAGCGCCGTCTTTCCGCACTGGGGCCAGGCGGACTTAGCCGTGAAAGGGCTGGTTTTGAGGTCCGTGATGTTCACCATTCTCATTATGGGAGAATCTGCCCTATTGAAACTCCTGAAGGTCCGAATATTGGACTCATAGGGTCTTTAAGCTGTTATGCAAGAGTCAATCCGTTTGGTTTTATCGAGACTCCTTATCGTAAAGTAGAAAAACAAAACAAGCGTGTCACCGAAGAGATCAGCTATTTAACAGCCGACGAGGAAGAGGAAAACGTAATCGCCCAGGCTAATGTTCCCCTTGATGAAAATGGTTATTTCAAGGGTCAGGTGAGCGCGCGTTCTTATCATGGAGAAATAATGGTTGTTCCTGATTCCAAGGTTGATTATATGGATGTTTCGCCCAAGCAGGTGTTCAGTGTGGCTTCAGCTTTAATACCCTTTCTTGAACACAATGACGCCAACCGTGCGCTGATGGGCGCAAATATGCAGCGCCAGGCCGTTCCGCTTATTAAAGTTGACGCTCCGCTGGTTGGTACAGGGGTGGAATATAAAGTTGCCTGCGATTCTGGTGTTGTGGTGCTTTCAAAAAACGACGGTTTTGTTGAACGGGTTACGGCCAATGAAATTTTGATCCGGACTGATGAGAGTACAGTTAATACACATAAGCTTTTAAAATTTAACCGTTCCAACCAGGGAACCTGCATAAACCAGAAAGCTATAGTAAAAAAGGGCCAGCGAGTTAAAACCGGGCAGGTAATTGCGGACGGTCCCTCAACTGATTACGGGGAACTTGCCCTTGGCCGTAATGTGTTGGTTGCCTTTATGCCATGGGAAGGTTTTAATTATGAGGACGCAATACTGGTAAGTGAAAAACTGGTCAAAGAAGATTATTTCACTTCAATTCATATTGAGGAATATGAGTGTGAAGCAAGAGATACCAAACTTGGTCCTGAGGAAATAACCAGGGACATTCCGAATGTTGGTGAAGATATACTTAAAGATTTGGATGACCGGGGTATTATCCGTATTGGCGCAGAAGTACGCCCCGGAGATATTCTTGTGGGCAAGGTGACTCCAAAGGGAGAAACAGAACTTACTGCAGAAGAAAAGCTTTTGAGAGCTATTTTTGGTGAGAAAGCAAGAGAAGTTCGTGACAGCTCACTGAAAGTCCCTCATGGTGAAAGCGGTAAAGTAATAGATATTCAAATATCTTCAAAGAAAAAGGGAAACGATCTTCCTCCGGGTGTAAATGAGCTTGTAAGAGTATTTATTGCAAAGAAAAGAAAAATATCTGTGGGAGACAAGCTTGCCGGAAGGCATGGCAATAAAGGTGTTATTTCAGTAATACTTCCCGAAGAAGATATGCCTTATACGGAAGACGGTACTCCTGTTGATATAGTTTTGAATCCGCTCGGAGTTCCTTCCCGTATGAATGTGGGGCAGATTTTGGAGACGCATCTCGGTTGGGCTTCAAGGGGGTTGGGTGAAAAGCTCAATGGTTTGGTTGATCGGATCGCCAACTTCGATTCCATCAGGAAAGAACTGAAAAGAATCTATGCGTCCGCCGAATTCGATGATTTTGTGGATGGCGCAGGCGACGATGAGCTTCGGCGCTTCATTCGGAAATTAAAGAGGGGCATTTCGCTGGCAACGCCCGTGTTCGACGGTGCCAACGAAACGGACATCCGCGAGATGCTGAAGATGGCCGACCTTCCGGAAAACGGGCAGACCGTACTGTTCGACGGCCGGACGGGTGAGCCCTTCGATCAGGAGATCACCGTCGGGATCATCTACATATTGAAACTTCACCACCTGGTCGACAACAAGATCCACGCGCGCTCCATCGGTCCGTATTCGTTGGTGACGCAGCAGCCCCTCGGCGGAAAGGCGCAGTTCGGCGGTCAGAGACTCGGGGAGA